>NZ_KK082134.1:7178-46446 GCF_000598065.1 Paenibacillus darwinianus | reverse complement strand
CTTCCGTCTACAAGCCGGGCCAATCCGGCCTGCTCGCGCTCGATTGGTGGAACGGCAACCGTTCCGTATTGGTGGACACGGACTTGACCGGCCTGCTGCTCGGCTGCACGCTGCTGACGAAGCCGGAGGAGATCTACCGCGCGCTGCTTGAGGCGACCGCTTACGGCACGCGCAAAATCGTCGACGCGTTCCACAGCAACGGCGTCGAAGTGAACGAGCTCTACGCCTGCGGCGGACTGCCGCAGAAAAACCGCCTGCTGATGCAAATCTACGCCGACGTGACGAACCGCGAGATCAAGATTGCGGCCTCCAGGCAGACGCCGGCGCTCGGCGCGGCCATGTTCGCTGCGGTTGCGGCGGGCTCCGCGAACGGCGGCTACGATTCGATCGTCGACGCGGCGAAGAAGATGGCGCGCGTGCGCGAAGAGACGTTCAAGCCGATTCCGGCGAACGTCGCCGTGTACGAGAAGCTGTACCGGGAATACTCGAAGCTGCACGATTACTTCGGCCGCGGCGAGAATGACGTGATGAAACGGCTGAAAGCCATTAAAGAGGAGGCTTAATCATATGATGCTGCAAACCAAACCTTATCAATTCTGGTTCGTCACCGGAAGCCAGCACTTATACGGCCCGGAAACGCTGCAGGAGGTGGAGTCCCACTCCCGCGAAATGGTCGAAGGCTTGAACGGCGATGCCGCCATGACCTATGAGATTGTATTTAAATCCGTGCTGACGACGCCGGACGATATCCGCCGCCTGATGATCGACGCGAACTCGGACGACAAATGCGCGGGCATCATCACATGGATGCACACTTTCTCGCCTTCGAAAATGTGGATCCGCGGCTTTTCCCAGCTGAAAAAGCCGTATCTTCATTTCGCGTCCCAATACAACCGCGATATTCCGTGGGATACGATCGACATGGATTTCATGAATACGAATCAGGCGGCCCACGGCGACCGCGAGCACGGCTTCATCGCCGCCCGCATGGGCATCGCGCGCAAGGTCGTTTTCGGACACTGGGACAATGCTGACGTCCGCAAGCAGATCGGCGGCTGGCAGCGCACCGCAGCGGCGGTCGCGGAGAGCCGTTCGCTGAAGGTGGCCCGCTTCGGCGATAACATGCGTCAGGTGGCTGTAACCGAAGGCGATAAGGTGGAGGCCGAAATTCAGTTCGGCTGGTCGGTGAACGGCTACGGCATCGGCGACCTGGTTGCCCGGATGAATGCCGTGACGGAAGACGCCGTCAACAAGCTGATGGACGAGTATGCGCAGAAATACGAAATCGTGGCGGAAAGCCAGGAGAAGCGCGATGCCATCGCCTATCAGGCGCGCATTGAGCTCGGCCTCCGTTCGTTCCTCGAAGAGGGCGGCTTCACTGCTTTCACGACGACGTTCGAGGATTTGCACGGCATGAAGCAGCTGCCCGGACTCGCCGTTCAGCGGCTGATGGAGGACGGTTACGGCTTTGCGGGCGAGGGTGATTGGAAAACGGCGGCGCTTGTGCGGCTGATGAAAATCATCGCGGGCAACGAAGGCACGTCGTTCATGGAGGACTACACGTACCATCTCGAGCCGGGCAATGAGCTCGTTCTCGGCTCGCATATGCTGGAGGTTTGCCCGACAATCGCGGCCGACAAGCCGCGCCTTGAGGTGCATCCGCTCGGGATCGGCGGCAAGGACGACCCGGCGCGTATGGTATTCAACGGCCGCGGGGGCGCGGCGATCAACGTCTCGATCGTTGACCTCGGCAGCCGGTTTCGCCTTATCATCAACGAGGTGGAGGCGGTCGAAGCGGAGAAGGCGCTGCCGAAGTTGCCTGTCGCCCGGGTGCTGTGGAAGGTGCAGCCGAGCCTGAAGGACGGCGTCGAGTCGTGGATTCATGCAGGCGGCGCGCACCACACCGCCTTCTCATATGTGGTGACGACCGAGCAGATGGTCGATTTCGCCGAGATGGCCGGCATTGAAGCGGTCGTCATCGACAAGGATACGAAGCCGGCGGCGCTGCGTAATGAGCTGCGGCGGAACGATATCGCCTGGAAGCTGCTGTAACCGGCGGTTTTCAGCGGCGGCGCAGTTGAGAGGCAGTCCGCTTGCCGGGCAGCCTGTCGGTTGCAGTTTCTGTTGCTGTTGTTGCTCGCATTTGCATAGGTGGGCACAGGTCTTTTCCGCCATGCGACCGCCTCCTGTCCGGAACACGGACAAGGAGGCTTTTTTATGCTGACTTTTGGAGTGTCACCGGCCGCCGCAACGAATTAAGGGCGCAACTGGGACGACAATGACGCCGCAACCTATTTCCCGGGAAATTCCGACAAGAGAGCGCTTCCTTTCCGTGTTCTCCATGTGGGGGATTGTTTAATCTTTTAAGAATGGTGTAATAAAAAGTGTCTGATTTTTGATCAAAAAGTGAACATTTATTGAACGAATTGTGGTATACTGAAATCATGATAACCCTTACAAACCGGAATGGAAGTGATGACGATGACAATAAAGACGGCTAGTACGTCCGGACAACAACACGAGCGGGAAGGGAAACGGCTTTTCTCCTTCATGAATATACTGGCCTGGATCGCGCTCGGTATCGGAGTGGTGATGAGCGTAGCGAATATGGGTTTTTTCAGTGACGACAACCTTCCGCTCATGCTGGGGATCGGATTTATGGTGGGCAGCGTGTTCATCTATACGATCGGCACGGCCATCAACATGGTCGAGCAGCGCAAGCAGGAGAGCGAGACGACCGAAACGGTCGAATAACCGGAATAGGCATTTGCATGGCCTCCCTCTTATAAGCAGGGAGGTTTTTTCGCTGATTTGATCGACCGGCAGACGGTTTAATACATATATAATACGCTAACCACATGCCGCGGAAACCGTGTGCCCGCATGTGGTTTTTTCCATGGCAGAGTCATACAATCGTCGAAACGGTGAACAAAATTTTACGGAATTAAGGCGTTTCGTTGACGCCTTTGTTAACAGATCCCCTAGGACAAGCGGAATGTGTTATTTTAATCACAAGCCTGGACACGCATCGTTATGCGGTATCATCCATTATTAATCGCATGAAATGGGGAGTTGAGAGAAATATGAAAGAAACGCCGGCGTTCAAGCGCGTTGCGGCCATTTTTGCGGTTATCGGCTTGGGTCTGATAACGTCGGGTTGCGCGAATCTGATCGTGCTCGACCCTAAGGGGCCTATCGGCGAGCAGCAGAAAGACCTGATCTGGTTTACGATCATTATTGCTTTGTTGGTCTTTATTCCTGTGATGGCACTGACGGCGTTCATTGTCTGGCGTTATCGCGACAAGCCGGGTAACAAAGCGCCCTATATACCGGACTGGGAGCACAACACGAAGCTTGAGGCGATTTGGTGGGGGGTTCCTATCCTCATTATTATTGTGCTTGCGGTCGTGACCGTCCGGTATACGTATGCGCTTGAACCTTCAAAGCCGCTGGGCTCCAAAGAGGAAACGCTGACTGTACAAGTCGCTTCGCTCGACTGGAAATGGCTGTTCCTTTACCCGGAGCAAGGGATCGCGTCCGTCAATTATTTGCAGATTCCTGAGGACGTACCGGTCAAGTTTGAGTTGACGTCGGATGCGCCGATGAACTCTTTCTGGATTCCGCAGCTTGGCGGGCAGGTATACACGATGTCCGGTATGGCGATGACGCTGCATTTGCAAGCGGATGAGCCAGGGGTTTATATGGGTTCCGGGGCGAATTTCAGCGGTGCGCAATTTGGCCAAATGAAATTCGATGCAAAGGCAACCTCGCAAGCCGAATTCGACGAGTGGGTAGCGAGCGTGAAACAAACGTCTCCGTCGCTCACCGCTCAGGGCTATCAGAAGCTGGCTCAACCGGGCGTATCTGAAGTGTTGTCGTTCTCTTCTTTCCCGGAAAAACTTTTCCAGAAAATTGTCAACAAATATGTTGAATCTGAAAAGAAGGACGGCGCGGAACCGAGCAAAAACGCCGAAGGCCCGTCACCAGACGTTAAGCAGTCCGGCACATCGCACGCAAATCATTAACTGAGAAGGGAGGCAGCATCGTGTTAGAAAAAATAAAATCTTTCGCGTCCGAATTTTTCGTGACGGGCGATCCGTTGATCCTGGGCGCCCAGGTCAGTATCGGACTTACGATGGTCGCGCTTGTCATTACACTGACTTATTTCAAGAAATGGGGCTGGCTTTGGCGGGAATGGCTGACGACAGTCGATCATAAGCGCATCGGCATCATGTACGTTATCGCCGCGCTGCTTATGCTGTTCCGAGGCGGCGTAGACGCCTTGCTGATGAGAACGCAGCTCGCTATGCCGAATATGCAATTCTTAACACCGGAGCACTACAACCAAATTTTCACGACACATGGCGTAATCATGATTCTATTCATGGCTATGCCCCTCATGTTCGGATTGTTCAATATCGTCGTACCGCTGCAGATCGGCGCCCGCGACGTTGCGTTTCCTTTCCTTAACTCGCTTAGTTTCTGGCTCTTCTTCTGGGGCGCCATGCTGTTTAACGTATCGTTCGTTATCGGCGGTTCGCCGGATGCCGGATGGTTGGCCTATCCGCCATTGTCCGGGAAAATGTTCAGCCCAGGCGTAGGTCAGGACTTTTACAACTGGGGCATTCAAATTTCCGGTATCGGCTCCTTGATGACCGGTATTAATTTCATTGTGACGATTCTGAAAATGCGGGCGCCCGGCATGAAACTGATGAAAATGCCGATGTTCTCCTGGTCGGTCCTCGCCAGCAGCGCGACGATTATTTTCGCCTTCCCGATTCTGACGGTCACGCTGGCGCTGCTTATGCTCGACCGCACCTTCGGAACGCATTTCTTCACGCTCGACGGCGGGGGAAACCCGATGATGTACATCAACCTCATCTGGATGTGGGGACACCCCGAGGTTTATATCGTTATTTTGCCGGCCTTCGGCATATTCTCGGAGATCGTGGCTACTTTCTCCAAAAAGAAGCTGTTCGGCTATAAATCGATGGTATTCGCATTGATGAGCATCAGCGTCGCCTCCTTCTTCACATGGGTGCATCACTTCTTCACGATGGGCTCCGGCGCGAATGTCAACGCGTTTTTCGCCGTAACGACGATGGTTATTGCCATACCGACCGGGGTCAAGGTATTCAATTGGCTGTTTACCATGTTTCGAGGACGAATTTCCTTTGAAACACCGATGCTGTGGACAATCGGCTTTATTGTGACCTTCGTGGCAGGGGGCCTCACAGGTGTTATGCTCTCCGTCGCGCCGGCCGATTTCCAGTTGCATAACAGCTATTTCCTGATCGCGCACTTTCATCAGGTATTGATAGGCGGGGTTGCGTTCGGTTATTTCGCAGGTCTGTACTATTGGTGGCCTAAGGTTTTCGGCTTCAAGCTGAATGAGAAGATCGGCAAATGGGCGTTCTGGACCTGGAATATCGGCTTCTATTTAACTTTCATGCCGCAATATCTGGTCGGTTTGGACGGCATGACTCGCCGGGTGAGCACGTATGGCTGGGATACCGGCTGGTTCGGGCTGAATCTCACCTCAACGATCGGCGCTTTCATAATGGGACTCGGCTTCCTGTTTCAAGTATGGCAAATCGCGCACAGCGTCAAGTTTATGCAGCGCGATACGACAGGCGATCCATGGAACGGCCGCACGCTGGAGTGGTCGATTCCTTCGCCGGCTCCACTGTATAACTTCGCGGTCGTACCCCGCGCGGATGAGCAGGATCCTTGGTGGGAAGAGAAGAAGCGGCGTGAGCAAGGGCTTCCGCCGGCTCCGGCCCAGCCTTATGAACCTATTCATATGCCGAAAAATTCGCCGATCGCGTTCATCAAGTCGTTCTGCTGGTTTGTGGCGGGCTTCGGTTTCGTATGGGGATGGTACTGGATGGCAATCCCCGGCTTGATCGGCGTCGGCGTATGTATGCTCGTACACTCTTTTACGTACGATAACGAATATTATATCCCGGTGGACGAAATTAAACGCACGGAAGCGGCATTAAGGGGGACGGTATGATGGCACAAGCTAACGGTCATGCGCAAACGCAAGGCCATGAACACGGACATGACGGCCATCATGACCAGGAAGAGCTGCGCCAGTTCGGCTTTTGGATCTTTCTGATTACGGACGTTATCCTGTTCGGTACATTGTTTGCGACTTTCATCGTCCTGCGCGGCAACACAGCCGGCGGACCCGGTCCCGAGTTGTTTGAACTGGGCGGGATCATTGCTTCGACATTCATTCTGCTTACAAGCAGCTTCACAAGCGGACTCGCCGTTCTCGCGATGAACCGCGGCAACAAGCAAGGCTTGATCGGTTGGCTCATCGTTACGGCGCTGCTGGGCTTGTCCTTCATCTATCTGGAAGTGACCGAATTTACGAAGCTCGTTCACGAAGGTGCCAACATGGGAACAAGCGCCTTCTGGTCGGCATTTTATACGCTGGTCGGTACGCACGGTCTGCACGTCTCCGTTGGCCTGGTCTGGATGACAGCTCTGATCATTCAGCTGGCCCGCCGGGGAATTACGCCGGTGACCAAGCGCAAAGTGAACATCGTGAGTCTGTACTGGCACTTTCTCGATGTCGTGTGGATTTTCGTCTTCACGATCGTGTATCTGATGGGGGTGATGTAGATGGCGCAGGGCACGCAAAATACACATGGCTCACACGGACATGGGCATGGTGAAGGCGGTCACCATTCGGAAGGAGCGCATGCGCACGGCTCGCTGAAGCAGTATGCGATCGGCTTCGTTCTTTCGATCATCCTGACAATCATTCCGCTGATGGTCGTATTGAACGATCTGCTGGAGGGAGCGGCGGCCATTGCCGTTCTGCTCATCGCTGCGGTGCTGCAATTTGCGGTACAGCTGCTGTTCTTCATGCATCTGCGCGAGGAACAGAAACCCCGCTATAATTTGATGACGCTCATATTCGGGCTCGTCATTCTCGTCACCATCGTCGGCGGGTCGATGTGGATCATGGCTTACAATGGCGTAGTAAATTGACTAGGATATGCATTGGCATTTCGGGAAGACTGTCGCGCTGCGGCAGTCTTTTTGTTTTCGCTGGACAAGCATGGCGAGCGTTAGCGGCATACAGTGCCGCTAAATCGCATATTATATAGGATCATAAAAATCAATGAGCCGGCGATAATGGAATAGCACAGGGGACGGAAATCGAACAACAATAAGGCGCTTTATTGGTCGGAAGCGCCGATACAGCGACCGATTACGAGCCTATGATTAAGCGGCTATACGAGCTGCGGCTGGATATGAAGCTGCCTGCCGGGCAGGAGGAGCATAAGCGCAATGAGAAACATGAAAAAAATGAGAAAAGCCGCCGTCTGTTGCGACGGCGGCGTAAGCGCCGGGATGTTCACCACAAGCCTGGGTCAGCAGCTTCCTTCTCCGCGGTTGCCGCGTTCTGCGGCCTTTGGGGCCGTATCGTCGGCCAGGCGGCTGCCGAATTGGTCAAGCCGGGAAGGGCTGGACGCGGGGCCGTTATTTTTCGGCTTGTTATTTCTGCCCGTCATGCTGATCACCTCCAATGCTCCTAACATGGACGCGCGAAGCAGTTTTCATTCCGGTTATAAAGTGGGATAGAACGTAATATATGGGATGAAGAGGAAATATAGGGGGTAGTATAAATGTAATGTTGGGTGAGTGAAGGGAAGGTATCCTGCAGCGATGCATTTTACAATTGCATTCATAACGGTAATTGCCGTCTGGAAATGGGGAGATTGGCGGAATTGGCGGCGCTATCATGCGACCATGCTGTATATTGCCCTGGGCAACGCGATGTACAATTTTATATGCGCCGGTCATTTGTTATGGGAGCTGTACCCGGACATGGCGCCGGATTATCTCGGGACGGAGCTTGTCTATACGCTCGTGACGTTTCCCGGGTGTGCGCTGCTGTTTTTGTCCCGGTATCCGGATAAGGCGGGAGCTCGGCGGCGGATTATCCATATCCTGATGTGGATCGTCATTTTCGGCGGAGTCGAATTGATCTATTCGCTGACGGATCGCATACGCTATGCGCACGGCTGGAACCTGGGATGGTCGCTGCTGTTCGATTGCGTTATGTTTCCGATGCTGCTTCTGCACCACCGCAGGCCGCTTGCGGCTTATTTGCTGTCGGTACCGATTGCCGCCGCGCTGATCTGGCATTTCGACGTGCCGATCGATATCCCGGTTGCGAAAAGATGAATCGGCGCCGCCCGAGCACGCTGGCAGTCTCCGTCTCCGGCAGGCGATTCGAAATGATTCGCCAAAACGGTTCGTACAAGATAATGTGGGATTTTTAAGGAAGCCGATTTTTCGTTTATAATAGTGGAAGGAGGAGATCGGGTCATGGACGGGACATGGGAAGAACTTGAACGGAAAGCGCGAACCCGCAGGGTGGCAGAGGGGCCTCAGGGGAAAGGGTTGCCGCATTTGATTTATCCCGCATACTTGGAGCGGTTTGGACAATTATCGGAGCATGGGGAGCTGTCGCTGTCGGCGCTTAAGCAATTGATATGCGGCTCTAGCGCCGAGTTTGCCGTACGCCTGTTTCTGCTGCGCGATCCGGAACGGACGGCCGGTTATGATAGGATCTTATTGCCGGCGGAATGTGAGAACGGAGAGGACGGGGGCGGATCCGCATGACGATCGGCGCACGCGTTCTGAAGACCGGCCTGGCTGTCGCTTTTGCCATTTTTCTGAGTAATTTATTTTCTTTCGATTCGCCGGTTATCGCTGCTGTCGCTTCGATTTTTACGATACAGCCGTCCATCTACCGCTCCTGGCAGCAGGTGTTGGATCAAGTGCAGTCGAACATACTCGGCGCGGCTATTGCGCTCGGGGCGGTACAATTCATCGGTAGCGCGCCGATTGCGATCGGCATCGTCTGCATAGCAGTCATCCTGATCAATATCCGGCTTAAAATGGAAGGGGCGATCGGGCTTACGCTCGTCACCGTCGTAGCCGTTATGGAGGCTCACGCACAGGGGTGGGATTTTGCGCTGGGGCGTTTTCTGATGGTCATGACGGGCATGGGCGCCGCCTTTTTCGTCAATGTGCTGCTTTTTCCGCCGAGGCCCAGACGCCAGTTCACGCAGCAGGTGCACGAGGCGCATGCGAAGCTGTCGCTGCTGCTGCGCACGTCGATCTCGAATGAGATCAAGGAGCAGGTGCACAAGGAGGAGAAGGAAGCTCTTCACGCCACGCTCCGCAAGCTGGACGAGCGTTTCATGCTGTTCGAGGAGGAACGGGCGTTTCGTTCGGAGAAGAAGCTCGACCGGGCGCGCCAGCTGCTCGTCTCCAAGCAGATGATCAAAGCGCTGCAGAAAGGCGCTGACTTGCTCGATGTGGTGGAAGAGCATTATTTCTCCGCGCCGGGAGCCGAGGAATGGGCAGGCCGATTCGACCGGCAAATCGAAGAGCTTACCAAGTACCACGAACACATTCTGTTGAAATCGGAAGGGAAAATGAAGCCCAACGTTCAGATCGAGCCGGAGGAGGAGCGGGAAGAGCGGTTCGTCAAGCAATTGACCGGTTATTTGGGGGAGGATCCGACCCTGCACAAGCGGCTGATCTTCGTCGCATCCTCCTTGTTCGAATACGGCTACCACCTTCGCCGGCTCGAGAAGCTGCTTGATCAAGTAAGGGAGCGGGAACGGCCGCAAAGGACGCCGGAGAGCGAGCTGTGAACGGGAGGGCAGCGCGGCAGCGCAACACGGTCGAGGTAGGGCAGCGCGCAGGGCAGCTTCCACGCCGGAATGGACACCGTCGCCAAACCTCGTCCGCCAGCCCCGCCGCGGGCCGCACAAAAGAACCGTCCGAACGCATCTTGTGCGTCGGGACGGTTCTTTTCGGTGCTCATGCTTCCTCTTGGCTGAAATTCTACAAGTTCCCACTCTGTCGTGCCGAGCGTCGGATCGGCGGGGAACACGTCGCCGCGCTTCAGCTCCGCTTCTCTGCCCCACTCGTTCTTGTATGTTCCGTCGACCTCGACGGGTTCGCCTGACATCGGTTCCTTTTCCTTGTGCTTCTGGCTGTCGTCCATTCGCGTTGTGCCTCCTTGGGTGCTACTGCACAAGAATTATAGACCGTGCTTCGGCACGGCCGCGCGATCCGCCTTGGATTGCTTGCGGGCAGCGGCCTCCTTGCCTTGGCCGCTCCGGTCCGCCGACGATTGGGCCTGCGCCGCTTCCCGCTGGCCGTGGGACGGCTGTTCGCCTGACATGGCAATCACTCCTTTCCGGGGTGTTTACCTTGATCAGTTTGCCACGGAAAGAAAGGAATTATGATAACAGCCGCAGCCCGCACGAAGGGCAGCTGGCATCTTCATGGGTGACCGTCTCCCCGCATGCCGGGCACGGCTCGCTGAAGCGTTCGCCTGCGCTTCCCTCCGAACCGCCGGCTTCCCCCTCGCACTGCTTCGCGCGCTCTCCGCCGCCGGGCCGAAGATGATCGGGCGTTTCGAACAGCGTCTCCATAAACCGTTTTAATTCACTGTGCCTCCCCGAATCATCCGACACTGCCCGGATCACCGCGATCATTGCACCGACGATAACCGCCGCAGCCAGCAGCACCACAACCGTTCCTGTCACGTTAACGGGGTTCATAGGACTTTCATTCCCCTCCAACCGAGTCGCTCTTCCCGTTAAGGGCCGACCAGCGGGCTTGCCGCCGGTTCAGGCGGGCCGGTCAATGTGTCTGATACCGGGCTTCCAGTCTTTTGCCGCCGAACCACAATACTGCGATCAGAACCAAAGCGACCGCGATCCGCCAAGGCTCATGCGCCAGATCGGTTATGTTGAAGCTGAGCAACGAAATCGATGAAATCATCACCGCTTTGCCAAGCAGAATCGCGGTCATGAACGTCTGAAACCGCACCGTGCTGAGTCCTGAAGCGAGATTGATCAGAAAAGACGGCGAGAAGGGAAAGCAAGCGAGCAGAAAAATCGGCGTAAACCCTTTGCGCTCGATCCATTGAAAAAATTTGGAAGATACGGGAAAACGCCGCTCCAGCCAAGTGCCGAACCGGCCGCCGATTGTACGCGATATCCAGAACACAAGCATGGCGCCGGCCGAAACGCCGAGCCAGGAATACAGAAATCCGAGCCAGAACCCGTAGACGTTCGCATTAACGGCCACGAACAGAATGAGCGGCAGAAACGGAAAAAAGGATTCAATCAGCGGCAGCAGCAGGCCCGGAAGTGGTCCGTATGCGGAGTAGCTCTCGATCGTTCGTTGAATTTGCGCCTGGTCCATCTGCCGGAGCTGATCCAGCCATGCTTGCCATTGACTCATGTGTACTCACTACTCTCTTGGAATAAAATAATGTGCAGGCCGCTGTCAGTCGTCCGACACCGGCCGGAAAGGAAACAGAAGATACAGGAGGGCGATGAGCCCGAACAGAACGGCGCTCAACCGGACGACGTCCGTTTGGCTGTAGAATGTGCCGATGACGCCGCCCACGATCGGGCCGATCATGACGCCGATTCCTTCGACCGTGGAGAAGATTCCCCAGCCGAGACCCTGCTGCTGCGGCGGGACGTAGGAGGCGAGCAATGCGTTCCAGGCCGGCAGCAAGGCGGCGTAGGAGATGCCAAGAAGCGCGGCGAGCATGACGGCTTCCCATAACGACGGATGCATCGCCAGCAGTCCGAGCCCGACAGCGAACATCCCGAAGCCGCCGATCAGAAACCATTTTTTGCCGCCGATGCGGTCGGACAACCGGCCCATCGGCATCAGACCCGCGATGGTGAACAAGCCGCCGGCCATAAGGATCAGCGAATACTGCGAGGGATTGATGCCGAGCTGCTTTTCTGCGAAGCTGGGCAGGATAGGAACCAGCATACCGGCGCCCATCGTTTGCAGGATCATGCCGGGCAGCAGCAGCCGCATCTGACGAAGCTTGCTTTTCAGAATAGCGAACTGCTCGCGCAGCGGTATCGTGTCGACGTCCCGTTCGCGGCGGTTGGATATGAACAGCGACAGCAGCCATGCGAACAAGGAGAGGCCGACAAGCAGCCGGTAGGTGAAGACCGGGCTCGTGTCGAGCAGCAGGTTGCACACAATCGGTCCGGCGCCCATCCCGATAAACCAGATCGTATATAAATACCCCATCTGCGTGGCGCGGTTCGCTTCGGTCACCTTGGTCAGGCAAACGATCCAGATCGGCGACATGCCGACGCCGTACAGGGCGGAAGCCGTAATGAACAGCCAGGGGACATCGGCGTATGCGATCAGAAAAACGCCCAGCAGCGAAACGAGCAGTCCGAGATGCACGATGGTGCGTGCCGAGATCCGGTCGAGCAGCCAGCCGATCATAATTTTCAACGCTGTGTCGGTCAGGTAATGGGCGGTAATCGCAACGCCGATCACATCAAGTGAAAGGCCGAGCGTTTTTCCGCCGTAAATCGGCAAGAAGCTGATCACGAACGCGCCCCTGACGAATTCGACGAACAGCAGAATGACGGAGAACAGGACGATTTCACGTCCGAACGAACGGTTAAGTTTGAAGTCCATATGCTTGCCCCTTTGCGAAATGAATCGGTTGCGTGTCCCCGCACAAGCGGCGCGCCGGTGAATAATGTTTACTCTTTTATTATAGGCATGTTGAAAAAGAAGTCCAATCGATGAAAAGCCGCAATCGACCGGGAGCGGTCTGATGCGGCTCGGCAGCCCTGAGGGAGGGGGCCTGAAGGGCGGTTCAATCCATTTCCATGCCGGTGTTGCGCAACTTATAGCTGTAAGTAACCACGATGTCGGCCTCCGGGAACTCGGACTGCCAATTAATCCGTCGCCAGATGCCGGGATGAAAGGCGCGGATCTTGCCCCCGATCCCGATCACATCCGCCCGGTATCGTTTCTGGAGCTTCTCTATCACCTGGCGGGTTTTGGCGGCCAAATAGTCGGCGGCGTTCTGCTCCAGCAGGGTGATCCTCCCGGATTTAAACAGCATGTCATCGAACGTTTTTTCCAGTAGCGCGCCTTCAAGCTGGATATGAATTCTGGCCTCGACTCGTCCGTTATTGTAACGGATCCGGCTGGACTGGCCGACAAACTCGCTTGACAACGACACCATGCGCGAAGAATCTCCTTCATAGGGGAAAATAATCGGGCCGCCGTTCTCGCGGTACCGCACCCGTTCGATTGCCCAAGTCTCCTGCACGTCGAGCGAGCCGATCATTTTGTCTTCCCGGAATAAGGCAATGCCTTTATAGGCAATTTCCTCTTTGCGGGCTGAGAATCTAAGCATGAACGGCTGGTGGCAGTTCGAAGACAGGTCGATGAAGAAATTGCCCAAGTTCATGTCGGGAATATACCCTTCTTTGACGCCGTTCTCGACAAGGGACATGATGTATACGGTCGGAATTTGCTCCAGTCCGGGATTGGCCTCGAGCAGTTGCCTGCCCTCGCCCTCCACGATAATGGGCCACAGCAGCCGGCGGATTTGCGGGTTGCGCCGGAAAGGGTCCAGCACCTCGTTGAGCCCTTTCCTGGCGACGGCCTCGCCGATTGCGATGACCCGTGTATGGCCGTAGAAAAGCTCCTGGTTTAATTGCGTCTGCAGCTTTCGGATCGCGTCGAGCACTGTGATCCCGTCGGAAGAAAGCACCTTGACGGGACTGTCGCCGCCGGACGAACCGCCGGTGCCCGTCGATCCGGCGATTTTGAGCGGTATCGGAATTTGCACGGACAAGCGGATCATATCGGGCCGGTCCGGCACCGCGTCGATTGCGACGGCTACGACACTTGTCCGCTCCTCGATCTCGCGGCGGTCCCAGCAGCCGGCCAGAGCCAGGCATAGGAGAGCAGAGAGCACTCCGGCAACGATGCGGAGCAAACAACGATTGTACGGCCGTCGGCGCGCGGCGCGGACCATCATGCTCGGCTCCCCCCTTCCCCGCCGGAATCCGCCGCTGCGCTGCGGTTCCGCCGCCGCACCGAGGGACGCATTTGCGCGATCAGCCAAAACAGGATCGGCATGCTCAGCAAGTAAAATGAGCCGTAATTTCCGGTTATATCCTGCCAATCGAAAAGGTCTTTTATATTTTGCGGCCGCAGCGCCACCCAATATAATGCCGGCAGCATGGCGAGCGCGATCCAGCGGTGGGTGCGGAGCCCGAGCATTTCCTTCAGCAGCATGGTGAGTGTGAAATACATCGTGCCCACCGTGGTGAAAACCGCCGTCACCCAGACGCCGATGAAGAGCGATTCGGTTCGTTCAAGGACGAGCCCGGGCATTTCGGTCGTTTTGACGAGCTCCAGCGTGGGCCACACGAGCTGCTTCAGCTCATCGACGCCGAAAACGGATATGCCGGAGATGACGATCAGCGTGTACATGAAGCCGGGAATTGCGATGCCGGTGAGATTGGCCCTGACCATTGCGCGCGATGGCTCGGCATGCGACATGAAGAGGGTGAATACCTCAAAGCCGAGATAAGCTGCGGTTGAAGTAAGCGAGCTGCGCATAATGCTCATCCAGTCGACCGCGAACAGCGGGAACAGATTATCCAACCGGGCGCTCTGATAGGAAAATAAACTGATCAGCAGAATCGGGACGACGATCAGCGGCAGTAAAATCTCGTTCACTCGGGCCACCGTCTCGATATCGTGCATGACAAGGATAAAGCCGGTCAGCAGCATGGTGCCGATGATGACCTCGACTGGAGTCCGGGGCAGCACGGCGGCCGTGACCACTTCACCGAAAATACGGGCGACCATGCCGGTGGTTGCTGTCCAGTATGCAACCATCAGGGACAGGAACGGCAGGATCAGGATCTTCCCGATCCATATTCTGCGGACCGGACTGAACAGCTCGGCTCCCAGGCGGACGATGCTTTTGCCCGGAAACATGCGCGCAAGCAAAGAAAGAAAGAGCATCGGCACCATCGCCAGGCAGGCGCCGAGCACAGTGGACAGCCAGCCGCTTTCTCCGGCGATTTCAGTCGTAGTGCGCGGCAAGGTCAGTACACCGACGCCGAAAATGGTGCTGGCAACGATCGACGCGGATTGACGGGGGCTGATGACGAAGCGGTTAGCCGATGACTGTCCGCTCCTCCTTTCCGTTCCGTCGTGTCCGTCCTTACCGCCGGCGGCAGCCGGCTGCCCGTGTTCGGCTCCTTTATCGCCGATTGTCGGATTGTCCGTCCGCTTCGTCATGCTTCGCCATGCCTCCTTGCTTCTTCATTCGGTACGTATCCTGCGGCTGCAGGGCAAGCGGTCGACTGCGCATGAAGATCATCGGCGCGCGGATAACCGTATCCTTTAAATCGCGGAACCGGAACGGCGTCAGCGGAGCCAGGTAAGGCACGCCGAACGATTTCAGCGAGCATAGATGAACGACGATGATGAGGATGAGCAGCATGATGCCGTAGAGGCCGAACATGCCGGCCGCGACCATCATTGGAAAGCGCAGCATCCGGAGTGCAATCGCCGCGCTGTAGCTTGGCGATGCGAATGAGCCGATTGTCGTCAGCGCGACAATGATGACCATGATCGGACTTACGATACCGGCCTGAACGGCCGCCTGGCCTACGACCAGCGCGCCCACGATGCCAATCGTCGGGCCGATCGGGCCGGGCAGCCGGACGCTCGCTTCGCGCAAAATTTCCATCGTTATCTCCATCATGAACGCTTCGACGACGGAAGGGAAAGGCACGGTGGAACGTCCGGCGGCCATGGCGATGACCAGCCGCGACGGAATCATTTCCGGATGAAACGAGCTGAATGCAATGTAAAGGGACGGGAGCAGCAGAGCCATAACCATGCTTATGATGCGGATGAACCGGATCATGGTGCTGATCAGAAACCGTTCGTAGTAATCTTCAGGGCTTTGATAGAACGCGGTGAAAAGGGCGGGGGCGATAAGCGCGAACGGCGAGCCGTCCGTAATGATCACGATGCGGCCCTCGAGCAGGTTGGCTACGGCCTTGTCCGGCCGCTCCGTATTATGGATCAGCGGGAAGGGCGTCCAATGATTGTCTTCGATGAACTGCTCGATATAGCCGCTCTCAAGCGCGGTGTCGATATCGATTTTCTTAATGCGGGAGAGCACTTCGTCGACGATCGCTTTGGGCGCGATATCGTCGATATACACGACCGATACGGACGTTTGACTGCGTGCGCCGACGGTTAATGTGCGGATGCGCATGTTCGGATCCCGCAGCCGGCGACGGATCAGGCCGATATTGACGCGGAGCTGTTCCGTAAACCCGTCCCGCGGTCCGCGGACAACCGATTCGGTGCGCGGTTCCTCGACGGGTCTGCTCGGGTACGATTTCGTATTCAACAGCAGGCAGCGTTGTACGCCGTCTATGAGGAATGCGGTGTCCCCGGAGAGCATGAGGCCGACCGCTTCGGCCGAATCTTTGCCCTCGTTCGTCTGATTCACCGGCAGAACCGCATCGCGGATATAGTCGAACAATGCATCGCCCGACTTGCAGCCGGCCGGCGTATCGGACAATGATTTTGCCATGGCGGCTCGCAGTATAAAATCCTCCACGACAACGGAGTCGGTCAGCCCTTCGATGAAAAGGATCGCAGCAGACCTGCCGCCGCTGCCACCCAGCTGAAAACGGCGGACGATCAAATCGTCGCTTGCGCCGACCCCCGAACTCAGCAGCTCAACCGCCGAATCCAGAGAAGCCGGGATCGGTTCGGGCTTAAGCTTCCTCATCCTTTGCTCGAATCGCTCGTCGAGCTTGCTCTTCCCGGACTTCTCACGCCGGCCGCGGAGCTTTTTTCCCAATACGTAAAACCCGGATTGTTCCTGCATGCTTATCATCACCCATCCATCTTTTTCCCGAAATGCCGGGAAATCATGCGCGGACGGGTCAGATTAAGAAGTTGAAAAGGTGCGGGTCTTTATTCAGTTCAAGGAACTGGAATCCTTTGCTCCGCATGCGCGTGATCAGGGGCTCATAGTCTCCGCGGTTTTTCAATTCAAGGCCGACAAGCGCCGGTCCGTTGTCCTTGTTGTGCTTTTTCGTATACTCGAACCTGGTAATGTCGTCGCCCGGTCCGAGCACGTCGTCGAGAAATTCCCTCAAGGCGCCCGCGCGTTGCGGGAAGTTGATCATGAAATAATGCTTCAAGCCTTCGAAAATAAGCGATCGTTCCTTGATCTCCTGCATGCGGTCGACGTCGTTGTTGCCGCCGCTGACAACACAGACGACGGTTTTTCCGCGGATGCGGTCACGATAATTGTCCAATGCGGCGATCGGCAGCGCACCGGCTGGCTCGGCCACGATGGCGCTCTCGTTGTACAGTCCGAGGATTGCGGAGCATACTTGCCCTTCGGGCACGATCACAATGTCGTCCAGCAGGCCGCGGCATATGCCGTACGTAATGTCGCCGACCCGCTTGACGGCGGCTCCGTCCACGAACTTGTCGATCTGCTCAAGTGCCGTAACTTCCCCGCAATCGAACGACGCCCGCATGGAAGCCGCGCCTTCCGGCTCTACGCCGATCAGCAGGGTGCCGGGGGAGACACTTTTCACATACGAACCGACGCCGGCGGCCAATCCGCCTCCGCCGATCGTGAGGAAAATGTAATCGGGCGGCGTGTCCGCGTCTTCCATCAGCTCCAAGCCGACCGTCCCGTTGCCGGCAACGATCCGAAGGTCGTCGAAAGGATGAATGAACGTCAGCTCGTCACGCTCGCAGCAGGCGATCGCTTCCGCATAGGCATCGTCGAAGGTGTCCCCGACCAGAATGACCTCAACCTGCGAGCCGCCGAAGAACAATACCTGGCTGACTTTCTGGCGCGGAGTCGTGCTGGGCATATAGATTTTGCCCGGAACCCCAAGAGCCCGGCACGAATAGGCGACGCCTTGAGCGTGGTTGCCGGCGCTGGCGCAGACCACTCCTTTGCTCAACTGCTCGGCGGGAAGGGAACGCATGACGTGATAAGCGCCGCGGATTTTGAACGAGCGGACCACTTGCAAATCCTCACGTTTTAATAATACCCGGCAGTCGAACCGCTCCGACAGCACCCGGCTGTATTGCAGCGGCGTTCTTACGACGACTTCCTTCAGTAAATGCTGGGCCAGAACAATGTCTGCCAGCTCGATCCCGCTGTATGCTTTGTTCTCATTCATAGCGCTTTCTCCTCGCTCTCCTGAATGACCCTTGTTATACTCCTTGGACGCCCGGTTGTCAACCGCCCCCGCGCAATTAGGCGATGCTCCGTGTACGCAACGAAATCTTCGGGTATATCGTATAAGTAAGAAATGTCGGTGAAAGGGTGCATATAATGGTTTGGGTGGATGCGCAGGCTGCTGATGTTCGCGCTCGTCGCAGCGTTCCTGCTTGCTCTGGCCGGATAGGGGGGTTCTGCGCTATATCGAGCCGAGGGAGAAGCTTGATCCCTCCTATCGCGAGGTCAACGTTTCGGCAAACGGTTGTAAGCGTTTAATAAACTTTAACCTCGGAGTCTATGCGACAATTGAAGCGCCGCTAGTTATGCTATATCATTTAGAAATCATGGAATTGGAAATTTAAAGTGAAAATATACTTTGGGAGAAAGGTGGCTCGTCGAAGGCGATGTCTTATCTGTGGATTACCTATATAGCCGTGCTTTTCGGCATTGTGATTGCGGTTACGGTAGTCGTTGTCTATCTGCGGATGACCAAAGCGGGGAGAGCCGGCGGCCGCGCCGCTCAAGGCGAAAATACTCCCGGCGCGCAGGCAGGCGCTGGCTCCAATCCGCCCCCGTACGTCAGAGACCCGAACAATCCGGAATGATTGCCGGGATATTATTCTCCTTCCACCTGCGGGTGAAGCTGGTATAATGAAAAGAAAACTGAATATATTGAAGGTTTCGACCATGAATAATTGCCGGACGGATTGTAGGCCCCGCAGGGGATGTGCCTAGGGTAGTATCACAGGTATTCGGCATATGCGCCGGGTGCGTTCTCGTACATTGTAAAGGACGACCACTCAACGCTTGGGAGGGGATTTCATGGCGAAGCGAGGCCATAATGAAGTCAAGGAGAGCCTGAAGGAATTAACGAGAATATTTCAACCTAAGGATCCGAGAAAATTCGTCCGCGATTATATCCGCAAATACCGGATTACCGGCGGCTATGAAGACGAGCTGACGGTATTGGTCGAACATGAGTTGGGCAAGATGAGATCTTCGGTCGGTTGACCGGATTAATATTGTCGATAACGACAGATAAGAGACGCGGAAGCGTCTCTTTTTTTGGTGCGGTTATGGTTACCGGGATTGCTCTGCCCTAGACGTTCTTTCCTGTACCGGGACGGGCATCGTTTTACCGCCGGCGAACTGGTGCCGCACCAGAAGGTTGAAAGGCTCGAGCAATACGGCCAGCGACCTTCCCGCCCAGGCCTGCTTGGCATATTCATTGATCTCGTTAACGAAGTCCATATTGGCGGAGATATGAACTTCCTCCACGCGGGGGGCCAGATGACGGATTTTCGCGGCGATCGTCTGCTTCAGCTCATCCGACAGCTCGCTATGGTCGTTAATGGTGTAGTAGCTGTTATAAGGGGAAGCCGGCTTGCTGCCGCTGCCATAGGGACTTCCAGTGTCGACGTTGTACACGCCCTCGTTCAACCCTCCGTTGTTCTGGTCGTAACTTCGGGAACCGGAGCTTTTCGTGCCTACCGCCGTCCCGTCGAGCATAAGCGCCACATAGGCGTTTTTATCGGTCAGCATCACCAGCCCCGATGCCACCCCGTTCAGATTGGACACCTCGTTTGTTAGCATGCTGCTGTATTCTACATACTTGTTGTCGTGCTGACGGGGATTTCCGGTAAGGGAGCCGTACAGTTTCGGGCCAAGCATCTTCGGATCCCCGTTCTGCCTGGAACCGTAATCGTAGCCGCTATCCTGGACGTAGCGTTTGTAATTGCAGCCTGCCAGCAGGCACGTGGCGCAAACCGCGACTGCGGTCAAACGAACGAGCTTATTCAATGAAGAAACCTCCAATGCTGAAGACGCGTTTAGTATTAGGTTCCGTAGCGGAGGGGGAAATATGCGCACAGGGTCCCACCATAAAA
This sequence comes from Paenibacillus darwinianus, assembly GCF_000598065.1. Lineage (GTDB taxonomy): Bacteria > Bacillota > Bacilli > Paenibacillales > Paenibacillaceae > Paenibacillus_I > Paenibacillus_I darwinianus. The sequence continues at coordinate 26,421 of NZ_KK082134.1, read as the reverse complement.
AACCAATGCCACCCTAAGTGCTTCCAGGGTGGTAAACGGTTATTATCTCCCCTATTAATTGGAATAAACCAGGGGCAAAAGCGGGTTGAAAGCGGTCGTAAAATGATCCGTCCAAAACCGCAAAAAGCCTTATGTGAAGCCAATTTTGACGGCTTTGAGAACAATTTGTGAACTCTCTGCGGAACATTGACAAATATGTGTCACAACTTTATATTTAATAAAGTGATCAGGATGTGACCAAAAAGTGATTGAATTGTGTGCTTTGTCACGTCGGAACAACGGAAAGTACACAGTTGGCCGCCTGCCACTCCACATCAAGGCAACTGTGAAATCGTAAAAAGCGGGGTTGATTAATGATGAAACGGTGGCATGTATTAAAGCGCCTTCTGCCTCTGATGGCAGGGGTCGTTTTGCTCCTGTCCGCTTGCGGACGCGCGGACCTGTCCACGCTGAATCCGCAGGGAGCGGTAGCGCAAGAGCAGTTTAATTTGATGAAGTTGTCATTTATCATCATGCTGCTGGTGGTCATCGTCGTATTTGCGATCGCCATTTACGTTCTGGTTCGTTTTCGCCGCCGTCCCGGGGACAACAAAATTCCGGTTCAGGTGGAAGGCAACCACAAGCTTGAAATCATTTGGACGGTTATTCCGTTGATCCTGCTCGTAATCCTCGGCGTGCCGACGATTCAAAGCGTTTTCGCGCTTTCCCAGGATTATAGCAAAGACCCTAAAGCGGTTGTCGTCAACGTGACCTCGCATCAGTACTGGTGGGAATTCGAGTATCCGGGATTGGGCGTGAAGACGGCGCAGGAGCTTGTCGTGCCGATTGGCACGAAAATCGCGGTAGAAGCGAAATCCGCCGATGTGCTGCACTCCTTCTGGATTCCGGCGCTGGCCGGCAAGATCGATACGAACCCCGGCGGCAACGTGAATCGGATGTATTTTGAGACGCCTGCGAAGGAAGGCATCTTCCTCGGCAAGTGCGCCGAGCTATGCGGCCCGTCGCATTCTTTGATGGATTTCAAAGTGAAAGTCGTAGATCAAGCCTCGTTCGACAATTGGGTGGCGGCGATGAAGGCGCCGGCTGTTCTTCCTGAAGATCCTGCCATCGCTCAGAAATTTCAGAGCCAATGCTTATCGTGCCATGCCGTTGGCGACATGGGCGGTCCCGCATTCCCTAACCTGACGGGGATCGGGGATCGGGAGACGGTAGGAGGCATTCTCGTGAACACGGAAAATCCGAAATACCAGAATGAAGGCTCCACCTACGATAACTTATACCGTTGGATCAAAGATCCGCAAGCGGTTAAGCCAGGTAACCAAATGCCGAAGATCGATCTGACCGAGCAGGAGCTCGCGGGGATATCGAAATACTTGGCCGAGTACAAATTAAACTACGAGTCCGAAACGCTCGCTAACAACGACGCTACCGATGATTCGCAGGAATCCAAAGAATAACGGAGACAGAAGGAGGCACCTCACTTGGCTCACGCGCACGAGGTTAAACGGTACAGCGGCTTAATGGACTGGCTGACGACCGTCGACCATAAAAAAATCGGGATCCTGTATCTGATCGCCGGTGGCTTCTTTTTCCTCATCGGCGGCCTGGAAGCAATCCTCATTCGGATTCAGCTGTGGAAACCGCTGAATAATTTTGTAAACCCGGACACCTACAACCAGCTGCTCACCATGCACGGTACAACGATGATATTTCTGGCGGCGATGCCGGTCATATTTGCTCTTATGAATGCAATCGTGCCGCTGCAGATCGGCGCGCGCGACGTGGCGTTCCCCTTCGTCAACGCGCTCGGCTTCTGGACCTTCTTCTTCGGCGGCGTACTGCTAAACATCAGTTGGTTCGCCGGCGGCGCGCCAGATGCAGGTTGGACTTCTTATGTTCCGCTTGCCAGCTCGACCTTTAGCGAAGGCGAGGGGGTTGATTACTATGTCATCGGCCTGCAGATTGCCGGTATCGGAACGCTGGTCGGCGGCATCAACTTCCTGGTTACGATTATTAACATGCGCGCACCAGGCATGAGCTTTATGAGAATGCCGATGTTCACCTGGTCGGCCTTTATCACCTCCGCTCTGATTTTGTTTGCCTTCCCAGCCTTAACCGTCGGCTTGGTGGCGCTCATGTTCGACCGGATATTCAGCGGTAATTTTTTCAACCCGTCGGGGGGCGGAAACGCAGTACTATGGGAGCATATTTTCTGGATTTTCGGTCACCCTGAGGTGTACATTCTCATTCTTCCCGCATTCGGTATCATTTCCGAAATCGTCAGTACATTCTCGCGCAAGCGACTGTTCGGCTACAGCTCTATGGTGTTCGCGACGGTTCTGATCGGTTTCCTAGGATTTATGGTCTGGGCGCATCACATGTTCACTGCGGGTCTGGGTCCAGTCGCGAACGCGCTGTTCTCGATTGCCACCATGCTGATCGCCGTACCGACCGGCATCAAAATCTTTAACTGGCTGTTCACACTATGGGGCGGTTCGATTCGCTTCACGACAGCTAATTTATTCGCTGTTGGCTTCATACCGACGTTCGTTATGGGCGGCGTCACCGGGGTCATGCTGGCTGCAGCGCCGGCTGACTATCAGTACCAGGACACTTATTTCGTTGTCGCTCATTTTCACTATGTTATCGTAGGCGGCTTGGTACTCGGCTTGTTCGCAGGACTGCATTACTGGTGGCCCAAAATGTTCGGCCGGATGCTGAGCGAGAAGCTCGGAAAGTGGACATTCTGGACGTTTTATATTGGTTTCCATATGACATTCCTGATTCAGCATTTCCTGGGGCTGTTGGGGATGCCGCGCAGAACGTGGACGTACCTGAACGGTCTGGGCTTCAACGAGATGAACCTGGTCTCGACCGTCGGCGCGTTTCTGATGGGAATCGGCACGTTGCTCTTCCTTCTGAACATCATTGTCACGTTCGGAAAGCCGAAAACTGCCGGCAACGACCCATGGGAAGACGGGCGTACGCTGGAATGGTCAATCCCATCCCCAGCGCCGGAGTATAACTTCGCACAAACGCCGCTCGTTCGCGGATATGATGCGCTGTGGAAAGAGAAGACGGACGGCAACAACGGCATGACTCCCGCTGAACCGCTTGGACCGATTCATATGCCTTCGCCATCGATTTTGCCGTTCTTTATGGCTCTAGGACTGTTCATAGCAGGTTTCGGCTTTATGTATCGTAACTGGATCGCAGTTGCTGTGGGCATGGCGACTGTATTCCTCTGCATGATCCTGCGTTCCGTCAAAGACGATAACGGTTTCCACATCGAACCGGATGAGCTTCACGACAAGGGGGTAAAAGCATGAGCGCACATTCGCATATAGACGGCGAGCTTCCGCACGAGCCGGAGAGGGCGACGCTCGAAGGCCGCAATAAAGTGCTTGGCTTCTGGCTTTTCCTCGGCGGTGAAACGGTACTGTTCGGTACGCTGTTCTCGGTTTATCTGTCGCTGCGGGGTCAGGTTCTGGACGGACCTCCGGCATATGAATTATTTAAGCTTTGGACGGTCGCACTCGCGACTTTCCTTTTGCTCACCTCGAGCTTGACCAGCGTGTTCGCCGTCCAGGCGCTGCATCGCAACAATGTCAAATCGTTGATCAATTGGCTGATTGTGACGGTCTTCCTCGGTCTCTGCTTTCTTGGACTCGAGATTTACGAGTTCATTGAATATGTTAAGGAAGGCCATAAATTTACGACCAGCGCATTCAGTACTTCTTTCTACACGCTTGTCGGATTCCATGGCGCGCATGTCGCCTTCGGCATCATTTGGATTTCCATGCTGATTGCTCAGGTCAAACGCAAAGGCTTGACCGTCGTTACGGCGCCGAAAGTTTACGTAGCGAGCATGTATTGGCATTTCATCGACGTCGTGTGGGTATTCATCTTCACCGTCGTCTACCTGATGGGAAAGGTGGGCTAAGTCATGGCCGATCATCATTCGACAGCCAATGAACGGAGACGCCATAAACACGAAGGACCTCAGAAGCATATCGTCTCCTTTATTTTCTCGCTGCTGTTGACCGTAATTGCCTTTGCGGTCGTGGCCGCTGGAGACGTGAACAAAGATTTTATTTACATTTTATTGGTGACGATGGCGGTCGGGCAAGTTATCATTCAGATGGGATTCTGGATGCATATGAAGGATCGGGGACATCTGTACCCGATCATCGGAATTTTGGCCGGCGTGTTCGTCGTGTTCACAATGGTTATTATGGCCCTTTACTGGGTATGGTGGTAAGAAGAGAAGCTGTTTGATAAGAAGAGAGGCCGGTCGCGTTTGGACGGTCTCTCTTCTTGCATAGGAGGATCATGATAATGACCGATTTGAACGAATTCAGCTTTACTGAAATGTGGAGCCCGTTGTTTGTGCTGGGAATGGTCACATTGCTGGGCGGCTATTTCTATCTGATCGGGCCCTGGCGGGAGAAGCATATGCCTGGTGAAGCCCGTCCGACTTTACTGAAGAACACGTATGTCGTTTCTGCGGTCATCATGTTCTATCTGGCGCAGGGCGGCCCGCTGCAACTGTTGGGACATTTGAACTTTGCGTTCCATATGGTTAATATGTCGCTGTCCTATCTGATCGTGCCGCCGGTTCTGCTGCTGGGCGTACCCGCCTTCGTGTGGCGGCTGGCTTTCCGCTCCCCGCATTGGCGCAAGCTGGGCTGGATCATGCATCCGATGCTGACGCTTGTGTTGTTTAATATACTGTTCTCCATCTATCACATGCCGATTGTGTTCGATTTTCTTATGGCTAACGTTGTCCTGCATCGGGTTTATTACGCCGTCCTATTCGTAACCTCGTGCATGATGTGGTGGCAGATCGTGAGTCCGGTGCCGGACTGGAGGCGTATGGCCGATGTCCGCAAGATGGGATATATTTTTGCGAACGGTCTGCTTCTGACGCCGGCATGCGCCCTGATTATATTTGCCTCCGCTCCGCTTTACGCCGCGTATGATCCCGTCTCATTGACGGCTGCCGCGGGGTCCGGCGTTTCCGGCGAGCATAATCATTTACTGGATCAGTCTCACGCCCAGGCAGCCTTCACGTTATTTAATCCGCTGGAGGATCAGCAATTGGGCGGCATCATCATGAAGCTGGTGCAAGAGATCATGTATGGGGCCATATTGACCTATGTATTCACGCAATGGTACCGGCGTGAACATAGGGCGGACGATGAGCTGCCGCCGACCGCCGAGCCGGCCGGGAACTGATTAGCGAAGACTAATAAGCACTGTCCATATGCCGGGACGGTGCTTTTTTACGCTGGAGGCCGCGGTTGACAACAATTAACTACAATTCGTAGTTTTTTCGGGTCACTACGTTTGTTCTGAAAAAGGTTGGGTAATATATACAAGTGATCCGAGAAATAGGGTCCGAAAACAAAGGAGGTAATGTGAATGTCTCACGAGCAATTTAAGCAGTGCATCGAGGAATGTTTACGCTGTATGCAAGAGTGCAACCATTGTTACGACGCTTGTCTGAATGAGGACAACGTCCAGATGATGCGCGACTGTATTCGCTTGGATCGTGAATGTGCGGATATTTGCGCCTTCGCCGCACAAGCCATGTCCCGCAACAGCCAATTTGCTAAAGAAATTTGCGCGCTTTGCGCCACGATTTGCGAAGCATGCGGGAATGAATGCAATAAGCATGCGGCTCAATCCGACCACTGCAAACGTTGCGCCGAAGCCTGCTTCGCATGCGCTGAAGCTTGCCGCAGAATGGCCGGCTAAACATTCAGTATAAAGGCCATAAAATCCCCCCTCGGCGTAAGCGAAAGCAGAGGGGGGATTTTATGGCCTCTATAAAAATGTGATCACATTAGGGCAAATAAAACAACGTTTTGTGAAGTTGCGTACACGCGCTGTTGCCTTTGCTATAATTTGTTTCGTCAGGGTGATGGCGAGGGTTCACCATCATGTGAAGTGAAATTGTGGGAGGGACAGGCTATGAGATTTGTAATGAAAGCAACGGCGCTTCTATTTTTGGCATTTATTTTGCTGCCGATGGCAGCGTTTGCCCATTCGGGATTGCCATCATTCATCCCTCCAAGAGGAGAGATAGTTTCTCCCGAAGAGAAACAAACCAGGGCAATCACCTGGTCGTCGGTTCAGCCCCCCCAAAAAAACAAGGCTGACGCTCTGGAGCTGGCGGCGCCTTCGTTGAGTACTCCTAACGTAAATAATGTTCCAAGCGAGCAGCCTTCCGACAAAGCCGCGCCGCCTGTATTTGTTCTGATCATTGGCATTTTATTGGCCCTTCTGGTTGTCGGTTTAGGCGGTATGGCGAATCGCAGGGGTAGATGGCAGCGTGGGAAGTAAAATAGGCCGCGAATCAACTCCTAACGGTGCTTAAATTAAGAAAAGATGTCGGCTGATTTATTTGACAAACCTTTCGAAATACAAATATGATATTCAAAGGGAGATTCGGGGATGCTATTTCTAAGAAAGAAGCTTTGGTTGATCATTCCGGGCTTGTCTTTACTGCCAGCCCAAGCTCTTGCGCACGGAGCGGAGGAAGAAGCAAAAGCGGGGATTACGTTGAGCACTTATTTTTTGATCGGTACAGTCCTTCTCTTTGTGCTGTTTCTCATTTTGTATGGGGTTGCCGCATACAAAGCGAAACAATTGCATAACGCGAAGAAACAAGAGGATCGCTACAGGCGCCAGCAATTAACGAAAACCGCAAACCGCTTCCGAGTGGCATGGATCTTGTCGCTTACAGGAGTGATCATTAGTGGAGCGGCTGCCTCAATTGGCGGGGGACCGAAGGAAATGTCCGTGCCGCATATTCACGGACTCGGATATTCAATCGATGGAGAGCGGATATTGATGCCCGCGCACAACGGCATCATGACATTTTCCGAACGACACTGGTCCCAGGGACCGGGGGAAAAACACGATTATATGGGTTTCTCTGCAGTGGATAACGGCTTTTACAGCAGTGGGCACCCAGCAGAGGGCTCGAATAAAAAGAATCCTTTCGGCGTGGTGAAAAGCACGGATGAAGGGAAAAACGTACAGACGCTTGCGGTTTATGGAGAAACCGATTTTCATCTGATGGGCGCAAGCTACAGCACAAAGGCGATTTATGTGATCAACCCGCAGCCCAATACGCAAATGAAGTCGCCTGGCCTTTACTATTCCAAGGATGACGGCAAAACCTGGACGCCGACCGGAATGCAAGGAGTTGCCGGCGATCCCGCAGCGATTGCGGTCCATCCGACCAACGACGCGGTGGTCGCGATCGGCACAGAGCAGGGATTGTTCCTGTCGAAAGACAGCGGGCAAAATTTTGAAAACCTGTCCGACACGCAGGTAACTTCTTTGTATTTTAACCAAAAAGGCTCGTTATTTATCGGAAATTATCGTGCGCCGGCAGCTTCGCTCCTTCAGCTCGATATCGATACCAAACAGACCATTGAGATGAAAATTCCCGAATTAACGGAAGACGCCGTCGCCTACTTCGCGCAAAACCCGAAAAATCCGAATGAGTTTGCGTTTGCGACCTTCAACACCGATGTGTTTTTATCCGAGGATGCCGGAGAAACCTGGACGAAAATCGCCGATAAAGGCAAAGGCAAAATGGAGGACTGATCGTACGCGCGGAAGTTCCTCTCACAATATGGAGATCAGAACGATTCCAAGCGAACAGCCGCCAACCAATCCGACAGCACCTCTTCGAGCCCCGCCTTCTCTCCAGGCGGGGCTTAATATTTCATTGAACGATGGCATAGACCAGTCCCCCCATCTCCATTTGCGTCCTGTATAGGTTCAACCGGACTTGGCAGCATATTATATGATCAGTTATCGATTTAAATGATTGACAACCGCCAACCAACCGCATACTATAATAAATAACATATGAACAATTAATCATATATTAGTTTGAAGGAGGGAACTCCAATGGCTTCTAGTTGCTGCAACCATGAACATAATGACGGTCAGCGTGACCTGTCTCGGCATACAAGTCAAACGGCATCGTTAACCGGGCTGCATTGCGGGGATTGTGCCGTCAAACTCGAAAAGGTGATCTCCCGGATCGATGGAGTCAGTTCAATCGATATCCATTTTGCGACCTCGAAAATGAGCGTCGGATATGATGAATCCAGGACGGATTTCGAGACGGTTGTAAGCAGCGTACGCAAATTAGGCTACGACGTGGCTCAACCCGCAACGACCAATCCAAACATCAGCACATTTCGTATCGAGGGAATGGATTGTGCCGATTGCGCCCAGAAACTAGAGAAAAGGGTGGGTGCGATTTCTTCGGTCGTTCGTGTCAATGTCAATTTCGGAGCGGCCAAAATGACGGTGGAGCATGACGGAAATGCCGTCGAGGCCGTTCGAAAAGCCGTTAAACAGGCCGGTTATTCCGCGACGGAACAAAAAGAGGGCGCTGCCCGGCGGGAAGCGGAACAGCCGTTCTGGAAAAAAAATAAAAAAGTGCTCACCACCGCAATTTCCGGGTTGCTTTTTCTGCTGGCCTGGATTCCTTCCCTTATGGGGATGATGGAGGAGTCAACCGCGTCTGTCTTGTACGCGGCGGCAATCGTTGTCGGCGGTTACCGGATCGCCAAGAGCGGCATTTACGGGCTGCGTTCGCGGACCGTCGGCATGGATTTCCTGATGATGATCGCTGCCGTCGGAGCAGCCGTCATTGGACAATGGGGCGAGGGCGCGGCGGTCGTCTTCCTGTTCGCGTTGGGTGAAACGCTCGAAGCCTATACGATGGATAGGACAAGGAACTCGATTCGTTCGCTCATGGATTTGGCGCCCAACGAGGCGATCGTGCGCAGATCCGGACAGACGATGACGCTTCCAGTGGAGCAGATCGTAGTCGGAGATATCTTGATGGTCAGGCCGGGCGAAAAAATCGCAATGGACGGCAAGGTCGCCAAAGGGTTTTCCGCCGTTAATCAGGCTCCGATAACGGGGGAGTCGATTCCCGTAGAGAAAGCGGCCGGCGACGATGTGTTTGCCGGAACCGTCAACCAGCAAGGCGCCTTGGAGATCGAAGTGACGAAGCTGTCGAAGGATAACACGCTTTCCCGCATTATTCATCTCGTTGAGGAGGCGCAGGCGCAGAAAGCGCCGTCTCAACGCTTCGTCGATGTGTTCTCCAAATATTATACCCCCGCTGTCATTGCGGTGGCGGTCGGGATTGCGACGATTCCAACGCTGATATTCGGTCAGCCTTTCGACATCTGGTTCTACCGGGCGCTCATGATGCTCGTCGTGTCGTGTCCCTGCGCCTTGGTCATTTCCACGCCGGTGTCGATTGTTTCGGCGATCGGCAATGCCGCAAGAAACGGCATCCTGATCAAAGGCGGCGCGCATTTGGAACGGCTCGGCGCTATCACGGTGATCGCGTTCGACAAAACCGGAACCTTGACGGCCGGGGTGCCGCAGGTCGAAGAAATCATACCGCTCTGCGGGAGGCCGCTTTCGGACGTATTGGCCACCGCCGCAAGTGTGGAGTCCATGTCCGAACATCCGGTAGCTGAAGCTATTGTGCGCAAGGCAACGCAAGAAGGCATCGGTATCTCCGAATGCACGAACTTTACTTCCATAACCGGCAAAGGGGCACAGGCGGAGATCGACGGAATGGCATACCGCATCGGTAATCCGCGCTGGTTCCGCGACGATTTGCATTTTTCGCTCGAATCCATTCAGGAAGAGCTCGACCGTCTCCAGCAGACAGGCCGGACGGTTATGCTCCTCGGCACGGACGAGCAATTGCTGGCGATCATTACGGTCGCGGACCAAATCAGGGCGAACAGCAGGGCCGCGATCGCAGAGCTGCAAGCGGTCGGCATGAAGAAGATCGTGATGCTTACCGGGGATAACCAAGGCACAGCCAAGGCGGTCGCCGCCAAATTGGGAGGCATCGATTACCGGGCGGAGCTGCTTCCCCAGGATAAAGTGTCTTCCATAAAAGAATGGATGAAGCATGAGAAGGGGGTGGCGATGGTCGGGGACGGGGTGAATGACGCCCCTGCGCTTGCCACCGCGACAGTCGGCATCGCCATGGGAGCTGCCGGTACGGATACGGCCTTGGAAACGGCGGATGTCGCCCTAATGGCCGACGATCTTGCCAAGCTGCCCTACGCCGTCCGCTTAAGCCGCCGCGCACTGCGCATTATCAAACAAAATATCGCGTTCTCGCTGCTCGTGAAGGCTGTCTTTATGGCCCTCATATTCATGGGTTGGTCCACGCTGTGGATGGCGGTATTGGCCGATACCGGCAGTTCTCTGCTTGTCATTGCTAACGGCATGCGTTTGCTGGGGTTTTTCTCCCGGTAAATCTCATGTACGACTCATTAAAAATAAAAAGGGGATAACGTATTTGGGACAAAAAAGTGATCCGCATCCACATAAACCTGCCGATTCCGACGGCCATTCGCATGATCACGATCATTCCCATTCACATGGACCCGGGCATTCGCACAACCATGGGAAAAACGCCAATAAACAGGCGTTAAAGCTTTCTTTTTTTATGATTGCCGCTTATATGATTGTCGAAGCGATCGGCGGTTTTATGACAAACAGCCTTGCCTTGATCTCCGATGCAGGCCATATGCTGAGTGATGCGACCGCGCTTGGATTAAGCTATTTGGCCATGACGTTCGGGGAGCGGAAAGCCAGCGAATTCAAGACGTTCGGTTATAAAAGGTTTGAGGTATTGGCTGCGTTTATTAACGGTCTTACGTTGATCGGCATTTCTTTGTACATATTCTGGGAAGCATTCAGACGTTTCTTCGAGCCGCCTGAAGTGATGAGTTCCGGAATGATTATGATCGCCGCGATCGGCTTGCTGGTTAATATCGCCGCAGCCTACATTCTGATGAAGGGCGACACGTCGGAAAATCTGAACATCCGCAGCGCTTTTCTGCATGTGATCGGGGATTTGCTCGGTTCTGTCGGCGCAATCATCGCTGCTTTGTTGATCATGTTTTTCGGATGGGACTTGGCCGACCCGATTGCCAGCGTGGCAGTGGCGATCCTGATCATTATCAGCGCCTACCGGGTGACGCGGGATTCGATTCACATTCTGATGGAAGGCGCGCCGTCCCATATCAATGTCGACGAGGTGCGCATGATGCTTGGTTCTCTGCCAAATGTAGTCGAGGTGCACGATTTGCATGTGTGGGCGATATCCTCCGATATCCCTTCCCTTAGCTGCCATATCGTCGTGAACGACATGCAAAACAGCCATCTGGTCATGAAAGAGGCTAAAAAATTGCTTGAGGATCGATTTAAAATCAAGCATACGACGATCCAGACCGATACGCGGGAAACTGCGTGCGATATCGAGGAACACTAAACTCGTTCATCATTTCAACACATCTTTTTCACAGTTTGCACAAAGCTCTCATATACACTCGTTGGTATACGAGCAATCGCCGACAACGACAGGATAGGGCAAAAAGGAAGATCCAGCGCTTCAGGTGTTGAAGGAGCGGTTCGCCCGCGGGGAAATCAGCGAGGAAGAGTTCCACCAGAAAAAATGGATGCTGACGCAAAAATAGCTTAACAAAGGATGAAAGCGGAATGAGCACCTTTTTCACCAGATATTACGATGCGCTGATGGGGCCGTTGGAACGCAGACGGTTCGGGCCCATCCGCCGAAAGCTACTTGCAGGGTTGAAAGGTCGCGTACTCGAAATCGGATCGGGCACCGGGATCAATTTTCCCTATTATGAGGATGCCGCTCACGTGACTGCGATCGAGCCCGAAGCGGCCATGCGCGCGCAATCGCTCGGCAGAGCGGAGAAGGCGCGTGCGGTTATTGAAGTCATACCCGGCGATGCGGAGCGGCTTCCGTTCCCGGACAGCACATTTGATTCAGTCGCGGTAACCTTGGTGATGTGCACGATTCCGGATCCGGTCAAAGCGCTTGCGGAAATACGCCGGGTTTGTAAACCCGAAGGCGAAGTGCTGTTTTTCGAGCATGTTCGCTTGGAAGGTTCTTTCCTCGGCACCGTACAGGATTGGCTTACGCCGGTATGGAAACGGCTTTGCGACGGCTGCCATTTGAACCGGAACACCCTGCAGCTTATTGACAATTCCGGTCTTGAAATCTTAAACGTCGAGCGGCATTACAACGACATCTTTCTCGTGGCCTACACGCTCAACCGGAAGTAATGTCCGATTATTTCGTGGCTCCATCATACAATCATCATGGTTTGAACACATCTGTTGATTATACTGGCATAGTAGTCACAAGTTATGAAGGAGGCAATCGATAATGAAGAAAAAGAGGAATCTGCTTATCGCTTCGTTTGCGCTGGCAGCCGTATTGGTAGTGGGTCAAGCTGCGTTTGCATCCAATGACACGGGCAGCGCAAGAGGCGGTGCGGACAGCATGATGGACGGCAGCGCGATGTCCGGCAACGATATGTCGGGCATGATGCAGATGATGGGGAACAAAGACATGCAGAAAATGATGACGGGGATGAATTCCCCCGAGGGTAAGGAAATGACGAAAGCTTGCAAAGCGTTTATGGAGTCGTACTGACCTATGGGATGCTGTGGAGGTTCGTCCAGCCAGCATAAAAAACATCCGCCGGTGGAGAGCAGCAACAACGTAACGCCGCTTGAGCTCCTTAAAATCAGGCTGGCCAAGGGTGAGGTTACGTTCGAGGAGTATGAAAAAACGAAAGCCGCATTGGCGAACTAAGGGGGATTCCGCTTGAATTGGACGCTACTGCTATTGTTGGCATGTCCTTTGATGATGCTGTTCTGTATGAAAGGTATGTCTGGCGGAAGCAAAAAGACAGATCATGTTTCGGACGGGCCGCCGGTATCTCAGCAGGACATGCAGCGTTTACAAATTCAAATGGCTGATTTGATCGAACAGAACCATAAACTCACGAATGAGGTTGAAGGACTGAGAACCAAATCCTCCAATGTAATTGAGCTGACGGAGGAAAGGCTGTCGTCGATCTCAAGGGCAAATGGGTGATTCCGGGACTAGCGCGCATGAGCTGAACGTTTACGACCGCAAGCACAAAGGTATTCCGTATATCCGCAAAGCGATTGCGGAGAGGAGCCCGAAGGCAGCCCCCGATATATGAACGAAAAAGCGTTGAAGAAGCATTGGGAGAAAGGCTACGGCTATCTGGTCATACGGCTGAAGGACGTCCAGAGGATCGCGGATGAACAACAATTGAGCGAATACGAATAAGTTCGATGGAGGAATCCGTTCTTCGGCGCGCATGAGGCGAAAAAGCAAGCCTAGAGCGGGAATTCCCGCTCTCAGCTTGGATAGTGTTGCATCTTTACCCCTTCGGCTTGGCGATTAGCGCCGCGATGAAGGAGAAGATGATCGCGGCGGATATGCCGGCGCTGGTGATTTTGAAAATGCCGGTGATAATGCCGATCCAGCCGTGATCGTCATACTCCGAAATCGCACCGTGCACGAGCGCGTTGCCGAAGCTCGTAATCGGCACGGTAGCGCCGGCGCCGACGTAGTTGATCAGCGGATCGTAGAGGCCGAGGCCTTCGGCAACCGCTCCGGCTACGACCAGCAAGGTCATCGTGTGGGCAGGCGTCAATTTGAAGACGTCGAAGCAGATTTGGCCGATGACGCATATTGCTCCTCCGGCCAGGAAGGCCCATAAATAAATCATTCCGGAGTCACCCCTCTCTCGATGGACACCGCATGCGCGATGCAGGGGATGCTCTCTCCCTGCTGATAAGATAGCGGAGACAGAAGCGCCCCTGTCGCGACAACCAGCATTCGATTGAACTCGCCCTTTCGGAGCCTGTTCAGCAAATGGCCGTAGGTCACGACCGCCGAACAGCCGCAGCCGCTGGCGCCCGCCTGCACCTGCTGTGTTTCGTAATCGTAGATCATCATGCCGCAATCCTTGTACACCGTCTGATCGATTGGCACCTTATGCCGCTCGAACAGATCGCGGGCCAGCTCATAACCGATTTTCGACAAGTCGCCGGTCACGATCAGGTCGTAATGACCGGGCTCGACGTTGAGGTCCCGGAAATGGGCCTGGATCGTGTCGACTGCGGCGGGGGCCATTGCGGCGCCCATATTGAACGGGTCCTTGATGCCCATATCGATGACTCTTCCGATCGTGGCCGTAGTGATGCAAGGACCGTCCCCGTCAAGCGAGACGACGCTGGCCCCGGCCCCGGTTACCGTATACTGCGCGGTCGGGGGCTTCTGGGACCCGTACTCGGTCGGATAACGAAACTGCTTCTCCGCAGTTGCATTGTGGCTGCACGCACTGGCCAGCGTATAATCGGCTGATCGTGAATTCACCAGATTCGCGGCGACCGCCAGGCTTTCCATCGACGTGGAGCATGCCCCGAACACGCCGATGTGAGGAATGGCCAGCGTCCTCGCCGCAAAGCTCGTGCTGATGATCTGGTTCATCAAATCGCCGCCGACGAAGAAATTGATCTTCTCGTTCGTCAATCCCGCGTTCTGCACGGCCAGCTTGGCCGCCTCCTCCAGCAGCGTCTTCTCGGCTTTCTCCCAACTGTCCTGTCCGATCCTCAGGTCGTCGTGAATGCGGTCGAAATCTTTGGCGAGCGGGCCTTGCCCTTCGAACGGACCGACAACCGTTGCGGTGCCGAGCAGGCGCGGCCGCTTATCAAACTGCCAGCTCTGATGCCCGGTCAGCATAACTCAGGACCCCCCTGTCGAGCCGGGATCGAAAATCCAGTGCACGATACCGACGACAAACGCCGCGACCGTACCGAACACAATAACCGGACCCGAAAGCTTGAACATTTTGCCCCCGACGCCAAGGACCAGCCCTTCGCTTCGGTGCTCGATCGCGGCCGATGCCATCGTGTTCGCGAAGCCGGTGACGGGAACGGCGCTGCCGGCGCCCGCCCATTGCGCGATTTTATCGTAAACGCCCAGGCTGGTCAGAATAACGGAGATCAGGATCAGAACGGCCACGGTGGGGTTGCTCGCTTCCTTCCGGTCGAAGCCGCCCCAATTCACAAACATATCCTGAATCGCTTGGCCGATGATGCTGATCAGACCGCCCACGAGGAACGCTTTAATGCAATTGCTCACAACGGGACGGGAGGGCTCCCTTTTCTTGGCGAGCGCCTGGTATTCCTTTTGGGTTGGGGTCGTTTGATTGTTCTTGCCGTTAGACACGCAGCGTTCTCCTCCTTCAACTAGGTTGCCTTCGCGGTTCGGAACGGTTGCTGTGCTGTGATCATGTCTCGCAGCCGCTTGCTTCCGAGCACCTTGGTCATCACAAACAAGCACCGCTACCGACAACAAGGTGCGAAGCGCGACTCAGCCCGCTGGGGCAGGCGCGGACTCCCCTTCGCTCTCCATTATTGTCAATACTGAAATTGTGCGTCAAAAGGCCGAAACCCACTCGCAGAATTGTTTTCCAGCAGCGCGGGGCGGCAATGGGAGAGGAAGAGGAGGGAGGGGGTGGCGAAAAAAGCTGCCGGCGACCAGCGGTAAGGTATAGTCGTTCCATGGGAGGGGAAAATGAGGAGAGGATGCCTAGGATTGTCTGACAAACAGAAATAGGCCGAGCACGATCAGAGCCATGCCCGCGACCTTGCTTGCGGATACCGCTTCGTTCATGAGGAGGACGGCCAACACGAAAGTGACGATGGGGTAAGTGGCGGTAATCGTCACCACGGTCGTCAGCGATCCGCGCGATAGCGCATAGAGGAATACGACATAAGCCGTCGGTACGAGGATGCCGTTAGTCATGGCAAAAAGCACGGTGTTGCGGTGAAACTGAAACGGCATGCCGCCAAGCTTGGCCGCCATGAGGTAAACCAACGCGACGATTAACATCGTGAAGGCTGTAATAAAATTGACTTCGAGCGGGTGCCCGGTCTGGAGCGCCTGCCTGTCAATGATGCCGTTGATGCCCCAAATAAAGGTGACCATCAGGATAATGACATATAGCATGATTCGTTTCCTCCCGCCTTTCTTGTCCGGTATCCATTGTTATGTCCGAGCGTCGATGATTATGACGCCGTTGTGGCGGTGATCGGCTTTGTTCGGATGTCGGGCCTTTCGGTCAGCGTCGTCTATGCGCAGGAGCTGCTGCCCGGCAACGTCGGATTGGCGTCGGGACTGATTACCGGCCTGGCTTTCGGCATGGGAGCCTTGGGCGGGGTCGTCCTCGGCAATGTCGGCTATTATTACGGCAGCATGGCGCCGGTCATACGCGCTTGCAGTTATTTGCCGCTGTTCGGCCTGCTGGCATTTATGCTGCCGAAGGACCGGCGCCCTATAGCTGAGACACATCGAAAAGTCCCGTTACATGCCGGACCGGCGAAGTAACGGGACTTTTTTATGCCAATAATTGCTCCCAAGCCTCATAGACTGCTTGAAGCGCTGCTTTTTTCTCGTCGATCGCGGTTTGTTTCTGCTGCACGAGAACGTAGTCGTTATAGACCGCGGGATCGGCCAATTCCGCTTCAAGGCTACCGATCTCTTCCTCTAGTTTCGCGATGTCGCTCTCCAGCTGTTCCAGCCTGCGCTGCTTCTGCCGCTCATCGCGTTTCGCTTGCTTATCCGCCTCATAGCTGGACAAGTCGGCCGCCTGCTGGGGCTGGCCCGGTTTGGCTCGGGAGGCCTGCTCACGCTCGAGACGAAGCTCCTCCAGTTCCTTTTTCTTCTCCAGCATTTCGTCATAATTTCCCAGGAAATACCGGGCGCCTTCAGGAGACAATTCGACAATGCGCTCGGCCATTTTATTGAGAAAATATCGGTCATGCGAAATGAAGAACAGTGTGCCCTCGAAATCGATCAGAGCAGATTCCAGCACTTCCTTACTGTAGAGATCCAGATGGTTCGTCGGTTCGTCAAGAATAAGTACGTTTGCCCGTTCGAGCATCAGCTTGGCCAGCGATACGCGCGCTTTCTCTCCTCCGCTGAGCGCGGCGATTTTTTTGAGCACGTCTTCCCCGCTGAACAGAAAGTTGCCGAGCACCGTCCGAATACGGGCTTCCTCCAGATGCGGATAAGCGTTCCATACCTCCTCAAGAACGGTGTTGGAGGCGGTCAGTCCAGTCTGTTCCTGGTCGTAATAGCCGAGCTTGACGTTCGAGCCGAAGCGGATCATGCCGGCGCGCGGTTTCAGATCGCCGGTCAACGCTTTAAGCAGCGTGGATTTACCGATGCCGTTCGGACCGATCAACGCCACCGTTTCACCGCGCTGCAGCTGGAAAGATACGGCGCGGAACAGCGGAGGAGCCGTTTCGTCGAACGCGAAGGACAGATCGCGGACATCGAGTACGTCCTTGCCGGTCTGCCGGTCGATCTCGAACGCGAAATGGGCCTTCTTCAGGTCGCCCATGGGCTTGTCCAGTCTGTCCATCTTCTCAAGCGCCTTGCGTCGGCTCTGCGCCCGCTTCGTCGTTGAGGCGCGGACCAGATTGCGTTGAATGAAATCCTCCATACGGGCGATGTCGTCCTGCTGCTTATCGAATTGCTTCATCGCCGTTTCGTAATCGGCCGCTTTGATTTCGATATATCGGCTGTAATTGCCGGTGTAACGCTTGGCGGCATGCCGTTCGATTTCCACGATCGAGGTTGTCAGGGCGTCGAGGAAATACCGGTCGTGCGATACGACGAGTATCGCGCCGGGGTAGCTTCTTAAATATTCCTCAAGCCAGGTAAGCGTTTCGATGTCGAGATGGTTCGTCGGTTCGTCCAGCATAAGCAGGTCGGGGGCTTGCAGCAAAATGCGGGCGAGCGCCAGCCGTGTTTTCTGCCCTCCGCTCAATGTCGCGATCGGCGTGTCGGGGGCGAAGCCGCCGAAGCCCATGCCGTGCAGGACGCTGCGGATCCGGTTGTCGATCTCGAAGCCTCCGCGCTCGCGGAACCATTCGGAACGGGATGCATATCGGGCGAGCGCGTCCTCGTATTTGCCGGTGTCGGTCTGCACGGCCGGATCGGCTATTTGCCGCTCCAACTCCCGCAGCTCCCGCTCGGTATCCAACAGCTCCGTGAAGACGGCGCGCATCTCGCCCTCGATCGTTCTGTCGGACAGCAGCCCGCTGTTCTGGGGCAAATAACCGAAACGGGCTTCCTTGAGCTTGTGAATCTGGCCGCCGTCTGGCGATATTTCGCCGGCAATGATTTGCAGCAGGGTCGACTTGCCTGCGCCATTGACGCCGACGAGTCCGATACGCTCGCGTTCCTGGACCTGAAATGTAATATGGGAAAGCACGGGTTTGACACCGTAGCTTTTGGATATTCCGGATACTTGCAGCAGCATAGTTACCTCCGTGCATGTTTATGCGTTTCATGTATTAGTTCGGTTTAGCTATAAGTGTACCATAACACGCAGTCCCTCTTCACTAAAGCTTTCAAGATAGGAAACTGTCGGAATCCGAACAAAGGGAGCCATAACCTAAGCGCTGCCTTGGCGAATCGGGGGAGTGGTGGTAAACTACAATTATATAAGGAAACGACAACTAGGAAGGGCGGATGTCCGAAGTGGAAGGAACCGACATACGGATCCGGAAGCGCGGTTTGCGGCAAGCGATGACGGCGGCGCGCGAGGCTCTGACCGGCACGGAGCGCCTGAGGCTGTCGGGGCGAATATGCGGACATGCCGCAGATTGGCTGGCGGCTGCCGGCAGCGGCAGCTTCATGGCTTATGTGCCGTTTCGTTCGGAGGTCGATACCGCCCCTCTGCTCGAATGGGCGTGGATGCGCGGAATCCGCGTTATCTTGCCCAAGAGCGAGCCGTCCGACCGTTCGATGAGATTTTTTCTTGTGCGGGGATGGGGGGAGCTGGCGCCGGGCGCTTACGGTATCCGGGAGCCGGACCCCTCCAAGGCGGCGGAATGGCCGAAGGAAGAAGCGCCGGGGGCGATTTTGCTGCCGGGGCTGGCTTTTGACCGATACGGCGGGAGGCTCGGTTACGGCGGCGGGTATTACGACCGATATCTCGAAGGCCTGTGCCGGCGCGTGCCGGCAGGCGCTAGGAGGCCGCCGGTAATCGGGATCGGCTACCGCCTTCAGCTTGCGGACCGATTACCGCTTGAAACGCATGATGCGCGGCTGGATGGCTGGATCGACGAGGAAGGCTTTCACGGGGCCAAATAAGGAGGAACTGCATGAGCTCGGGATTGACGCATTTCAATGAGCAAGGCCGCGCGCGGATGGTGGATGTTTCGGAGAAAGAGGTGACGAAACGAACCGCGACGGCGGTATCGACGGTGCGGATGGCGGCCGGCAGCGACC
>NZ_KK082134.1:5869-7078 GCF_000598065.1 Paenibacillus darwinianus | reverse complement strand
CACGCTGGAACGCATCCAAGCCGGCACGATCGGCAAAGGAGACGTTCTGGCCGTTGCACAGGTGGCCGGCATCATGGCCGCGAAGAAAACGGCGGACTGGATTCCGATGTGTCATCCGCTGCCGCTGACGGGAATCGATATCGCGTTTCGGGATAACGGGACCAACGAGCTGACGATCGAGGCAACCGTACGGACGACCGGCAAGACAGGGGTGGAGATGGAGGCGCTGACCGCCGTTTCGGCGGCAGCGTTAACCGTCTACGATATGTGCAAAGCGCTGCAGAAGGATATGGAGATCGGACCGACAAGGCTTGTGAGCAAAACGGGGGGCAAAAGCGGCGATTACAAAGCAGGGGAGAGCTGATCGCCTGCCGGGGTCAGCCTATCTGCAAAGGGGGGGAGTCGATGCGTTGGAAGGTAGCGGTACTGACGGCCAGCGACAAGGGCTCGCGCGGCGAACGCGAGGATACGAGCGCTCAAGTCATTCGCAGCTGGTGGAAGAGGAAATGGGCGGCGAAATCGTCGACTACAGAATCGTGCCGGACGAGCAGGATGAAATTATGGCGGCATTGATCGAAATGACCGATTACTATCAAGCGGACCTGGTGCTGACGACCGGCGGCACGGGTCTTGGTCCGCGTGACCTAACTCCGGAAGCGACGATCCGGGTCATCGACCGCTCCGTGCCCGGCATTGCAGAGGCCATGCGGCTCGGCAGCATGCAAAAGACGCGTGCTGCGATGCTCTCGCGTGGCGTGGCGGGCATCCGGGGCCGGTCGCTGATTGTCAATTTGCCAGGCAGCCCCAAAGGTGTGCAGGAAAATTTGATGGCGATCATGGATCAGCTTCCGCACGCGCTTGCCATTCTGACCGGACGGGTGGGGGATCATAGCGAATGAACGAAGCAAACGAAAAACACGAAATGATTAGCGGCGGCGCGGCGGCGACCAGACTGCGCGAGGTGCCGGTCGAGGAAGCGATCGGGCTGCCCTTGGCTCACGACCTGACGCAGATCATACCCGGGCAGTTCAAGGGAAGGCTTTTCCGCAAGGGACATATCGTCGCCGAAGCGGACATCCCCAAGCTGCTCGACATCGGGAAAGCGCATATTTATGTGCTCGAGCTGGGAGATAACGAACTTCACGAGGATGAAGCGGCTTTGCGGATGGCCGCCGCTCTGGCGGGGGAAGGACTTGCTTACGGCGAGCC
>NZ_KK082134.1:0-5769 GCF_000598065.1 Paenibacillus darwinianus | reverse complement strand
CCGCCGCTCTGGCGGGGGAAGGACTTGCTTACGGCGAGCCGCATGAGGGCAAGGTGTCGCTTAAGTCGGACCGGCTCGGTCTGGCCGAAGTCGATGCGGAGCTGGTTAATCGGATTAACGGCCTTGACGAAATCGCGCTGGCCACGGTACGCAACCATGCGGTTGTTCGTCCCGGCTCCGCCGTCGCCGCGACGCGCGTCATTCCGCTGTATGTGGACAAAGCGAAGGTGGAGGCCGTCGAATTAGCCGCTGCGGAGTGGATCCGGAACAACGGCAGACCGCCGTTGCGGGTTCGGCCGCTCCGCACCATGCGCGCCGGACTGCTGACGACGGGCGGCGAAGTATACAGCGGACGTATAGCCGACAAATTCGGCCCGGCTGTGCGCGCGAAGCTGGAATCATTCGGCTCGGAAGTTGCCGAACAGCGATTTGCGCCCGATGATCGACAAACAATCGTCAATGAAATCGGCTATTTGCACGGCCAAGGGTATGATATGATTCTCATAACCGGCGGCATGTCCGTCGATCCGGACGACCGTACGCCAGGTGCGATTCAGGCGGCGGGAGCCGACATCGTCAGCTACGGCACGCCGATGCTGCCCGGCTCGATGCTGTTGATGGGTTATTTGAAGGGCGTTCCAATTGTTGGTTTGCCGGGCTGCGTCATGCATGACCCGTACACCTCCTTTGACGTTCTTTTACCTCGCATCCTTGCAGGTGATATCATTAGGAAAGAGGATATCGTTTCGATGGGATACGGCGGACTTCATAATTGTTGATTTGGGCGAAGGAGGTTAGGAAAGCATGCCAAATATCGGAGTGACGGGATTTATCCTGCTGGTGCTGATCGCCTTATTGCTTTTCGGACCCAGTAAGTTGCCTGAGCTCGGAAGAGCGTTCGGGCGCACGCTGCGGGAGTTCAAGAACGGCGCAAGGGACATGATGGAAGACGACGAGAAGAACGACAAGAAACGCGTCGACGTCAGCCGTGCCGAGAACGACGACGATGAGCGCAATTCCAAGCGGCTTCCGGATTGACCGGAATACGCTTTTTTTGTGGACGGTAACGAATCTGGAAGGGGGAGCCGGTATGGCGAGCGATAGCGGACGTTCCGCAAGCGAGGAGAAAACGCGGCAGTCGGGCTTGGATGCGCACAAGCTGATGTCGATGATGGAGCATATCGGCGAGCTGCGCAAACGGCTGATCACCATCATGATTGTTTTGATGGTCGGGCTGGTTGCCGGGTTGTTTCTGGCTGAGCCCGCATACGATTATTTGATGAGTGTGGAGCCGGCTGACGGACTGCAGCTGCATGCGCTCTCCTTGTGGGACGGCATTGGGATGTATATGAAGTTTGCGCTTGTGATCGCGTTGATCCCGGTGCTGCCGTTCGCCTTTTATCAGCTGTGGGCCTTCGTCAAGCCCGGACTTGCTGCACGCGAGCAGGTCGCGACGCTCAAATACGTGCCGTTTGCGCTGCTGATGTTTTTGGCGGGGCTGGCTTTTTCGTATTTTGTCGTATTTCCGCTGGCATTTCAATTTACCAGGGAGGTTACCGCGCGACTCGGTCTGGAGGAAACGTTCGGCGTCATTCAATACTTCTCGTTCATGTTCAATATTCTCATCCCGATCTCATTGCTGTTCGAGCTTCCGATTCTGATCATGTTTCTGACGCGAATCGGGATTCTCAATCCGATGCGGCTGCGGAAAATGCGGCGGCTCGCGTATTTCCTGCTCGTCTTCATAGGCGTGCTGGTGACGCCGCCGGATTTCGTCTCCGACCTTCTCGTCGCCCTGCCGCTTATCCTGCTCTACGAATTCAGCGTCTATCTGTCGGTGACCGTTTACCGCAAACGGCTCGCGGAGCGGGCGGCGCTGGAAGAAGAATTAGGCGGCGTTTAATCCCAGGTACCGGATTTTGGAAAAGCCCGATTATTTGCCTGCTGCTGGCGAATATCGGGCTTTTCGCATGGACGCCGGGTTTCTCCCGCCGCCGCCCTTCACTAAAAATTCATCCAAAATGGTCGAAAAAGACTTGCAATCGCCGTGCAAGTTGAGTATTATAAAAATGGTTATTAGCACTAGACGGTGTCGAGTGCTAACAAGCATATAAAACGAAGGAGGCTATTTTTCATGATCAAACCTTTGGGTGAACGCGTTCTGATCGAACCCATCGCGAAAGAGGAGACAACCGCAAGCGGCATCGTGCTGCCGGACACGGCGAAAGAAAAGCCGCAAGAAGGCAAAGTGGTTGCTGTAGGCAGCGGCACTCTGAAAGACGGCGCACGCATTCCGCTGGAAGTGAAGGAAGGCGACCGCGTTCTGTTCTCCAAATACGCAGGAACGGAGATCAAATACGAAGGTAAAGAGTATTTGATTATGAAGGAAAGCGACATTCACGCGATCTTCGGTTAATCCGAACGGACCGACACAGAAATGCGGCCGGCGGCCGCATGCCCGACATACAGCAGCAGCCAAATGACGCTTTTCGCAAGTCAAGCGAGCATTGTACATGAGCAAGCGAAACGGGAACGAAATATAAGGAGGTACTATCGACAATGGCAAAGGAAATCAAGTTTAGCGAAGACGCTCGCCGCGCGATGCTGCGCGGTGTGGACGCTCTTGCCAACGCGGTAAAAGTGACGCTCGGACCGAAAGGCCGCAACGTCGTATTGGAGAAAAAATTCGGAAGCCCGCTGATCACGAATGACGGCGTGTCGATCGCAAAGGAAATCGAGCTGGAAGACGCGTTCGAGAACATGGGTGCTCAGCTCGTTAAAGAAGTAGCGACGAAAACAAACGACGTTGCCGGCGACGGCACGACGACGGCTACCGTTCTGGCGCAAGCGATGATCCGCGAAGGCCTGAAGAACGTAACGGCCGGCGCAAACCCGATGGTTATCCGCAAAGGCATCGAGAAAGCCGTCAAAGCGGCAGTCGAAGAGCTGAAAAACATCGCGAAGCCGATCGAGGGCAAGCAATCGATCGCGCAGGTCGCTTCCATTTCCTCCGCTGACGACGAAGTCGGCCAACTGATTGCCGAAGCAATGGAGAAAGTCGGCAACGAGGGCGTTATCACGGTTGAAGAATCGAAGGGCTTCGTTACCGAGCTTGAAGTCGTAGAGGGCATGCAGTTCGACCGCGGCTACATCTCCCCGTACATGATTACGGATACGGACAAGATGGAAGCGGTGCTCGACAACCCTTACATCCTGATCACCGATAAGAAAATCACGAACATCCAGGAGATTCTGCCTGTGCTGGAGAAGGTCGTTCAATCCGGCAAGCAGCTGCTGATCATTGCGGAAGACATCGAAGGCGAAGCACTCGCTACGCTGGTGGTCAACAAACTCCGCGGCACATTCACTTGCGTAGGCGTTAAAGCTCCGGGCTTCGGCGACCGCCGCAAAGCGATGCTGCAGGATATCGCCGCTCTTACCGGCGGTCAAGTGATCACCGAAGAGCTGGGCCTAGAATTGAAGAGCACGACGGTAGACCAGCTCGGTTCCGCCCGCCAGGTCCGCGTGACGAAGGAAAACACGATCGTTGTTGACGGCAACGGCAACAGCGCCGACATCCTGGCGCGCGTCAACCAAATCAAAACGCAGCTGGAGGAGACCACTTCCGAGTTCGACCGTGAGAAACTGCAAGAGCGTCTGGCTAAATTGGCCGGCGGCGTAGCGGTAATCAAAGTCGGCGCTGCAACCGAGACCGAACTGAAAGAGCGCAAGCTGCGCATCGAAGACGCCCTGAACTCCACCCGCGCTGCGGTTGAAGAGGGCATCGTCTCCGGCGGCGGCGTAGCGCTGGTGAACGTGTACAAAGCCGTACAATCGGTTGAAACGAATGGCGACGAGCAAACTGGCGTCAACATCGTTCTGCGCGCGCTGGAAGAGCCGGTTCGCACGATTGCGGCGAACGCGGGTCAGGAAGGTTCCGTTATCGTGGAACGCCTGAAGAACGAGAAAGTCGGAATCGGCTACAACGCCGCTACCGGCGAGTGGGTCAACATGTTTGAGTCGGGTATCGTCGACCCTGCGAAGGTTACGCGTTCCGCCCTGCAGAACGCAGCTTCCGTTGCGGCTATGTTCCTGACGACCGAAGCGGTTGTCGCCGACAAGCCGGAGAAAGACAAGCCAGGCATGCCTGATATGGGCGGCATGGGCGGTATGGGTGGCATGGGCGGCATGATGTAAGCTAACCTGAGATCCCTTGTGTAGCAAGGAATTTCAAGGTAGACAACGTCATTTGACCACATTTTGACCAGTTGCAATAAAAAATGCTTCTCACGAGTTCGAGTCGGACTTGTTGAGAAGCATTTTTGTCTGTATAGAGATCTTTCGTGTAGTAAACGTCTGAGCACGGCCGTGAATATAATAGGGGAAACGGAAAGGAAGGATGGTGCGGATTTAATGGCATTTGTGGCTCAGAGCGTTAAAATTGTATTGTTTCAAAAAGATTATTTCGTAAGATCGCGGAGAGTATCGAGCAATATTCGGCTGCTGACGAGGAACGGCCTTCATTACTTGCCGGTAAAGGATGTATTGGAAATACTTGAGTACGACATTCTGCGGTCCAATAAGACCAGCTTCTCAATCACGGACGGCTCCGAACTTATCACGTTACCGAGAAATGGATCGCTGGTGCGAAGGGAAGCGACAACCTTTCGGATCGATCCTGTCGTTTGGTTTCAAAAATGCCGATTTTTGAGCCTGCGTTCGATCAACCGTATATTTAACGTGGACACTATCTTAAACCTCAAGGCCAAAAGGGTATGCATCAGGCAGCCGGGACGTATGTTCATAACGCTTGCAGGGGACACGTTGAGAAGTCTATCCAGACTTTTAAATACAACCACAGTCCGACTGAAGGCCGTGAACCGGAACCTCAGAGAACCGATTCCATCAGGCACGAAAGTCATTATTCCGATGATTCCGTTTGATCCGATGGATACCGCCAGACCATCCTCCCGCTCTCGAGCGAAAATCAAGCAGGAACCCGAGCTAGCGCCGGCAATTATTAAGTTAGGCAGCAGTCTGCGCGGGACGCCTTACAAATTCGGGGCTGCACCATATCCCGCGAGTAAAAGATTTGATTGCTCTTCTTACCTGCAATATATTTTTGGAAAGAATGGGGTGCGTTTGCCCAGAACGAGCAGAACACAGGCAAGAAGGGGAAGAAGCTTGACGCGCAGCGAGATTGAACCGGGAGATTTGATTTTTTTCCGGCGGGACCGGTATTCCGATAATCGTGTCGGGCATGTAGGCATGGATATCGGAAACGGCAAAATGCTTAACACGTATAAATCGCCCCCGGGGGTTACCGTCACCACGTGGAGAAGGCCTTACTGGTTGAACAGGTATATCACCGCGCGGGAAATTCTGTAGCTCCGCATAGAGCGCAAGAAGCTCCGATCAGCCGATCGGGGCTTCTTGCCGTCATCTCGAACTTTCTCATCAAATTCTAATAGGGCTCTAAGGTCGGTCCCATTTGCCTGAAGGTATAGTTAGATAGGAAACAAGGCACACCAATCAACGAGGAGGTATAAAGATGAAAAAGAAATGGCTGTGGAGTGCACTTCTGATCATGGCGCTGACCGTTGTTGCAGGCTCGGTAATCAGCTCGGCGTTTGCGGCGAATAATGCGCCGGTAGTACAATCGGACGGCGACGGCGAGACGGCGGACGATCAGGGGCAATCGGACGGCGACGGCGAGACAGCGGACGACCAAGGGCAATCAGACGGCGACGGCGAGACGGCGGACGATCA
>NZ_KK082133.1:54114-56763 GCF_000598065.1 Paenibacillus darwinianus | reverse complement strand
CTCCGTCTGTTTTATCCCGGTAACGAAATGTAACCCTTTTTCCATCATACGCTTCTATCCGGCTAACCGCTATCGCGGGTCTTCTCATGTAACGTCCGATGTATCCAAGCTGCTGTTTCACGTTCCCTTTCTGTTTCGGGGCATGCACATAGAAACCTTCCCCGTTTTCGGAGTAGGCTTTTTGCAAACGGGATTGCACTTGCTTTTTCTCTTGCTCGCTTAGCTTTCGGCGTATGAGTTTTAATACGACCGTCTGCCATTGTTTGCGCAGCATCTCGAACGGAATGAAATCGTACGTTTTCCACTCGCCGTTCTTCTTCATTCCCCCCATCGTTACGAGCATGTGTACATGAGGATTGAAGTTCAGCCGTGCCCCAAAAGTATGCAACCCAGCTATAATTCCGGGAGTTACCTTGTGCTTCTTCTCAAAATACGCTTTGACGACACGAACAGCCTCATCCATAAATTCTTTGAGCAATTTTTCCCGATGGAGCAGAAATACTTCGCGCAATCCTTCGTCTATCGTGAAGACGACATGGCGGTGGTTAACTCGGAATACATCCTGCTCAAGTAACCTTGCCCACTCTTCTGTCTCTCCGCATGAACATGTCGTACAGAATCTCCCTTTACAGCGATACGGAACAAGCCGCAGGTCATGGCATCCTTCGCAAACCAGCAGCTTAAAGCCATTTCGGGGATCTCCACATTTGCGAAACTTCTCCACTTCCTTCAGAACATTGGGACGAAGCTTATCCTTGTGTTTTTCTGCAAATCGGTCCCAATGCCCATGCTCATCAAAGAAGATTCGTTTCAACATGTTCGTTTCCATACCCTAACCTTACCAAAAACAAAAATAAGGCGGAAGACCTCCCCCCCGAAAATTTATAAATTCTGGCGTGTCAAAAAAGCCGACGCTGGCAAGCGTCAGGCTTCAAAGCGTGATCGATTCAGTTCTGCATGACGAAATCTTGCGCGACGTCGTCCGTTTCGTTATAAACCTTGAGCAGCTCGTAGCGCGTATTGCGCTGCGCGGGAATTTTGCCGCACTCGCGGATGAGCTGGAGAATCACCCCGATGTTGACCTTGTGCGTCGTTCCGGCAGCGGACACGACGTTCTCCTCGATCATCGTGCTGCCGAAATCGTTGCAGCCATAACTCAGCGACAGCTTGCCGACCTCCGGCCCCATCGTTACCCAGGATGACTGGAAATTGTCGATGTTGTCGAGCGTAATCCGGCTGATCGCCAACGTCTTGAGGTATTCCTCCGGTGTCGCCTTCTCCCGCTTCATGTTCGTGTTGTCCGGCTGGAACGTCCACGGGATGAAGGCCAGGAAGCCTTTGGACGCGTAGCCGTTCGCAAGGCACTCATCCTGCGCGTCGCGCACCCGGTGCAGATGCAGCGCCCGCTCTTCCATCGACTCGCCGAAGCCGATAACCATGGTCGCCGTCGTGTTCATGCCGATCCGGTGAGCCGTCTTCATGACGTCCATCCAGTCGGTCCAAGAGCCCTTCAGCTTGCTGATCTTGCGGCGGGTCCGGTCGTCCAGAATTTCCGCACCGCCGCCCGGCAGCGAGTCAAGTCCCGCCTCATGCAGCGCGCGGACCACTTGCTCGAGCGTCAGGCCGTCGGAAACGTCCTTCATCTTATGGATTTCCGCCGGCGAGAACGAATGCATCGTAATATCCGGAAACCGCTGCTTGATCGCGCGCAACAGATCGGTGTAATAGCTGAACGGCAGGTTCGGGTTCGTGCCGCCCTGCATCAGTATTTCCGTTCCGCCGACGTCCATCGTTTCCCGGATTTTGGTGAAAATCGTCTCGTCCGGCAGGACGTAGCCCTCTGCCGAACCCGGCGGCCTGTAGAAGGCGCAGAAACGGCAGTAGACATCGCACACGTTTGTATAGTTAATGTTCCGGCCGACCACAAATGTGGTAATCGGCTCCGGATGGCGCCGCAGCATGAGCTGGTTGGCGACATGTCCTATTTTCTCGATCTGATCCGATTCGAACAGCGCCGTCGTATCCTCCACGCTGAGCCGTTCTCCAAGCAAGGCTTGCTCCAGTATGCGGTCCACTTGACTCATATCGTTCGGACCCCTCCTTCTTCCGGGAGCCTAACGCTCCCTCTCTGCCTCATCACAATGAGACTTACTATAATAAGTATATTAGCACAAAAAGGCCCGCTCAGTCACCTGAGAGGCCTCGATTCGCGAACCGCTTCGGCGAAGCGGCCGAGCGCCTCGACCAGCAGCGCACGCCGGCATGCGACATTGACGCGCAGGAATCCTGCGCCCTGCTTGCCGAACACGGAGCCTTCGCTGAATGCGACGCCCGCCCGCTCGAACATCAACCGCTTCAGCTCCTGCGGATCCTCCGAAACGGCGCGGCAATCGAGCCAGACCATATAGGTCCCTTCCGGCCGGATCGGCTTCACTTCGGGAAGGTGGCGCTCCAAATAATCGAGCAGCGTCTGCAGATTGCCTTCCAAATAAACGAGCAGCTGGTCCAGCCACTCATCGCCATGCGTGTAGCTGCTGACAACCGCGGTCAAGCCGAAAAAGCTTTCCATATGCAGCGACAGCGTCTTGAGCGCACGGTTGTACTTTTGTCTGTGCGGCTCGTTCGGTATAATGACCGACGCCGCCTGCA
>NZ_KK082133.1:17970-54014 GCF_000598065.1 Paenibacillus darwinianus | reverse complement strand
TGACCGACGCCGCCTGCAAGCCGGCCAGATTGAACGTCTTGCTCGGCGCGATACAGGTGATGGAATTGTGCGCGAACGCGTCCGAAATCGATGCAAACGGCGTATGGCGGTGTCCGCCGAATACGAGATCGTGGTGAATTTCGTCGGCCACCACCAGAACGCCGTGCCGGAGACAAATTTCGCCGAGCCGCTCCAGCTCTTCCCGCGTCCAGACGCGGCCGCCCGGATTGTGCGGCGAGCACAGCAGCAGCAGCTTGGCCCCTTCCGCCGCCTGCCGCTCTAGCAGCTCGAAATCCATCGTGAACCGGCCGTCCTGCAATTGAAGCGCGTTGTCCACCACCGTACGGCCGTTCATCCGGATCACGTCATAGAACGGATAATACACGGGCGATTGCAGAATGATGCCGTCTCCCGGCTTCGTGAAGACCTGGACGATCATGCTCAGCGCCGGCACGATCCCGGGGCTCGAGCTGATCCAGTCATGCTCGACCGCCCAGTTGTGGCGACGGGACAGCCAGCCGCTCACCGCCTCATAGTAATCATCCGTACGGATCGTATAGCCGTAGACGCCTTCCTGCGCCCGCTTCGTGATCGCCTCGACCACCTCGCGGGGCGGCTCAAAATCCATATCGGCGACCCACAGCGGTAAAATATCGGCCCGGCCGAACAGCTTCTCCGACTGGTCCCACTTATAGGAAGCCGTGCCCCCGCGGGGAACGACCCGGTCAAAATCATATGGTTTGCCCGTCATATCCGATCACTCCCCGATTTCCCGTTGGGCCGCTTCGAGCGCGCCCGCCAGATCTTCAATCAAATCGTCCGCATGCTCAATGCCTACCGAGAAGCGGAGCAGTCGGTCGTCGACGCCGATCTGCCGCCTGATCTCCTCCGGGATGTCCGCATGCGTCTGAACGGCCGGATACGTCATAAGCGATTCGACCCCGCCGAGGCTTTCGGCGAACGCGATCAGCTTGATGTGCCGGAGAATCGGCTCGACATAGCGGGCGTCCTTCAGGCGGAACGAGAAAATGCCGGTATTGCCGGACGACTGCCGGTTCTGGACATCATGTCCCGGGTGGTGCGGCAGCGCCGGGTAATACACCTCTTCGACCGCCGGATGCTCAAGCAGAAAATCGGCGATCCGCGTCGCATTGTACTGATGGCGTTCCATGCGAAGCGCCAGCGTCTTCATGCCGCGCATCAGCAGCCACGAATCCTGCGGCCCGAGCACCGCACCCATCGAATTGTGCAGGAAAAACATCTGCTCGGACAGCTCCTTGCCCTTCGTAACGATAAGCCCTGCGAGCACATCGTTATGGCCGCCCAAATATTTGGTCGCGCTGTGGACGACGATGTCCGCTCCCAGCTCGATCGGGCGTTGGAAGAAGGGCGTCAGCAGCGTATTGTCGACGATGACGAGCAGCCCCTTGCTTTTGGCCCATGCGCTTACCCGCTCCACATCGGTAATCATCATGAGCGGGTTAGTCGGCGTTTCGATCAGAATCGCCTTCGTGTTCGGCAGGCGAAGCGCCTCAAGCCCGTCGATATCGTTCGTATCGACGTAGGAGGCGGTCACGCCGAAGCGCGTCATGATTTTCTCCAGCAGCCGGTAGGTGCCGCCGTACAGATCAAGCGACACCAGCAGATGGTCGCCTTGGCCGAACAGCCCAAAGATCGTTTGAAGCGCCGCCATGCCGGAGCTGCAGGCAAACCCGGCGTCGCCGCTCTCCAGCTCGGCCGCCGCCGCTTCCAGCACGGCGCGGGTCGGGTTTTTCGTTCGGGAATAGTCGAAGCCCGTGCTTTCGCCAAGCTTCGGATGACGGAACGCGGTAGCCTGATAGACCGGGAAGCTTACCGCTCCCGTAACGGGTTCCTTTTGCGAACCGATTTGTGCCAAACGGCTTTCGATTTTCATGAACGGATGCTCCTTAGTCGATTTAGTTTAGATAAAAAACAAAAACAATATAAGCCCAGCGGCTTAGATGTTTGCGCCCAAATCGTACGGTGTCTGCTGGTACACATAATAGTTCAGCCAGTTCGAGAACAGCAGGTTGGCGTGCGCGCGCCACGAGGACAGCGGATGCTTCGCCGGATCATCGCCCGGAAAATAGTTCCTCGGCACTTGGATCCGCAGCCCCTTGGCCTTGTCCCGGTCGTACTCCCATTTCAGCGACAGCGGATCGTACTCCGAATGGCCGGTGACGAAAATTTGTTTCCCGTCCTTCGACGCGACCAGGTAAACGCCGGACTCCGCCGACTCCGAGAGCACCTCAAGATCGGCGACCTTGTCAATATCCGAGCGAAGCACATCCGTATGGCGAGATTGCGGGACAAAGAAAAGCTCGTCGAAGCCGCGCAGCAGCGGCACGTTGCGTTTCTCCAGCGTGTGCGGGAAAACGCCGAATATTTTCTCGGGCACGTCGTATTTCGGAACGCCGTAGTGGTGATAAAGTCCGGCCTGGGCCCCCCAACAAATGTGGAACGTCGATGTGACCGAACGCCGTGACCAATCCATAATGTCCTTCAGCTCTTCCCAATACGTGACCTCTTCAAACGGCAGATGCTCGACCGGCGCGCCGGTGATGATCATGCCGTCGTAATATTGATGGGCGATCTCGTCGAACGTTTTATAGAATGACTCCAGATGATCGGCGGACGTATTTTTGGACGTATGGGTCTTCGGATGAAGCAGCACGACCTCCACCTGCAGCGGCGTATTTCCGATCAGGCGCAACAGCTGGGTTTCCGTCGTTTCCTTGGTCGGCATCAGATTCAGAATCGCGATGCGGAGCGGACGGATGTCCTGTTGATAGGCGACGGATTCGTCCATGACGAAAATATTCTCATTCGCTAAAATTTCTTTGGCCGGCAAGCTGTCCGGGATTTTAATCGGCATTAAGGCTCACTCCTTCTGAGTAATGGTTGCATAAACTTAACGACGGGAGAGAGCAAAAAGAAGACCCTCTCTCAGCAGAGAAAGGGTCGGTTGAATACACGCATGTCCCTCTCTCATCTCCCAGAAACGTATGTTTCCGCAAGAATTAGCACCGTGCTTTTCGCCGGTTGCCGGGCTTCATCGGGCTAGTCCCTCCGCCTGCTCTTGATAAGAAAGAAAATATTCAATTGTCGGTGAACTTTCGTTGTGTTTTAGTGTATCGCATTCCGTCACCCTCGTCAAGAACCGTTGCCGCCACCATGTTGTTGCCGCCAGCGATAGGGGCACGCTCCACCGTCACCTTTGCCCGCAGAAGGAATAAACTGACGATGAGCGTTCGCACCCGTTTTCGTGCTTGTATGGAGTGGACGGGCGGGAGTATACTAGACAAGGATTGACACCTTTGGCCCCCGGCGGGTGCCGAAAATTGACGTCGAAGGAGTGCTTGCGATTATGGAAGGCGACCGATCTAGACCTGGCGGCTGCTTGTGCAAGTGGATGGATAATCGGATATCGTCCGGGCCCGGAAGCCGGCTATGATCGTGCTGCTCTTGCCGTTATCGTGAGCGCAGCCGCGCATTTCGCCGCGACCTCTGCCGCCCGACCGATATCCGCGCCCTTGGGCGGGATCACGGACGAGTGAGAGGAGTGAACGCGGATGAAAATCCGGCTGGTTAACAACGGCGTATTTACAGTGGAGGAAGACATTCAGGCCGCACTGGTTCCGCCGATTGAAGGCTTTTATTGGATCGACGCGGACGTGGAGGATCTGGCGGTGCTGCAGCCGCTTTTCGGCCTGCATGAGCTGGCCGTGGAGGACAGTCTGACCGAAGAGGAGCAGCGCCCCAAAATCGAAGTGCACGACGGCCATTATTTTATCGTCATCAACAGCATCCGGTTCGACGACGAAGAAATTTTTCTGCGCGCGCTGAACATTTTTCTTGGGCGCCATTATATCATTACCGTTACGAAGCAGAAAATCAACGAGCTGCGCGCGGTCAAGCCGCTGCTGCTCGAACATGAGGTCAACCGGCCCGACCGGTTTCTCTATCATATCGTCGACCTTGTGGTCGACAATTATTTCGTCGTCGGCGACCGGATCGACGCCCGCATCGAGAAGCTTGAGGAAGACATCCTCATGCACACAAAGAAGTCGCATCTGGAAGAAATCATCGGCTTGCGAGGCGAGATTCTGTGGCTGAAAAAGGTGCTCGGCCCGCAGAAGGAGGTCATTGCCGCCCTCAACAAGCGCGACCTCAAGCTGATTGACGACCAGCTGCAGAAATATTTTCACGATATTTATGAGAACGCGGTCAAGATTGCGGAGGCGTTCGAGACCTACCGCGATCTGATGAGCAACCTGCGCGAGGCGTATCAATCGAGCCTGGCTGCCCGCGCGAACGAAATCATGCGCGTGTTCACCGCGTTGACCACGATTTTCATGCCGCTCACCTTTCTGACCGGGATATACGGCATGAACTTCGATTACATTCCCGGCCTGAATTCGCCCGGCGGATCCTTGGTTCTGCTCGCTTTCATGCTGATTCTCGGCTTCGGCATGTTCTACATTTTCCGCAAGAAGGATTGGCTGTAAAGATTGCAACAAGAACACATAACCCCCCGCGGTCTGAAAGACGCGGGGGGTTCATTTCGTGCATGGTTGTCGGCACCGCACGCTCTAACCTGCATGACGTCGCTTATTTCCTCGCTGCCGGCCCATCTTCACGCTCTAACCTGCATGACGTCGCTTATTTCCTCGTTGCCGGCCCATCTTCACANNCTAACCTGCATGACGTCGCTTATTTCCTCGTTGCCGGCCCATCTTCACATTCTAACCTGCATGACGTCGCTTATTTCCTCGTTGCCGGCCCATCTTCACGCTCTAACCTGCATGACGTCGCTTATTTCCTCGTTGCCGGTGCCACGCTATCCCGCCTGCGACCGATTCGTAAAATACCGGCATGACCGCCAGGATCGTCGTCACAAAAGCGGAACGATGTGTTGCTAAGCGAAAACATTTGACAGCCCTCGTACCAATCCTGCCGCGTCCGCCCAAAGACGCCGGCCAAATTGCCGCCAGCAAACGGATAGCCTATAATAATACTATGCCGTTGTGATGTAACCATGAGGCGAGCGGCCAGGGGAGTGAACGACGTTGAATATCAGCCAGCTTGAAACGCTATTGACCATCTCCAAGACGATGAGCTTCCGCAAAGCCGGCGAGCTCCTCAACTTGACTCAGCCCGCCGTATCCGCGCAGATCAAAAGCCTGGAAGACGAATTCAAGACGGTGCTGATCGACCGCAATCAACCCGTGACGCTGACCGACCGCGGCCAGGTTTTTCTCGAGCATGCCGAACGGATTCTCGCCATTGTCGAAGAGCTCAAGCAGAAGCTGTCCGACTTGAACGAAACGCCGCAAGGCCATATCGTGCTCGGCACGACCTCGTCTTTTGCCATTCAGATACTGCCGCGTGTTCTCTCTTACTTTCAGAACCAGTTCCCGCTGATCAAGACGACGATCCATACCATGCCATCCTCGGTCGTCATGGCTAGCGTTGAGAACAATACAATAGATATCGGAATAACCTATCTATCCGAACGCAATCCGAATTTATTGTCGTCCGCGCTCTATTACGATACATTCGAGCTCATCGTCTCTCCGGACCATCCGCTTGGCGGTTCGAAGCATACGACCGTGGACAAACTAAAGGACATTCCGTTCATCATGCTTTCCCCCGATACGCTGGCAAGAAGGTTCGTGGACCAGCTGTTCCGCAAATACGACATCCAGCCGAATATCGTCATGGAGCTGACCAGCAGCGAGGAAGTCAAGCGGATGGTCGAGATCAATCTCGGGGCGGCCATCGTCTCCAAGCTGTCCATCGCGGGCGAGCTTAAGCGGGGCTCGCTGCAAATGATCAAGGTTCCCGAGCTCGAAGCGACCCATCCGGTCGGCCTCATTTACAAATCGGGCAGATATTTGAATTCGGCGATGCAGCAGTTTCTAAGCGATTTGAAAGGCATGCCGGAGCACCAATTCGTCAGCAGCGAATAGGCTTCGAGCATATAGGAGGAGGCGGCAGCCGTATGAAATTCGACCTGCACACCCACCATTTGCGGTGCGGCCACGCGGAGGGCACGATCGAGGACTATATCAAATCGGCGATTGAAGCAGGCTTGACCGCAATTGGCATATCGGACCATTCCCCTTATTTCGCGCACGAACTGGACCGTCCTCAGCCGCGGATTGCAATGGCGCGAAGCGAATTCGCGGACTATGTGCACGAGATTCTGGGCTTGAAGGAAAAATACAAGGACCGGATCGAGGTGCTGCTCGGTGTCGAATCCGATTTTTTCCCGGAGCACGCCCATGTTTACCGGACCGCTTACGAGGTGTATCCGTTCGATTACATCATCGGATCGGTGCATCAGGTGGGCGGGGTCAGCATTTTCAACCGGAACCGGTGGAAGGGGCTGTCGGAGAACAGACATGTGGAGGATAAAACGAGCTATTACCGGCTGATCGAGCAGTCGGCGCGAAGCGGAATTTTCCAGGTTCTCGGTCATATCGACGCGATGAAGGGCTATTATCCCGCCTTCTCCGATATCGCCGCGCACGATGCGGTCGACGACGCCCTGAAGGCGGCTGCGGACAACCGCATCGCCATCGAAATCAATACGTCGGGCTCGACGAAGGACTGCGGCGGCTGGTATCCGGCCGATGCAATTCTGGAGCGCGCGCTTCATTTTGGCGTCGACGTCACGTTCGGCTCGGATGCGCATCATCCGGGACGCGTCGGCGAGGATTGGGAACTGGTCCGGCAACGGCTCAAGGAGATCGGATTCCGCCACTGGGTGTTTTACCGTCAGAAACGTCCGGTGACGGTTCCGCTGTAACCGCGGGAGCCCCATTTTATATTGTTTTACATCCTTTATTCGATAAAAAAATGGACCCTGCCGCGAGCGGTCGGGTCCCAATAAGGTATATAAAAAAGGGGGTCTTGCTTATTATAATAGCCCACCAATGTGAAGGTACCATAACAGAACCATTTCAATTGTGTAACAAATGCCGTCCTTCATCTGCATGGAGAGTACGGCCGGCAGTTCCGGCGGGAGAATGAGTCGCTAACCTTACAGCTGACTGTTTACTCCGCGGATGAGAAAAGACGGGCTATACGCCCGTCCGTCTCTTTTGGTTATTCGTTTTTTTCGTCTTTTGGCTTTTCATCTTCTGAATACCGTCAGGCTGAAAGCTTTGCCGGGACTTGCCCGCCGCGGCCGCCTGTTCTTGCCTTTTGCCGGGCCAGCTTGCGCTTGACGGCGTCGGCCAGCGACACTTTACGGGGCTCGGAGGACTGCTCGTCCTGCCCGCCCAGCTTCGGATTCTCGCTCATCGGTTCACCTCATCCGCGTTCGATATCCTTAGTATGTCACATTTTCATCCGCGCCGCATCCTCTAGCCCGTCGAATCAATTGGACCGGAGCGCGTCAAGCGAGTAATCGCCGGCACCGGAAAACGCAATATTATAATAATATACTTACTTTAGTAAAGTATATTATTATTTTTATATTCGTGCCGGAATTGTCGTTTTTTTTCTTACTTTTTATGACCCTGCGTGATACAATATAGTTACTTAAAGTGGGGTGAAACCGGTGGACTACTCAAAAATGTGCCCAAAATACGAATCCGCTGCTGAACTGCTCGGCAAAAAATGGACGGGACTCATCATCCGCGTCTTGCTCGGCGGACCGAAAAGGTTCAAGGAGATCAAGGAGCAGATCCCGGAGATGAGCGACAAAATGCTGACCGACCGCATGAAGGAGCTCGAGGTTCTTGATGTTGTGAAGCGCAATGTCTACCCGGAAATGCCGGTACGGATCGAATACGAATTGACCAAAAAGGGACTCGGACTCGAGCCCGTAATCGAATCCATCCAGGAATGGGGCGAGGCGTGGATGTAAGCCGTCCGCGCCGCTCCGTACAAAATAAAAGACTGCGTAGGCGCCAAGCGCTTACGCAGTCTTTTTTCATGCCGCTATGCCTCGTGAATCGTTGCCGCCGCGGCGCTCTCCTCCCGGAAGCTGGCAAATAACCGGCGCTTCCGGTCTTCTCCCCATTGCAGCCGAGCAGCCATCCATTCGCCTACAAGCTCGAGCCCCGCAGCGACCGCGTGGCGGTCGAACAGCAGCATCCCCGTTCTGCGGACGAAAAAATCATCCAGGCCGGTGCACATTTCGTCCGTCATGCAATAGTCGGCCTCCGCGAGCAGCAGCGTCGTATCGGGATCCGACGGCGTTCCGACAAGCCCCGGCGGGCTCTCTTCGGCACGCCGCAGCACTTCCTTGGCATTCGTCCCGTATTTATAAACGAGCGCTTCTACACGCTTCCTTCCCGCAGTGCGGCCGATATCCGAATCGCATAAACCGTCAATAAACGAAGGGATCGCTTCTGCGGAGCCGAATTCACCACCCGCCAGCACGATTGTATCCGTATGGCAATCTTTGAACACCTTTCCGTACTCCTGCCGCAGCTGTCCGGCAACCAGATCCACGACGCGCTCCGCCATTTTCCGGTAACCGGTCAGCTTGCCGCCCGCAATCGTAATAAGACCGGATGGCGACAAAAAAATTTCGTCCTTCCGCGACAGCTCGGACGGCGACTTGCCCTCCTGATGGATCAACGGCCGGAGTCCCGCCCAGCCCGATTCAATGTCCTTTTGCTGCAGCTTCGCCTCGGGGAACATATGGTTTACGGCGTTCAAAAGGTAGGCCGCATCGGCCTGTGTGAGCACGGGCGCCTCCAGATTGCCCTCGTAATTCGTATCGGTGGTGCCGACGTAGACGGCGCGGCCGCGCGGAATCGCAAAAATCATGCGTCCGTCCGGCACGTCGAAATAGACCGATTGCTTGAGCGGCAGCTTCTCGTGCGGGACGACCAGATGAACGCCTTTGGTCAGATGGAGACGTTTGCCCGATAACGACTTATCCTCGGCCCGCAGTTGATCCGCCCACGGGCCCGCCGCATTGACCACTTTGGCCGCCGAAATGCGATGGGAGCCTCCGGTGATGAGATCGGTTACGTCGGCCCCCGTCAGCTTGCCGTCCTCGTAAACCAGCCCGGTCGCTTCGGCGTAATTGACGCACAACGCGCCAAGCCGGCCGGCCGTTTTCATCACCTCGATCGTCAAGCGGGCATCATCGGTCCGGTATTCGATATACAGGCCGGCCCCCCTCAAAATATCGCGCCGCAGCAGCGGCTCGACATGCTCCGTCCGCTGTTTGCTCAGCATGACGCGCCGTTCCTTCCGGCCGACACCGGCCAAACGGTCGTAAATCCACAGCCCGACGGAGGTCGCCCACTTGCCATAGGTGCCGCGCTCGACGAGCGGCAGCAGCATTTTCTCCGGAATCACAAGGTGCGGCGCATTTCTGTATAAAATCGCCCGCTCGCGGCCAACCTCTCGCACCAGCCTGATTTCGCCCTGCTTCAAGTATCTCAGGCCGCCATGGATCAGCTTCGTGGACCGGCTGCTCGTGCCTGCGGCGAAATCCTGCTTTTCCACCAGACCGACGCGCAGGCCGCGCGATGCCGCATCCAGCGCAATGCCGGCGCCTGTGATGCCTCCGCCGATGACCAGCAAATCGAGCGGATGCTCCGACATACGTTTCAGTGTAGACGTTCGTTCGGTTGCAGCAAACGGCAGCTCGTTCATAAAAAGTCTCTCCTTACCGCGGTAAGCGTCAGTTGGCGTGATATGGCGCAGCGCGCCGTTACTCCTCTTCCTTTTCCCATTCCATTGTCCGCTTGACCGCTTTCTTCCAGCCGTTATACAGCTTCGTGCGGACGGCTTCCTCCATATGGGGAGCGAACCGGGTATCCGTCGTTGAATTGGACATCAGCTCCGATCGGTCCCAGAAGCCAACGGCGAGCCCTGCCAGATAGGCGGCTCCGAGCGCCGTCGTTTCCGTCACCTGCGGCCTGCATACATCAACGCCGAGAATGTCCGCCTGGAACTGCATCAGCAGGTTGTTGGCAGTGGCGCCTCCGTCCACTCGAAGCGATTGCAGCCGGAGCCCGGAATCGCTCTCCATCGCGCGCAGCACATCCTTCGTTTGATAGGCCAGCGAGTTCAACGTCGCGCGCACGAGATGGCCTTTGCCCGAGCCGCGCGTCAAACCGAAGATCGCGCCTCTTGCATACATGTCCCAATAGGGCGCGCCAAGTCCGGCGAAGGCCGGCACGACGTAAACGCCGCCCGTATCCTTAACCGTACTCGCATAGTATTCGGAATCCGCCGCCGAATCGATGAGCTTAAGGCCGTCGCGAAGCCACTGCACGGCTGCCCCCGCGATGAAAATGCTGCCTTCCAGAGCATATTCCACCTTGCCGTCAATGCCCCACGCAATCGTAGTCAAAAGGCCGCACTTGGAAGCGACGGCGCGCTCGCCGGTGTTCATCAGCATGAAGCAGCCGGTGCCGTAGGTGTTTTTGGCCATACCGGACGCGAAGCAGGTTTGGCCGAACAGCGCCGCCTGCTGATCGCCGGCAACCCCTGTGATCGGAATTTCCGCCCCGCCGAACGTGTGTTCATCTGTCAAGCCGAACGGGCCCGACGAAGGCTTCACCTCCGGCAGCATGGAGGCGGGGATGTCCAGCTCCTTCAGCAGCTTTTCATCCCATTGAAGCGCCTTGATATTGTAGAGCAGCGTCCGGGACGCATTGGAATAATCGGTCGCGTGCTCCCGGCCCCGGGTCAGGTTCCAGATCAGCCACGTATCGACCGTTCCGAAAAGCAGCTCCCCCCGCTCGGCCCTTTCACGCGCGCCCGGCACGTTATCCAGCAGCCATTTGATCTTGGTGCCCGAGAAATAGGCGTCTGCGACAAGGCCCGTATTTTCCTTGATGTACGTCTCCAGCCCGCGCTGCTTCAAGTCGTCGCAAATGCCGGCCGTCCGCCGGTCCTGCCACACGATAGCATGATGGATTGGCTTGCCGGTGTGCTTATCCCAAATCACAACCGTTTCCCGCTGGTTAGTAATACCGATCGAGGCAATTTCCTGCGGACGGACGCCGACGCGCTCCAGCACCTCGCGGGCTACCCCACTCTGCGTCGCCCATATTTCCATTGCGTCATGCTCGACCCAGCCGGGCTGGGGATAGAACTGCGTTAATGCCTTCTGCGCGATCGCCACGATGCCGCCAGCCTTGCCGAACAGGATCGCCCTTGAGCTGGTAGTCCCCTGATCGAGCGCCAGCACATATTTTTTATCCATCTGTCAGACCTCCGTCCGCGAACCTCGTAAAAACCAATCGATATTCTCATATATACCGGATCAAACCGGATCTGTAAACCCTTTCAATGAATTGTTCGCGATGTGAAGATGGAAAACGGCCCCTAGCAGGTCGACATCCGGTCGTCGAGCATGCGGCACGCTGAAAAGCGCGCAAAAACGCCCGGACAGTGTCCGGGCGCCCTGTTGCAGCGTTCATCTATCACTCTTGAATCGCTGTAGCTTGAGTTGCCAAGCTGGAGCCGACTTCGTTATTACATACCGAGCCATTGCTTGAACATATGCTTTGTCGTATCCTTGTTGATTGCTGCGATCGAGGTCGTCAATGGAATGCCCTTCGGGCATGCGCGCACGCAGTTCTGCGAGTTGCCGCAGCCCTCGATGCCGCCGTCTTCCATCAGCGTCTCGAGACGTTCTTCCTTGTTCATCTCGCCCGTCGGATGAGCGTTGAACAGCCGTACCTGCGAAATCGCCGCTGGTCCGATAAAGCTCGTCCGGTCGTTCACGTTCGGGCAGGCTTCGAGGCAGACGCCGCAGGTCATGCACTTGGACAGCTCGTACGCCCATTGGCGCTTCGTCTCCGCCATGCGCGGTCCCGGGCCCAGATCGTACGTGCCATCGATCGGAATCCACGCCTTCACGCGCTTCAACGCATTGAACATGCGCTCGCGGTTGATGACCAGATCGCGAACGACCGGGAACGTGCGCATCGGCTCTAGCCGGATCGGCTGCTCGAGCTTATCGATCAGCGCCGAGCAGGCCTGGCGCGGCTTGCCGTTGATGATCATCGAGCAGGCGCCGCACACTTCCTCCAGACAGTTGGATTCCCAGCAGACCGGCGCGGTTTGCTTGCCCTCGGCGTTCAACGGGCTGCGCTGAATCTCCATAAGCGCGCTGATGACGTTCATGTTCGCGCGGTAAGGCACTTCGAACGTTTCCGTGTAAGGAGCGGCATCGGGACTGTCCTGACGGGTGATAATGAACTTGATCGTTTTGCCGGCCGCAGCCGTAGCCGTAGTTGTCTCCGCCATCGTTATTCTCCTTTCTTCTTGTCGCTCGAATAGTCGCGTTTACGCGGCTTGATCAGCGAGACGTCGATGTCCTCGTAGCTGATTTTCGGGCCGTCCGGCGTCCAGGTCGCCTTCGTCGTCTTCATGAACTCGTCGTCGTTGCGCTCCGGGAACTCCGGCTTGTAATGCGCGCCGCGGCTTTCGTTCCGGAGCAGGCCGCCGAGCGTCATGGCTTCGGCAAGCTCCAGCATGTTCCACAGCTGGCGGGTAAAGGCGGCGCCGGTATTGTTCCAGCGCGCCGTATCGTTGATGTTGATCTTCGCATAGCGCTGCTTCAGTTCCTTAATCTTGTCGATCGTCTCCTGCAGCTTGTTGTTGTAGCGCACGACGGTCATGTTGTTCGTCATCCACTCGCCGAGCTCTTTATGCAGCACATATGCGTTCTCGGTGCCGTTCATCCCGATAATCGACTCGTATTTCGCGGTGTGGCGCTGCTTCTCGCGGTCGAATACCGACGATGAGATGTCTTCGGCCGACTTCGTCAGCCCTTTGATGTATTCGACCGCTTTCGGTCCGGCCATCATGCCGCCGTAAATCGCCGATACGAGCGAGTTCGCGCCGAGGCGGTTCGCGCCGTGGTATTGATATTCGCACTCGCCGGCCGCAAACAGACCGGGAACGTTCGTCATCTGGTTGTAGTCGACCCACATGCCGCCCATCGAATAGTGCACGGCCGGGAAAATTTTCATCGGAATCTTCCGCGGGTCGTCGCCCATGAATTTCTCGTAAATTTCGATGATGCCGCCGAGTTTCACGTCCAGCTCCTTCGGATCCTTGTGCGACAGGTCGAGATAAACCATGTTCTCGCCGTTCACGCCAAGCTTCATGTCGACGCATACGGCGAAAATTTCGCGGGTCGCGATATCGCGCGGCACGAGGTTGCCGTACGCCGGATATTTCTCCTCAAGGAAGTACCACGGCTTGCCGTCCTTGTACGTCCAGACGCGGCCGCCTTCGCCTCGCGCCGATTCGGACATCAGGCGCAGCTTGTCGTCGCCGGGAATCGCGGTCGGGTGAATCTGGATGAATTCGCCGTTCGCGTAATGGACGCCCTGCTGATACACGGCGCTTGCCGCCGTCCCCGTGTTGATGACGGAGTTCGTCGTTTTGCCGAAAATGATGCCGGGGCCGCCTGTCGCCAGAATGACCGCGTCCGCCGCCACCGTATGAACCTCCATCGAGCGCAGATCCTGCGCGGAAACGCCGCGGCATACGCCGTCGTCGTCCAGCACGGCGCCAAGGAATTCCCAATGCTCGTATTTGGTGACCAGACCTGCCGTCTCCCAACGGCGGACCTGCTCGTCCAGCGCATACAGCAGCTGCTGGCCGGTGGTCGCGCCCGCAAATGCCGTGCGGTGATGCTTCGTGCCGCCGAACCGGCGGAAATCGAGCAGCCCTTCGGGCGTCCGGTTGAACATAACGCCCATCCGGTCCATCAGGTGAATGATGCCCGGCGCCGCTTCGCACATCGCTTTAACAGGCGGTTGGTTGGCGAGGAAGTCCCCGCCGTAGATCGTATCGTCAAAGTGCTCCCACGGGGAGTCGCCTTCGCCCTTCGTATTGACCGCTCCGTTAATGCCGCCTTGCGCGCACACCGAGTGGGAGCGCTTGACCGGCACGACGGAGAACAAATCGACGTGCATGCCCGCTTCCGCGGCTTTAATGGTAGCCATTAGACCGGCAAGACCGCCGCCTACGACGATGATTTTATTTTTAGCCATTTCGATTCGCTCCTTATTCGCAGACTATCCAATATTGGCGAGTGTCCGCAGCGTCTCGACGGCCGCGCTCGCATCCTTAAATTCATCGCCCCGGAAAGCCAGCAGCGATGCCATGAACATGCCGGTTGCGATCACAAACACAATCATCCATACATAGGAAGAAAAACGCTGCGCCCTCGGCCCGACCGTGATGCCCCAGCTAACGAGGAACGCCCACATGCCGTTGGAGAAATGGAACATCGAAGCGACCACGCCGATCATGTAAAAAAAGAAG
The DNA here is from genome assembly GCF_000598065.1 of Paenibacillus darwinianus. Lineage (GTDB taxonomy): Bacteria > Bacillota > Bacilli > Paenibacillales > Paenibacillaceae > Paenibacillus_I > Paenibacillus_I darwinianus. The sequence continues at coordinate 39,719 of NZ_KK082133.1, read as the reverse complement.
TACAGGTTGTTGGTCACGATGGCATTCATCGTCGCGCCGAGATCTCCGTACGAAATATTGCCGAGGAGCACCTGTATCCGCGTCTGATAAACATGCCACGCCACGAAAATGAACGTGATGACCCCTGAAATCCGCTGCAGCGCGAACGCCCAGTTGCGGCCGTATTGGAACTGGCCGGTGTTGATGTTCGATTGATAGGCGATATACAAGCCGTAAATGCCGTGGAATAACAGCGGCAGCCAGATGCCGACAATTTCAAGCACAAGCACGATCGGCAAGCCGTTAATAAATTTCACGGCGGCCTTAAAGCCTTCCGCCCCTCCCTCAACCGCCGAGAAGTTCGTCAGCATATGGCTGATGATGAACATACTGAGCGGGATCACTCCGAGGAGCGAATGAATGCGGCGCGAGTAATACGAATTTCCTTTCATAACGTAAGCGTTCTCCTTTCCCGACTGGACAAGCGTCTGTAAGCCATCTTACATTTTACTCCCGCACCCCGGGACCGTCAATGCAAGGTTCGACACAAAAATGCCACAGTTCTCATGCTACTCCTTTTTCGCTTATAATGGTATTGCCGATTTATTATAATAACTTATAACTTTTACGTATATAGGAGGCCGTTATGCTGGAGGAGCTTCACTTTTTCGCCACAGTCGTCGAGCAGTCAAGCCTGAACAAGGCATCCACGCTGTTAAATCTGTCACAACCGGCGCTTTCGCGCAAACTGGCAAAGCTTGAGGAGGATCTCGGGGTTCTCCTGTTCAGACGGGTCGGCAAACGCCTGGAGCTGACGCGGGTTGGCCAATTGACTTACGATTATGCGCTAGAGACGCGGCGGCGCCATTTCCGCTTCCTGCAGACGATCAGCGGAGACGGCGCGCCGGGGCGGACCTCGATTCTGATCGGCGCGAGCCTCACGACCCTCCAGACGACGTTGCCCGATCTCATCCAGATGATGACCGAATCGCATCCCGAGGTCGATATTAAAGCCGTCACCGGCAAAACGCATGAAATCGTCTCGCTCGTTCGCGACAGCAAAGCCGATATCGGCATCGTCGCCTCCCGTATCGACGATCCCGCGCTGTTTTGCGTGCCGCTATTCGACGATCATCTGGAGCTTGCACTGCCCCGCGGGCACTACGTAACCGATGCCGCCCCCGGGGCCATGAGCATCGCCGATCTGAACGGCCTGCCGATGATCCTGTTCGCCAAAGGCACTTGGTACCGGATTCTCACGGACGAGCTGTTCGCCAAATACGAGCTGAAGCCGGACGTGCGGATGGAGATCGATTCGTTCGAAGCGATCCTCCGACTGATGCACACCTGCCGGGCGGGCACACTGCTCCCGAAGTCCTACATCCGCGACCGGCTGCTGGAAGACAACGACCTGACAGTCGTCCCCGTCAGGGAGCTGGAGGAGACGAAACGGACCACATCGCTCATTCATCCCGGGCCGGATCGGATGAACCCGTCCGTCAAATTGTGGGTCGAGGCGATCGCCGCGTTTTTTGCGCGCGGCAAGTAGAGGATTTTCCGCGGTTCCCGCCACATGCCATGCGTAAAAGCCGCAGGCGACGCTCCGGCGGCTGGAATCGTGCGCAATCGAGAATGGTACGGCATGAATATGGACTAACGCGATTTGGCCGTCACGGAGCCCTCAAACGCATCAATTTGGTGATTCGTTCCGATGACGACCATGATGTCCTTCTCCTGGAGCGTATCCGCAGCGGTAGGCGCAATGATGACGCCGTTAGATTTGTTGATCGCGACGATGCTGCATCCGAATTTGGCGCGCGGATTCAACTCCTGCAAAGACATGCCGTCCAGGCATTTCGGCACGGCCAGCTCCGCAATCGTGTAATCTTTGGACAGCTCAATGTAATCGAGCAGGTTCGGCGATACGAGCTGATGCGCGACGCGCACACCCATGTCGCGCTCGGGATAAATGACGCGGTCGACGCCTATTTTCTCCAGTACGCGGCCGTGCAGTTCGCTCATCGCTTTGGCGACCACCTGCTTCACGCCCAAATCCTTGAGCAGAATGGCCGTCAGAATGCTGGCCTGAATATCGTCGCCGATCGCCACGACGCCGCAGTCGAAATTGCGGACGCCGAGCGAACGCAGCGCTTCCTCGTCGGTCGAGTCTGCCGCTACGGTGTGCGTGAGCGCATGGCTCATCTCATTGACGATTTCTTCATCCATATCGATGCCGAGCACCTCATAGCCGAGCTCGATCAGTTCTTTGCCGAGGCTCGAGCCGAACCTGCCCATGCCGATGATGACAAATTGGTTCTTTTTCACGTTGTCCGATCTCCATTCTATCCGATAATCATTTTGCCTTCCGGGTGGCGGTACAGTTCTTTTTCCGTGCGCGGACCGAGCGCGTAAGCAAGCGTCAGCGGACCGACACGGCCGATGAACATCGTCAGGCAGATTACGGTCTTCCCGAAATCGCTCAATTGCCGCGTCAGACCGGTATCCAGGCCGGCAGTCGAGAAAGCGGACACCGTCTCGAACAGCAGCCGGATGAACTGCCGATCCTCAACCGCCGACAGGATCATCGTAACGGTGATGACGAGCGCGAGCGACAGCATCGTAATCGTCAAGGCTTTGTAGATCCGCTCCCGGGCAAGGCGCTGCTTGAACAGCACGATATCTTCCTTGCCGCGGATCATCGCGAGCACGGCTCCGATCAGCACTGTAAACGTGGTCGTCTTGATCCCTCCTCCGGCGGACCCCGGCGATGCGCCGATAAACATCAGCATCACGATGAAAAATTGCGTCGCCTGTCGAAGCTCTGCGACGACGAGCGTGTTGGAGCCGGCGGATCTGGCCGATACCGATTGAAACAAGGAGGCCCAGATTTTGCCGTCCCACCCGAGCGGATAAAGCGTCTTCGTATATTCGAAAATGAAGATGACCGCGGTGCCGATTACGATAAGGGCCGCCGACATCGACAGCACGACTTTGGAATGCAGTGTCAGCCGCCTTGTCTTCCGGTAATCCAGCAGATCCGACAATACGATGAAGCCTAACCCCCCAAGTATGATTAACCCGATCGAGATCAGGTTTACAACAGGGTCGTCCACGTAAGGCGTAAAGCTGCGGAAATCGCCGAAGATATCGAAGCCGGCGTTGTTGAACAGCGATACGGAATGGAATAATCCGTAATAAGCCGCTTGCGCGAGCGGCATGTCAACCACGAAGCGGGCCGTAAACAGGAGCATGCCGGCCGCCTCGATCGCCAGCGAGTAGAACACCACCCGGCGAATCAGCCGGACGATGCCCTCCATGCTGCTCTGATTCATCGCCTCCTGCAGAATCAGACGCTCCCGGAGCGAAATTTTGCGCCTCAGCACCAGGGCGAACAGCGTAGCCATCGTCATGAAACCGATACCGCCGATCTGAATAAGGAGCATAAGGATGATCTGGCCAGGCATACTGTAGAAGGTGCCCGTATCGACAAGCACCAGCCCGGTTACGGTTGTAGCCGACGTCGCCTCAAATACGCCGTGCAGGTATCGCTGCCCCTGACCGTCGGCGGTAGCGAAGGGCATGGATAGCAGCAGGCCGCCGAGCAGAACGATCAAAGCAAACCCCGTCACCAGAATACGCGGCGGCGACCAACCGGATATCGAGAATAAACGTTTGAGCACAACCATCACTCCTGGCCCGAAATGCAAAATAAAGCAAGAAAAAAAGGCACTGGGAACCCAATGCCGTATGCGTAATTTTTCATAAGAAAGCCACCGCCTTTGATTATAGTCGGATCGTCGGCCGTTTACAAAAGGATAAATCCCTGAAAGACAGGCAAACTGGATCATAATTCGCTTGTTTCCGGGCGTAAAGCCCATTTTGCTTCGATTATCGGTTCATCCCTTCCGCTTGGTCGCTTCAGCCTGTCCTTGCGATGGTGTCGATCGCGAAAAATATGGTAAGGTACAGATAGCGTCCAATCGGAGAAATCGTGGGAAGAGGTGCAGTCATGCAACAAGCGAATATCGAACCCCGCTGGAATGTCATTTACGGCCTTGGAGCCGTATGCCTCGCCATCTTTCTATTATTTCAAGTGATCCCTGGAACGGCGAGCTCGTTCTTCAGCTCGGAGTCCCCGAATGTGATCGGCGAAATCGCGGCGGAGCAGAAAGCGTCCTCGTTCGTGCAATCGCAATTCGGCGGCACGGTAAGCTCGGCGGCCGCCGTTCACCAGTCGTCGAAGCTGCTGAACGGTTATTTGGCGAAGGAAAAGCTGACCGACGCCTACGATAAGCAGTATGGCGGCGATTATCCGGTCGATACCTATCAGGTAGAGGTTCGCAGCACCGGTCCGGATAGCCATGCGACAAGGGTTCACTTCGTGTATACGCACATGGAAACAGGCGAAGTCGTCGCCTGGAACGAGTTGCGAGGAGACATGCCCGAAGGCGCAACGCCGCTGTCTTACGACGCGGCGGCACTCGCCGCCAAAGCGTTTGCCATGGAACGCGGATTCCGCGGGCAGGAGCTGACGGTGCGGGATAACGCCGCCGACGGCGGCGCGGTAGTGCTGGAAGTGGCGGGCGCCGCAATCGGCAAGGCGCAGCTGGAGCTTACGATCCGGGCCGCGCAAGCGCCTGATGATACAGTGACGATCGTCGATTATAAACCGACTTTCCGCGTCCCGAGCGCTTACATCGCATATGTGGAGCGCCAGGACCGGATTGCGGCAATCCTGACCTACGCCGGGGCGCTCGGCGGTTCGTTCGTCCTGTTTGTTCTGGCCATTGTGTACGCTGCCCTGACGCGGCGGCACACGTCCTTCCTGCGAGGCTTGGTGCTCACCGGCTTATTCCTGCTATTTTACACCGTAAACAATCTGAACATGTACGATGGCATCCGAGCGAGCATCGGCGAAGCCGCCGATGCCGAAACGTTGACCAACATCGGCATCGCCGTACAGATCCTGTTCACCGTCGGCATCGCGGTGTCCGTCTATTTCTCGCTCGTTGGGGGCGACGGGCTGTGGCGCAAGATGGGCCGCAACCTGTGGCTGCGCCGCGGCGAGCCTGGATTCGGCGACCATGTATGGAAGGCCATGAAGCTCGGCTACTGGGCCGCCTTCATCTTTCTCGGACTGCAGACACTCATTTTTATCGCGCTGGAGAAAGGCATCGGCGTTTGGTCGACAAGCGACGTCACACAATCGCCGCTCAATTTCCAAATCCCGTGGCTGATTCCGCTGCTGGCCTGGGCCGCCGCCATCTCGGAAGAGGCTGTGTACCGGATGTTCGGCATCGCCGTGTTCAAGAAATGGTTCCGCAGCACGGCAGCCGCCGCGATCATCCCCACGATTGTCTGGGCGCTCGGCCATGTGGCATATCCGATCTATCCGTGGAGCACCCGGCTGATCGAGCTGACGATACTCGGTCTCCTGTTCTGTTACCTGTTCGTCACGTTCGGTTATGCGACTGCCGTCTTCGCCCACGCCGTTATCAACAGCATCCTGTTCTCGATGCCGCTTATCTTTATGGGCACACCGGTCAATGCAACGGCCGGCATCATCTATATGCTGCTGCCGATCGCCATAGCCTGGATCATTCGCTGGTACGACCGCAAATTCAAGCCGCGGAACACAAAGGGCCGTGCCCCGCTTGGCGATGCGGTCACGGCTCCTGTCGAAGCGATTCGATGATTTGCGCGGCGAGCTTGTCGCCGATCGATAGAGGCCTGAAGTCGTCGACGGAGGCCTCTTTCATTTTTTTCAACGATCCGAAGTGCTTAAGCAGCAGCTTGCGGCGTTTCTCCCCGATCCCGGGTATCGCGTCCAGCCTCGAGGCGACCATCGACTTCGCCCGGATATCGCGGTGGAACGTGATCGCGAACCGGTGAACCTCATCCTGGATCCGCTGCAGCATGTAGAACTCCTGGCTGTCCCGCGGCAGCGGCACAATCTTTGGCGGATCGCCGGTCATGAGCTGCGCCGTTCTGTGCTTCGCATCCTTCACCAGTCCGCATACCGGGATGAACAAGCCCAGCTCGTTCTGCAGCACGTCGATGGCGGCGCTGATCTGCCCGCGGCCGCCGTCGACTATGATCAAGTCCGGCGGCTGAAGCCCTTCCTTCAGCACGCGCTCATACCGACGGCGGATCACCTCCCGCATCGTCTCGTAATCGTCGGGACCCTGGACGGTCTTGACCTTGTATTTCCGGTATTCCTTCTTATCCGGCTTGCCGTCCGTGAACACCACCATCGCCGACACCGGATCGGCGCCCTGGATGTTCGAGTTGTCGAACGCCTCGATCCGGCGGACCGACGCGAGGCCGAGATAGCCGGCTAGGCCGTCAGACGCCTTCACGCTGCGCTCCTCGTCACGCTCGATCAGCTTGAACTTCTCGTCGAGCGTCACCTTTGCGTTGTTCATCGCCATCAGGACGACGTCCTTCTTTTTGCCGCGCTGCGGCGCCAGCACCTTGACCTTGAGCCATTTCTGCAATGCCGCGCGCGCATCCTCGACCTCGCCGCTCGCTTCGGCCTGCGGCGCCTCCTGCACCGATCCGTCCTGCGCCGCCGGAAGGAAAATCTCCTTCGGGAGCGCCGGATTGTCGCTGTAATACTGCGTCACGAACGTCATGAAATCATCGTACGGCTCACCGTAGTAAGGAAAGGTCGTCGCATGGCGCTCGATCAGCTTTCCCTGCCGCATGTACAGAATCTGTACGCACATCCACCCTTTATCGACGGCAAAGCCGAAAATGTCGCGGTCCAACGAATCGGTGAGCGTAATTTTCTGCTTTTCCATGACCGCTTCAATGTTCAAAATCTGGTCGCGGTATTCCTTCGCGCGCTCGAATTCGAGCGCCTCGGCCGCCGACTCCATCTTGCTCTGGAGCTGTGCCTTCACCTCGTCCTGCCCGCCGTTCAGAAACCGGGTGATCTGCTGCACCATATCCTCATACACCGCCTTGTCTACCGTGAATTCGCAAGGCGCCACGCATTGCCCGAGATGATAGTACAGACACACCTTGTCAGGAAGCTTCTTGCATTTGCGCAGCGGGTACAGCCGGTCCAGCAGCTTTTTGGTTTCCTGCGCGGCGTACGCATTCGGATAGGGACCGAAATATTTGCCCTTGTCCTTCACGACGCGGCGCGTCACCTCCAGCTTCGGGTGCGCGTCGCTGGTGATTTTGATATAGGGGAACGACTTGTCGTCCTTGAGCAGAACGTTGTATCGCGGATGATATTGTTTGATCAGATTGCATTCGAGAATAAGCGCCTCCATATTGCTGGAGGTGACGATATATTCGAAATCGCGGATTTCCGACACCAGCCGCTGTGTCTTTGCGTTATGGCTGCCCGAGAAATAGGAGCGGACGCGGTTTTTAAGCACCTTCGCCTTGCCTACGTAAATGATGGCGCCTTCCCCGTTTTTCATCAGGTAACACCCGGGCTGGTCCGGAAGCAGCGCAAGCTTGTTGCGGATATTGTCACTTGTTTCCATTCCCCGCTTCCCTCCCATCCTGTCTATTGTAGCATAGCCACGCGCCTTTGAGAGCGGTGAAGCGGCTTGCGTCCGGCGGCGGAGCGGCGCAAAATCCTTAATATTGTCACAAACCGTCCGCTTTACAATTGATCCCGCAGTTCGGTATAATGCTGGAGAGAGCGTGTATTACATAAGCGATGATTCAAGACGCCTTCAGGCGCCGGATGCGGCGGTGGAATGGGCCGTCTTTTCAAGGAGGACCTTACCCATGGACAACGTACAAGACCCGCGCAATCACGTGAACGAAGAGCCCAGCAACGATTTCATCGATACGGCATTGGGCTTCGGCGTCTTTTTCGGTTTCATGCTCGTCGTGTTTACCGTAGCCGTCATCATCAAATACGCTATTTCGTAAGAGACGCATCGTCCGGATGCAATCGAAGCCCCGAGTCTGCCAACAGCAGCCTTCGGGGCTATTTTCGCACCGGGATTGCCGCTGCCGCTTCTTCATTTGATTTGCAGCGCGCGGCCGCTCGTTTCCGTTTTGAAATCCAACCTTTCGTTCAACGGATTGATGAGTCCGGAACTTACCTGCCCCGCTTGTTGTTCCCGTTCACCCAGACCTTCTCCACGAACGGCCGGATACGGTCCATAACACGCTGGCCCTTGTGCGCCTCGTCGCCGTCCTTGTTCGTGAAGCTGAAATGCCGCTCCAACGCCTCCAGATCGTGATTGGACGTATAGAACGTCGGCTTCCGGTTCATCCGATAATTCAGAATCGTGCCCATGACGTGGTCGCGCACCCAAGGGTTCAGGTTCTCCGCGCCGATATCGTCAAACACCAGCAGATCGGTCTCCTTCATCAGCTCGACCGTCTCCCGGATCCTCGAAGGCTGGTCCAGCATCGCCTTCAAATCCTCGACGAATTCGGGCATGTAGACGATCACGCCCGACAATCCCGCCTTAGCAAGCTCGTGCAGCATGTAGCACATCAGGAACGTTTTGCCTGTGCCGAAATGCCCGACCAAATACAGGCCCTTCTGCTGGAGGCCGCGCTCCTTCGTCGTCTTGATGTAGCTGAACAGCCGGCCGACGGCGAGCATGCGCTCGGGATCGGTATTCATGATATCGTCTGCAGAGAAACCGCGGTGCAGCGACGATTCGTCCACGTAGAAGCTGCGAACCCGTGTGCGGATCGACTGCTCCGTCTGCCGCGCCGTCAACTTGGCGCAGGGCGCTTTCCGGTCGTACAGCTGTACGCTGCCGTTCAACGTCTCGCATTCGAGCACGGTATAATGCCCCTCAAAGTCATTCGGGCAGCGCTCGATACCTGGACATGCCGCGCAATGGCTTTGCTCCTTCACGTACTGATAAACCCGATTCAGGTTTATCTTGATATCCCGGTTGTCCAGCTCCGGATGCTTCGCCCGGAATTGCCGGACGAGCGGGTCGGCCAGCAGCTCCGACATGAGCTTGTCCGCCTGCGCATTCATGCCGCCGCCCGGCGGCCACGATTTCAGCACCTCGCCCAATGATTCCATTGTGATCACCTCCATGATCGGCATTGTTCACTTCCCGAAGTCACAGTATGGAAGCTGCAACCGGGTCAACTCTTATTGACCGTCCAGCTCCTTGGCGAGCCGCCGGATTTCTTCCATTTCTTCGGCCGACAGCTGCCGGTCGGTCGTCCTTTTCTCCACGATCGGGATGGCGGGCTTTCGCGAGACGCCGCGGCTTTGGCCGCTTTTGCCGCCTCCCGCGTAAGAACGCGCGCCGCCGGCCTCCGTCTCCCTCTTTCTCTGCTCGACGCGCGTCTGCTCACGCACGTAGCCGACCGCCTTCTCGAACGTATCGACGCCTTTGACGAGCATGTTGGAAACAACGGCTTCAATGAATGTCTTCGTAACCCGCTGCGTCTCATTCGTGCCCAGCACGTAGTGGATCAGCACATTGATCACCGCGCCCGGCAGCCGGTAGCTGAGATCGATACGCTCGAATTGCCGGTCGAGCCACTCCGGTACGTTTCCGGGAAAAAACCGCTGCAGAAAGCGGGTATGCGGCTCATTCCGCATCAGCATGTTATATTGCGGCGCATCGCAGCGGCCGGCAAGCTGGGCCGGCACGTCAAGCTGAAACTCCGTACCGACGGCAACCTCCTCGACCGGCTCCGCGTCCGAGGAAGCCGGCGCTGCCGCGCGGGCCATGGCGCGTTTCCGGTCCTCGTCCCGCTTCCGGTCCTGCCGGTACATGCTGGACGCTTTGCCCTGCAGCTTGTCGAGCAGCAGACCGCCGTCCGCATGAAAGACGCCGTCCTCATCAAGCAGCCTGCACATATCGGCCGCCGACAAGCCGTATTTATAAGCGACGTAATTGACGCTGGCCATTCCCTCTTCATCGCCGCGCAGCCGCTCCACATAGGTCCGGTTCGCCGAATTGCGCGGAAACCGCAGGATCAGCTCTCCGTAAGAAATGCCGGCCGCCTGCGTCACCTCGCTCTTAGCGGCTGGCGGGGCCTGCCGGGCCGGCGCGACTTCGGAGAGCGCCTGCTCCAGCTCCTCATCGGTCGTTCGGGCGTTCAGCCTGAACAGCTCGTAGAACGGAACCGAAATATTTTCCTTACCCGGCTGCGCCTCGGCCAGCTCGTCCGGCTCCGCAGCGTAAAACTGCTCCCGCAGCGCCAGAACCGCATATTTGCCGATCTTGTCTCGCAGAAACAACGTGAGATGGCCCGTGCGGAAAAAATCGGCCGGCGACAGCGGCGGCTGCAGCTCGTATTCGTATATGACATCCTCACCGCCCGGCACCGCAATGCGCGACGTCTGAAGCAGTCCGACGGCCTCCAGAATCGACGCTTGCTGGGCGAGCCTTTGGCGGCCCGCGTCGTTCATCTCGATGCCGAGGCTAAGGAAAAGACGGCGCTGAGGATCGAGCGGCGAATAGCCCACCCGACCCTCAGGCACGTGTTGATAGAGCAATTGGTAGAAAGAAGCGGCGACCGCGCCCACCATCGGCTGATAAACGAGGCTAATGGCCTTCAAATCCAGAGCGCTTAGCGAAAAATCGCGAAATATGTAATAGCGATGATGTTCGGTAAACTCGTGCACGTGCTCGATTCGCATCGTTCTAACCCCATCCTGCATACTTTCTATCATTCTAACATAAAACGACGCGGCGCTGTGTTAGAAAACGCTAGAAAACCTCCATCGACGCCTGAACCTGAACATTCCCGTACCGCAGCAAACGGCACGACCCCCGAACGGGGATCGTGCCGTTTGCTGTCGATTCGCCTACAGATCCTGCGGGTTGCCGAACGCGGCCTGCCGCTCGCTCAGCACCCCCATCTCCAACAGCTCGTGATCCAGCGCGTCGCGTTCCATGAACGAATCTGCGTTGTCGCGAACCTCCAGCTTGGCGATCCAGGTCCGGATCGCGGACGCCGTCCGATCCGGAGCCTTGGTCGGCAGTTGATGCCAGGCCCCTCTGACCAGATAAAGCTCGCTGACCGCAAGATGCTCATGCAGCTCGCGGGCATATTGCACGTATGTCGGGTCGCTTGCCCCGCAGAGCAGCAGCACGGGCGCGGCGATGGCGCGGAGACGATCCATACAGGAATAGCCGATGCACGCCTCCGAGTATTCCCGGAAGCGTGTGGCATTGCCCGCCATCGCCTCCCGATGCAGGACATGAAACGTCGTCCGGCTGTCCGCATTCCCCAGCGCCACCGGGAGAATGACCGCTTCCTTGGCGCGCAGCCGGCTGCTAATCGAGGCGGCCCGCATCAAACCGCGGTTTCTTCGGTCGCGGAATTCGCCCGCTCCGGAGATGATGATTCCTCCGGTGAACCGTTCCGGATGCGTGATCATCGCCTCCATCGCCGGCATGCAACCTGCGGAATAACCCAAAACATACCCTTCCTCTACATCAAGCCGGTTCATCACCTGCTTGATGTCCTCAACGATGAGCGGTACGGTGAGCGCGGCGTCGCCCGCCTCGCTGTGCCCGTGTCCGCGTACGTCGATCGACACGACCCGATGGTCCTGGGCGAGGTCGGTTCGCAAATAATTGAATACTCTGCTTCCGAGGAACGGCGGGTGAATCATGACGATCGCCGGCCCGTGTCCTTCAATGTGGTAATGGATATCGGTCCCGTTAACGTGAACATGCGGCATCTCGCAACACCTCGGCAGTCGTATTTTACCGCCTTTAGTATGCGCATGCCGCATGATCCGAATCATTAGAACATTTTGTAACCGCCGATCCTCAGCTTCCGGATGGTCCATCCGCTCATATAGGCTCCGAAAAGCGCGCCTGCCGCCACCACCACATCCACGGCGCCGTAAGCCGACAAATTGTCGGCGAAGCCCAGATCTTTATCCCATGTATAGTACATACCGAGCGGCAGCACTACTATGATAAACAGGTAGACCGGAAACCAGGTCGTTTTGATCAGCATATTCAGAATGAAGCCGATGCCGAACATCATGACGAAAAACAGCAGCATCGACACAAAAACCTGCAGGATCGCCATCATTACTTCCATGACTGCCTTGCCCCTTCCTTCTTCCGCGCATCAATTCATATTGTAGTTTAGTAGATGACCGCCTTCAAGTCAATTCATAACGGCATCATAACGGCATCATAACGGCAATTGTCACAAGTCGGACATTTGCCCCCTTTTTGCCGTTAAGTTACAATGAAAGCAGTTTGTATTTCGTATCACAGAAGGAGTGGCAAGCCAATGAGTGAAGTGGCTCAAACGCTGGAAGGCTGGTTCGCCCTGCACGATTTCCGCACGATTGACTGGTCCGCGTGGAGACACGCCGAGGAATCCGAGCGCCGTCAGGCCGCGGACGAGCTCCAGTCGTTTCTTACGGAATGGTCGGATGTGGAATCGTCCAAAGCAGGCAGCACGGCCGTGTACAGCATCGTTGGCCAGAAGGCGGATTTCGTCTTCATGCATTTGCGAGAAACGCTTGAGGAGCTGAATGCGATCGAGACGGCGTTCAACAAAACGTTGTTCGCCGAATTCACCGTTCCAGCCCATTCTTATGTAAGCGTCGTGGAGCTCAGCAATTATATGGCGCAGCCCGGCGCGGATCCGATGGACAATCCCGAGGTCGTCGCACGGTTGAAGCCGATTCTGCCGAAAGCGAATCATATCTGCTTCTATCCGATGAACAAGCGCCGCTCCGGCAATGACAACTGGTACATGCTCGGCATGGATGAGCGGCGGGCGATGATGCGCAGCCACGGCATGATCGGCCGGCAATATGCCGGCAAGGTCAAGCAAATCATCACCGGCTCCGTCGGCTTCGACGACTGGGAATGGGGCGTGACGCTGTTCGCGGACGATCCGATCCAGTTCAAGAAACTGGTCTATGAAATGCGCTTCGACGAGGTCAGCGCCCGGTTCGGTGATTTCGGCGATTTCTACATCGGCAATCTGCTGTCCTCCGAGAAATTTGCCGCAATGCTGTCGCTGTAGCCCCGACACAAAAAGCTGTTGTCCAACATTGGACAACAGCCTTTTTGCTTATAGATCGTCTTCATCCTCGTCTTCCGTTCCATCGCCGGGGCTTTTGGACGCGAGATACTCCGCAGTCGCACGGTCGCGTTCGCGTCCTTTGTCCTTCAGCCTCTCGATGGCCGGCTGGATGAGCGTATCGACTTCTTTCTGCACCGTATAAACCAGATCGTATCGGCTCTGCGATTCGAGGTAGGACCCAACTTCCATCAGCGCGTTGTATCGGTCAAGCTCATCCCGGGTCAGCAGACCGCGAACCTGTACGCTGCAGTGGCGCATTAGAAAAATTTACCTTTGCGCAGCACAAGCGGAATGCCGCCGATGATGAACAGATAGCGTAGATCGACCAGCTTTTTCAGCCATGCGGCAACGCGGCCCTTATATTTCTTGCCGAACGCGATGCCGACGGCTTCGCCTTTACCCAGGGATGCCACAACGCCTTTGTTGCTGAACTCGAACGCTTTCGGCGGCTGGTTGCGGATCGAAGCGACCAAGTTATGGGCGCAAACTACGCCTTGCTGCATGGCGATTTGCGCGGTCGGCGGGTAAGGTCGGCCTTCCGGGTTGAACATCAGCGAGTTGTCGCCGATGATGTAAATGTTCTCGTGGCCTGGCGCGCGCAGGAATTCGTCTACCTTGACGCGTCCGCGCATCGTTTCGAATCCGGCTTCCTCAATCAGACGGTTGCCGCGAATCCCGCCGGTCCAGATCACGGTCTTCGACTTGATTTCTTCGCCTTCGCCGACGATCACGCCGTCCGGCGTGCACTCTTTGATGGCCGTACCGATCTTAAACGTAACGCCCTTCTTCTTGAGCACGTCCATTGCGTACTCCACGAGCTCCGGATCGAAGCCCGGCAGCGCGGTCGGCGCCGCTTCTATATTATAGATTTTGACCAGCTGCGGATCGACGTCGTATTCGCGGCATAGCTCTGGAATGCGGTCGGCCAGCTCGCCGATAAATTCGATGCCCGTAAAGCCCGCGCCGCCAATCACGAACGTTAAATAGTCGGTACGGTGCGGCTCGCGCTTGAACTTGGCGAACTGGTAGCTGATATGCTCGCGGATCAAGCGGACGGAGTTGATGCTCCGGATATTCATGGCGTGCTCGCCCAGTCCCGGAATGCCGAACGTTTCAGGCTCGCCGCCGATACCGATAACGAGGTAATCATAAGAAAGCGTGCCGTCCTCCAGAATAACCTTCTTATCCTGGGTGCGGATTTGCACGACGGTCGATTTCACAAAGTCGATCTTGAATTCGTCGATCAGCTTCGAGATGCTGACGCGAGCGTTCTCCGGATTGTCCGTTCCCGCAGCCGGCATGTGCAGATGGGTCGTAATGTAGTGGTAATCGTGCTTGTTCACGAGCGTTACGTCCGCTTCGTTGTAATTCAGCTGTTTTTGCAAACGCAGCGCAGTCAAAATGCCTCCGTACCCCGCGCCGAGAATGACGATTTTTGGTATGTTGCTCATGTGGGATCCCTTCCATTCCTTGTCTGTTTGTTTGTGAAAAATAACACAAACTAAGCTAAAAATAAGTGTCACCGTTAACTTGCGCCGTCCGCCATACCTTTATGAATCGCTCTATTTGAGGCGAGGATAAAGTCTGAAACGGAATGTCCGAAATATACATTGAAAATGATATAAGCTTTTCATGAAAAGTTCAAGTGAAAAATATACGAAATTGTTTAGAAATCTATACAAAAAAATGATTTCCCGCATATTCACAGGTTGGGTATAATAGTAAAAGTGATTTGCAGCTTATTTTGGAGGTGTCGAATTGAGCAGTCCACAGCAAGATCTACCGATTCGAGATATTGTGATTATCGGCGGAGGGCCCGCCGGCATGTTCGCGGCTTTCTATGGAGGAATGCGGCAGGCGTCGGTCACCATTATTGAAAGCATGCCCCAGCTCGGAGGACAATTAGCCGCACTGTACCCTGAGAAATACATCTACGACGTTGCAGGGTTTCCGAAAGTAACGGCCCAGGAGCTGGTGAATCAGCTGAAGCAGCAAATGGACCATTTTCAGCCGACGGTGTGTCTCGAAGAAAAGGTTGCCCAGGTCGTCAAGAAGGATGAGCGCCTGTTCGAGATTCATACGGATAAAAGGATACATACGGCGAAGGCCGTCATCGTCACCGCCGGAGTCGGCGCGTTCGAGCCCCGCAGGCTGGAACTGCCGGAAGCCGCAGGTTATGAGAAAACAAACCTGCATTATTTCGTCAGCGACCTTCAGCGCTTCAAGGGCCGCAAGGTGCTGATTAGCGGCGGCGGCGACTCGGCGGTGGACTGGGCGCTGATGCTCGAGCCGATCGCGGAAAACGTCACGCTCATTCATCGGCGCGATAAATTCCGGGCTCATGAGCATAGCGTGGAAAATCTGATGAACTCGAAGGTGAATGTCGTTACGCCCAGCGAGATCATAAAGCTCAGCGGAAACGGGCAAATCGACAAGGTCACGATCGAACACGTCAAAACAAAGGAGCAAACGGAGCTTGACATCGATGACGTCATCGTCAACTTCGGCTTCGTTTCCTCACTCGGTCCGATCGCGGAATGGGGCCTGGACATCGAGAACGGCTCGATCGTCGTCGACTCGCGGATGGAAACGAGCATATCGGGCATTTTTGCCGCAGGCGACATTACGACTTATCCCGGCAAGCTCAAGCTGATTGCCGTCGGCTTCGGCGAAGCTCCGACGGCAATCAACAATGCCAAGGTGTACATCGATCCGAGCGCCAAGCTTTCTCCGGGTCACAGCAGCAGCACCATGAAGCTGTAAGCGTAACAAGTTATAGAACAACAAGCGAAGGGTATCCTATCCGTGGCGGTCATGAAGCGGTGCGCCGAATGGCGACTGCGCCGGAGGAGGATACCCTTTATGTTATGTCCGTTATGCAATGGTTTGCAACAGTTAAACGAGCGATGTCCGTTATGCGGTCATGAGCTGGAAGACGAAGGCCGTACTTCGGATTGGTCCGGACCCTATGCGCCGTATACGCCCGATGCGGTACCGCTTGAGTCTGGCCTCTCGTCCTCTGAGGCAGTCTGTACGCATATCGCATACTGTGCCAGTTGCGATTATTGGTGCGAGCTGTCGATTGCAACGGAAGCGACCTTTCGTTAAAGTCGGACGTCGTCGCCGTTGCCGACTTGGATCAAGCCCCTAGCCTCAGATCTGGTTTCAGGTTGCGGCGCTGCATTTCGGTCGCCAATAGCCGGATAAAGGCGGGATCCAATTTAAGCTGTACCGCGGTATAATACGATTCCAACAGCATGTCGTCCGACAGAATCTCCACAGTTGCACACCCTTTCCTTTTTCTTTCCCATCATCTTAGCATGTCCCATGAAGCGGAACAAGCGTTCCGATTATCCACAATCGCCTGTGCACACCCTGTGCATAACATGTGGGCAATCGTCGAAATATGCGTTGTGGCATTGGGGATGTTGGGGATAGGGTTATGCACAGGCTCTCCTTGTCGACCTGTCATAAAAAAATTTAATGAATATTTAATAAGCTATTACTCTTTTATATAGCGACGATCTCGCCTATTGTGGACGGGTGTTGACCTCAAAAATCCAAATCTTGCCTGTCTGGTCGATGCCGTAATCGAAGCCAAGCTGTCCGATACCCGGATACCGGCTTTCCAATACGGCGGTAGCAATCCTCGTCAGCGCGCGCATTTCCGCTTTTTTACGCGACACCAGACTGCGCGACAACGAACGGCCAATTCCTTCCGCCGCGCTCAGCAATGTGCCTCCCCGGCATAAATTCGTCACAAACAAGCCGGGTCGCGCCAAGCGGCCGACCATCGCGCGAATGACCCAAGTGTCTCCAACCTTCACATGCTTGACGCGATAATCGATTGGACGGCCGTGGATGCCGGCAAGCCGGATTCCGCGCTGGATGAGGTAACGTCTGCCTTTTAGCAGGCTTCGCAACGCTTGCAGCAGTCCTTCGAACGAGTGAAAACTCCGCTTGGTTGAATAATAGGTGTACGTGTAGGCTCCTGCCTCGCTGCCCACTTTCATAACGCCACGCCCGCCTGCGCCGATCACCGGCTTGATCACAACCGTCTCGCAAGCAGACAGCATGCTGCGCAGATTCGCGCCCGAGAACAATCGGGTCGGAGGGATATGGGGAGCGATATGGGGATGGGTCAACAGCGCTGCGGTTTTCGCCCATTTGCTCGCCAGTTGCCTGCCTTGTCCTGTCACGATGCCAAGACACGCCCCTTTCTTCATTCATTTGCAAACCACGGATCCATTATGTATATGCACCATGCACCTTCTTCTCCTGGATGATTATCCTTAATTTTACGCCCCTTTTAAACGAAAAAAGCCGCCCCCCACAATAGGAGACGGTTTAGGATTGACACGCTGAATACTTCGCCAGCAGCCGTTATCAGCACTGCTCCGGCGCAGGCTTGCCCGCATCGGTTGCCGTACGGAACGACGAGCCGCAGCCGCAGGTAGCCGTTGCGTTTGGGTTAAGGATGGTGAACCCGCCGCCCATCGTCGATTCCTTGAAGTCGATTTCAAGACCGTTCAGATAGCGCAGGCTGTCCTCGTCGACAACGACCTTGAGACCTTGGACCGTTATTTCTTTATCGTTATCATGCCGCTCATCGTCGAAGCCCATTCCATAGGAAAATCCACTGCATCCGCCTTCTTTAACGCCAATGCGCAGGAACAGGTCGGGCGTCTCCTCCGAAGCCATCATTTCTCTAATCTTCTCCGATGCCGATTCGCTGATTGCGATCATGGTCATCCCTCCCGTCAATGCGTGATTGAACTCACTTATTTATAGTATACCCCACAATTCACACCGGCTCAAGAGCGATCGCCCGCGTCCGTTCGACAGGCTTCAAGCAAAATCGCCCGCAGCCGATTCGTCCCGTGACCGGGGGAAATTAGTTGCCGTGCCGTACGCGGAGGTTTATAATGAGTACAGTCTTTTATTGATTCAAATATGTTACTTTTTTCACAAACAAACAGATGCCGGAAGGTCGAAGACACCGTTTACCCGCGCGCCCTCCCTTCACCCGACGGAATCTGACAATATCTGAACTTATGCAAGGAGGAGCGGCAATGCACGTCGTCATACCAACCGCAGAAAAACGGATGCAGGACATCCGGCAAAAAGTCCGGGAAGGCCAACGGCTCACACTCGAGGACGGCGTATTCCTGTACAAGTCGGACGACCTTCTGTCGATCGGGCAAATGGCCAACGAAGTAAATCTCCGCAAGAACGGGAAAAAGGTCTACTTCATCGAGAACATGAGCCTCTACTTCACGAATGTATGCGAAGCGCACTGCGCCTTCTGCAACTTCCGCAGGGATGAAGGCGAGGAAGGCGCTTATACGTTGACAGGCGAGCAGATGATCGCTTATGTGGATCAGCATTTTCACCCGGGCGTGCGCGAATTTCATATCGTCGGCGGACACAATCCAAACGTGCCGTTTCAATATTATGTCGATTCCATCAAGGCGCTGCGCGAACGTTACCCGGACGTCACACTGAAAGCCTACACAGCGGCCGAAATCGATTTCTTCTCCCGCATCAGCGGGCTAGGCTACAAGGAAGTGCTGCAGGCGCTGATCGACGCCGGATTGAGCACGCTAACGGGCGGCGGCGCGGAAATTTTGTCCGACCAGTACCGCCAAAAAATGCGCGTCGAGAAAGCCGACGTCAGCCAATATCTCCAGGTGCACCGCACCGCTCACGAGCTTGGGCTTCGCACCCATACCACGATGCTGTACGGCTCGATTGAAACGCATGAGCAGCGGGTTGAGCATATGGTCAAAGTCCGGGAACTTCAGGATGAGACGAACGGGTTCATGGTGTTCATTCCGTTATCGATGCAGCCGATCAGTCCGAAGGCCGGCATCCGCCGCCGCAACTCGGCTTACGAGGATCTGAAGACGATTGCCATCAGCCGCCTGATGCTGGACAACTTCCAGCATATCAAAGCGTATTTCATCAATATCGGCGTTCAGCTGACGCAAGTATCGCTGACGATGGGCGCATCCGACGTCCACGGTACGATCGTAAGAGAACGGATCAGCCACGCCGCAGGCGCCCTGACACCGGAAGGCATCACACGGGAAGACTTGATCTGGCTCGTGAAAGGCGCCGGACGCATCCCGGTGGAGCGCGATACGTTCTATAATGAAGTTCAAACGTACGACTGACGAATACGAGCGCTGATGGCCCGCATCCTTCTTGCGCATACTAAGCCTGCTGACCGTCCGGCGGGGCCTTGCGGTTCACCGAGCGCGGGACGAGGTTAATTTCTATTGCAATTCAGTATCAGCGTCCCATTGGCGGGACTGCGTAAAGGTTGTGGTTCGATATGAAACGATTCGTCATTTTGGGAGGCGGCTACGGGGGATTGACAATCGCCCAGGAGTTGCTGGACAAACGGATTCCCGAGGATACTATCATCATGCTCATCGATCGGATGCCCTTTCAGGGGCTGAAAACGGAGTATTACGCGCTGGCGGCCGGCACGGTCGCCGACATCGAACTTCGCAACCCGTTTCCATCCGATCCCCGACTCGTATTGACGTACGGCGAGGTGAAGGAGGTCGACTTGGACGGCAAGCTCATTCATATTGCCGAGCAAGATCCCATCTCGTACGACTGGCTGGCGATTGCGCTTGGCTGTACCGACAAATATCACGGCATACCCGGCGCCGATATTTATTCGTCCAGCATACAAACGTTCTCCAATGCGCGCAAAACGTATCAGCGGCTGGGCGATGTCAAGCCTTACGGCCAGGTGACCATTGTGGGCGGCGGCCTTAGCGGCGTCGAGGTGGCGGCAGAACTCCGCGAGAGCCGGAGCGATCTCAATATCCGCATCATGGACCGCGGACCGAGCGTCATGTCCGGGTTCCCTCCGCGCCTGCAGAAATATGTCGCCTCGTGGTTCCACGAGCATGATGTCGTCATGCTCGGGAACACGTCCATCTCGCGTTTGGAGGAGGGTGTCATTTATGATCGAGCCGATCCCGTCGCATCGGACGTTACGATCTGGACGGCCGGCATCCAGCCGATCCCGCTCGTGCAGCAGCTGAATCTGCCGAAGGACAGCGGCGGCCGCCTCGTCATTAATGAATATCATCAGCTGCCGGATTATCCGGGCGTGTTCGTGGTCGGCGACTGCGCCAGCCTTCCCTTCTCGCCAAGCGCACAGGCGGCCGGAGCCCAAGGCAGCCAGGTGGCGGAGGTGCTTCAGGCCATCTGGGATAACGAGACGCCTCAACTCGGCAAAATCAAGCTGAGAGGCGTGCTCGGCTCGCTCGGCAAAAAAGCCGGCTTCGGCATGATGGGCAAAGCCAAAATGTACGGGTGGCTGCCCCGCATGCTCAAATCCGGCGTGTTATGGAAATCGAAGCATCATTTCGGCTGACGATCGATGCTTAGAGCTCATCAAGCAGCTTGTCGAGCGCGGCGCGTTCCGCCTCCTGCTCACGAACGGCGGCTTCGATTTTTTCGTAGAGCTCATCGGCCGTCTCCGCAGCGACGATGTCGCCGTTCACAAACGCGAACGGAAACAGGTAGCATTCGCCGCAGTTGCCGAGACAGCCGTATTCAATCACTTCATAGTCGGGATTCCGCTCAAGCCGCTTCATGACCCGGTCCGTGCCGTGATGCATGTTGCTCGCGCAAAATTCTACGATCGGTTTAATCATGGTATTTCACCTGGCCTTTTTGCGAACCATTTTCATTTGGTGCGCTTTGTACTATAATAAAGAAAGAAAGGAGCTGATGACAAGTGAGCGAAGCAACACAAGACGCGATGTACGACGAAGTGCTGGACGTGCTCGATAAATTGCGTCCGTTTCTCCAGCGCGACGGAGGCGACGTGGAATTGGTGGACGTGGAGGACGGCATCGTCAAGCTGCGCCTGATGGGCGCTTGCGGCAGCTGCCCGAGCTCGACGATTACACTGAAAGCCGGCATCGAACGCGCACTTCTGGAAGAAGTCGAAGGCGTGCAAGAGGTCGTACAAGTATTCTGATTCGCTTTTGCGAAGAGTCTTGCCGGGATCGGCAAGACTCTTTTTTGCACTCCGGTATTGTACGCGCGCTGCGGACTCACTTCGTTCCCATTGCTTGAATAGCCGAGCTCGCGCTAGCTAATGGTGTTCTTGATCGGATCGAAGCCACCAGTCACATCGAGCAAATTGCCGGTGATAAAATCCGACTTCGGATCGCACAGGAAAGCGATCGCCCGCGCCACATCCTCGCCGGTTCCCGGTCGTCCACGCGGCGATTCCTGATCCGCCAGAGCAAGCACATCATCGATCGAACGCTCCTTGTTCGCGCCGCGGATATCGCCCGGGCAGATCATATTAACGGTAATGCCCTGGGCGGCTTCCTCCACCGCCAGTGTCTTGGTGAACGAGACGAGCGCGGTTTTGGCGGCCGCGTATACCGCCCGGTGCGGCCATGCCCGCGATTCGCCCGCATGGCCGAAGCCGTAATGAATGATCCGTCCCCACCCACGCCGCCTCATGCCCGGGAGTAGCCGATGGTCCAGCAGCATGACGCCCAGCAAATTGCCGTTGACCAAACCGGTAATGTCCGCTTTATCGTAATCGGCGAACAATCGGCGCTCCCGGATGAAGGGTCCTGCATTGTTGATTAATATATCGACCCCGCCGAACGCCGCCTCCGCCTGATCCGCCAGTTTCTCGACGTGGCCGGGATCGGCTACGTCGGCTTGGACGGCCGCCGCGCCGACTCCGA
>NZ_KK082133.1:9652-17870 GCF_000598065.1 Paenibacillus darwinianus | reverse complement strand
CGCCGACTCCGAGCGCTTCGAGCTCCGCCCGCAACGCCTCGGCTTCCTCGCGGCTGTGCAAGTAATTGACGATGATGTTGCAGCCCTGCCGGGCCAGCTGCAGCGCAGTCCGCTTGCCAAGTCCCTTCGCGCTTCCGGTTATTAAGGCCGTCTTGCCCGTCAGTTCCACGGTCATCCTCCCCTCGCGACAAAACCTGTTCCGTTAGAGTATAGCACATCAAGCGCCTATCGGTTCAGGTTCGGAAGCCGGGCGGCATACTCGAATGCGGCGCACAGCGTTTGGGTAACCATGGCAAACGATTGATCCAGGTCGCTCATTTGCGCTTCCAGATCTTCCAGTTCGAAGTCCGCGCGGTACGACTGATGGCTTTGCACCAGATCATCCATTAATTCCGTGTTCATGTAATGGATCTCCGTATTCCGCCGTTTGCGAAGATTGGCCATTGGCTCCCGGCTGCCGTCCTTCAGCTTGCCGAGAACTGCGGTCAAAGCCGGATGCAGATTGCGCTGCCGCATACCGCGCAGCACGGTGAAATAAGAGAAGTGGGATTTTATTTTCTCCGTTTCCAGCCCGAACAAATCGTTCATGAACGTTCCCAGCTTATCGAGTATCGCGAACACGCGAATAAAAGCGTTTTTATCAAAGTAGACATGCCGATAATAATCAAGCTGCTCTTCCTCGGTCATCCGGGCAAGCGATGGTTTGCGTACCCGGGCAGCAAAGCGTCTCGCCGCGTATCTGCTCTGCTCCAGCTCGTCCAGCGACGCCATCAGCCCGATCGTCCACAGCTCGTAGGTACGAAGCTTGCGCTCTCCGTCTTTGCCGGCCGAAATCCTGTCGTTCATCAGCCTTACGAAACGCTCCATCCACTCGAAAGCCTCGGCAAGCTCCCCCTCGGCCTTGCGCGGAGGGTCTCCGAACAATGTGCGCAGCATTGGACTCCTCCTTCTCTTACCGCGGTATTCTAGCTCGATTGCCGCGATCTCCCGAAATACTCGTTCCACCGGCGGTCAACCAGCCGCACGATGTCCTCGCGCGGGAAAAGCTCATCCGGATAACCCGGCTTCATTCTCGCATCAATGACGATCGGCAGCTTATAGCCGACGTGATGCTTGCGCAGCTCGGTCTCGGCGTAGATATCATCGGCCGGGTTGAAGCGCGTGAACACGGTCCACAGGAACGGCGTTTGGCCGTTTGCAATCGAGGCGTCGTCCACAAGCACGATCAGCGGCCATGCCGTGCCGCGCGCAGCCAGACGGCCGGCCAGCCGCTTCGCCAGTTCAGGCTCCCGCTCGTAGGCGGCGCCGCTCACGACGAGGCAGCCTTTGCAGTACGGCGCGGCAGCCGTTATTTCCTCGATCGGCCCCTCGTCATACTCGGCCGGAAGCTCCCGAATCGGCTGGCCTACGCCGACAAGCACCCCCTTGCTGCCGTGGTTCAGCTTGCCGCCCGTATAATCGAGCGTGTCGTGCGACGTCTTGTCGAAGACGTACAGGTCCACAGCAGGGTTAAAGCGGGCAAGCACGGCTTCCAGCAGCGAAGGGAAATCGGCAAGATCGACCGGCTGGTCCGTCAGCATCAGGAATTTCGTCAAGGTCAGCTGCCCTTCTCCGAGAATCCGGAAGGCGGAGACCAGCGCTTCGCGGGAATAGCTTTCCCGAACGACGGCGGCGGCCAGCGCATGAAAACCGGTCTCGGCATATGTCCACAACGAACGTACGGTCGGCATGACAAGCGGGAAGGCCGGCGACAGCAGACGTTGCAGGAAATCGCCGAGATAATAGTCCTCCTGCCGGGGCTTGCCGACGACGGTCGCAGGATAGATCGCATCCTTGCGGTGCCATACGTGGTCCACATTAAAAACCGGAAAATCATGCTGCAGCGAATAGTAGCCGAAATGGTCGCCGAACGGGCCTTCGGGACGCCGGAGATGCGGCGGCACTTTGCCGCTGATCGCAAACTCCGCGTATGCCGGCAGCCGGTGCGGCCCTTGCGGATCCTGTACGACCGGCAGCTTGCCGCCGACGATCAGCGACGCGAGCAGCAGCTCCGGCAGATGTTCCGGCACAGGCGCAATCGCCGATGCGATCAATGCGGGGGGACCACCGAGAAAAACGGTAACGGGCAGTGCCTCATTCGCCTGCTCGGCTTCATAATGGTGGAACCCGCCCCCCTTCTGGATTTGCCAGTGCATGCCGGTCGTGGCGTCGTCGAAAATCTGCATCCGGTACATCCCAAGATTATGCTCCTTCAGATGCCCCGGCCGCTCCGTATAGACGAGCGGAAGCGTAACGAACGGGCCACCGTCCTCCTGCCAGCTCGTGATGGCGGGCAATCCCGCAAGCGGCCGTTCGCGCCGCTGAACGTCGAGAACAGGCGCTTTCGCCGCCGGCGTGTCCTTCAGACCAATTTTCAGCATATCCCACACAAGGTCGCGCTGTCCCCAGAAAGCCTTCGGCGACGGCGGCAGCAGCTTGTCCGTCAGCCCCACCAGCCGCTTCATCAGCTGCTCCGGGCGCGGGCCGAACGCCAGGTCGACCCTGCGGATCGTGCCGAACAGGTTCGTCACGACTGGAAAAGAGCTTCCTTTTACATTTGTGAATAAAAGAGCGGGCCCGCCCTCGTCGATGACCCGCCGATGTATTTCCGCAACCTCCAGCACGGGATCGACCGGCGCATCTATGACCGCCAGATCTCCTTCCCGCCGAAGGATTTCGATAAAAGCACGCAAATCCTGAAAGCCCATCGATTAGTTCCGCCTCTCTCGCAGTATCCGGGAACGAATGGTCATGTCGGCAAGAATGCCGAAAAAGAACGAAACGATCAAGTTATGAAGCAGGTTGGCAAAGATATAGACATTCTCGTTGCCGAATGTGGCGGTCAGCAGCGCTCCGCTCGCAATCTGGGTCACGACGAGCACCAGCGCCCACAAGCCGGACCGCGCGATTCCTTGGGCAGCCCGTCCGCCGCGGCGGATGTGCAGGTTCATTCCGATCACCAGGAGCAGCATGATCGCCGCCGCCACGCGGTGAACGAACACGATGCCGGTCGCCCCGTCCATTGCGGGAATGACCTCGCCGTTGCAGAGCGGCCAACCGAGACATCCGCCGCCGGAGTCCGTATGGCGGATATAAGCGCCTAGATAGATGACGACGATGCTGTATACCAATGTCAGCATGATGCGCGGATGGAAGGAAGTCGGAACCGTAAATCTTGGTTGCTCCCCCGCGATGTGCCCGCTGTTCCGGTAAGCCCAGACAACCAGCAGCATCGTGCACGCGAACGCGAATAGCGAAATGCCGAAGTGAAGCGCCAGAACCGGCGGCGATTGCGGCCATTTGACCGCCGCTGCGCCCATCAACGCCTGTACCACCGTGAACAACAGCGCGCCGCCGGCATACAAGTTCGGCTCTCTATCCGTTTTGTATTTGCGATACGTTATGACGTACGTTAGGAGGATCAGCAGCCCGACCACACCGCTTATCATCCGGTGGGAATATTCGATCGCCGATTCCAGCGTCTTGGCGGGAATGAACTTGCCGTTGCACAGCGGCCAGTCGGTTCCGCAGCCTTCGCCGGATTCGGTATTCGTTACAAGAACGCCAGCCAACAGGACGAGCAGCATGCCGATGCTAGCTGCAATTACCAGCACCCGATAACGTCGGGATACCATTGTCATCACCACATTTCCGGTTATTAACCCAGAATCATTATAACGATAAAAATCGTCAAAATCCATGTTCAAACTGTGAACAAGTTCACATAGTTGCGGCGCGCAAGACGCCTTTCGTCCGACGTTGTGCGCAGCAAAAAGTCCCCCGGGCGCTGCGCCGAATGGGCAGCGATCCGGGGGACTTTACAGCTGCGCGTCCGTTAAGCCTGAGACAGTTCGCCTGAGACTTGCAGGGCACGGTCGAGGAACTGCTCGATTTCCTCGCGTGTTTTGCGCAGCTTGCTGACGAATCTTACGAGTTCTTGGCCGTTGCGGAATGCGATAAAGCTGGGAATTCCGAGTATGTTTAGCTCGGAGCACAGGTCAGGCAGATCGTCGCGGTCAAGCTCGATGAACTCGATTCGTCCCGCATAAGCCCGCTCAATGTCCGGCATAAACGGTTCGATGTAATGGCAGTCTTTGCACCAGGTCGTCTTGAAAATGGCGACGGTCAAGCCGTCCCGTCCGACCCGCTCGCGAAATTCCGCCTCGGTATGCAGCTTCTCCATGTCGGTCACTCCTCACTTCATCCTTTTTTACACTTCTTATTTTACTCCACAACGCGCGCCAATACCAATGCTTGCTCCTCGTCGAATCCTGTCTCCCAGCGACCGACCTGCCCAGCGCCTTCACATGCTTGCCTTATCTCTTTTATCCGACCGCATCCTTAACAGCCATGTGAACAGCTTGCGCAGAGGCCCGGGAAAAGATGCCGCGTCTTCCCGCCTGACCACGCCGAGCATAACCAGAAGCGCGAGGTACACCATGCCGATCACCGTACCCGCCGCGGCGGCCGTAATGAAGCATGCCAATTTGTACGGCAGAGGCTCCAGCAAACGCAGGCCTGCCATGTCAACGGCACGGCCCGCAGCGGCCGTCAAAGCGACGGCGCCCAGATAGGGGATCCAGCGCGAGCCCAGTACGTTGACCGCAACCGTTTTGCGGACGGTCGCCACGTTCCACCACGTAATCAGAATGAAGCTGACCGTCGACGCCGCAATCAGGCCGTACACGCCGAGGAACGGACCGAGCGCAACGCTAAGTCCTGCCTTGATCAGCATGCCGGTTGCGGTATGATACATAGCCTGGCGCGCTTTGTCTAGCCCGAACAGAATCGAATTGGTCGTCAGCATCGTAATCTGGAAAATGGTTCCGGCGGTCAAAGCCGCGACCACGCCGCTGCCGCCGGGTGTATAGATAAGCCCGGTAACGGAGGGTGCAGCAACCGTCAAGACCAGTGCGGCAGGGACGCCGGTGAACAGTACGATCCGCATGACAAGCGACGTTTGGCGGCGTACCTCGTCCAGATTGCCGACGGCGTAGGCCGAGGAAATGACCGGTATAACCGACTGGCTGAGCGCGATCGCGAGAATCGGCGGAATGCCGGCAATCGCCTGGGCTTTGATGCCAAGCGCATTGAAGGCCGAATCCGCCTCGGCGGAAGAGACATATGCCGCTTGCGTCAGGCTGTAAAAAAACTGCGAATCAAAGGTGTAGAAAAATTGCACCGTCATGGCAGTTAACGCGATCGGCACGGACAGCCGGAAAATTTGCCGATAAGTACCGCCCAGCTTTCCTTTAACGGCGGGCTTTGCAGAAACAAGGTCCGCGCTTGCGTCCGCCCTGCGCAATTTAATCCCGTACCCTAACATGATCAGGAAGGCGCCGACGCTGCCGAACACGCTACCCGAAGCGGCAGCGGCGGCGACCCATTCATCCTCGTAGCCCCATTGCAGAAGCACAACTGCGATGCCGACGCCGGCCACCACCCGCAGAATCTGTTCGACGATCTGCGAAATGCCTCCGGCAGTCATGAACTGCCGGCCCTGAAAATAACCCCTCATCATCGCGATAACCGGGAAGAGCAGCAGCGCCGGCGCAATCGCGCGGATCGACGCGACCGCACCCGGCTTCTCCGCGATGAATGGGGCTGCGAGATATAAAAGTCCCGAAACGAGGATGCCGGTAAAAATGCCGAAAAAAATCGCTGCGCGGTAAATCTCATGCGCTTCGCCTGCCTTGCCCTGCGCATACCGCTCCGACACCATCTTGCTGATCGCGCTCGGAATGCCTCCGGTCGCCACAACAAGCAGCAGCAAATAAATGTTATTGGCTGTCGTAAAATAGGCTCCGCCGGCGTCCGTAAGCATATAATCCAGCGGCACCCGCTGAAAAATGCCGAGGACGCGGGCGATGAGCGCAGCCGCCGCCAAAATAATCGTTCCCTTGATTAGCGAATCTTTCTTTAAGCTCACGCTGCTCCGTTGCCGCCCTTCTTTACTGCCCTATAATCGGCTCAAGCGGATTGTGGTTTCCGCGCACCGGGGCGGCTGCGCCCGATGGCGCCGCCCAGCGGACGCCGTTCTTGATCACCTGCAGCACCAGCGGGTTATAATAGGTCGGATACGTCTCGTGGCCCGGGCGGAAGTAGAAAATTTTACCCTGTCCGCGACTGAACGTGCAGCCGCTCCGGAACACCTCGCCGCCCTCGAACCAGCTGATGAAGATCAGCTCGTCCGGCGCCGGGATGTCAAAGTGCTCGCCGTACATTTCCTCGTTTTCAAGCACAAACTGCTCCGGAATGCCTGCCGCGATCGGATGCGCCGGATTGACGGTCCAGATGCGTTCCTTCTCGCCCGCTTCCCGCCATTTGAGATCGCAGCCGGTACCCATGAGCTTTTTGAAAATTTTGGAGAAGTGTCCGGAATGCAGCACGATCAGCCCCATGCCGTTCATCACGCGGTTATGTACCCGTTCGACGATGCGATCCTCCACCTGCTCGTGGCCCATATGGCCCCACCAGACGAGCACATCCGTTTCATTGAGAACCTCTTCCGTCAGTCCGTGCTCCGGCTGCTCCAGCGTGGCGGTGCGCACCTTGATGCCATCCTCGGAGATTCCTTTGGCCAATGTGTTATGAATGCCGTCAGGGTACACCTTCGTAACCTCTTCGTGCACCTTTTCATGCAGAAATTCATTCCATACCGTTACGCGTACCATTCGTAATCCGCTCCTGTCCGTCGATTAATCGCTAAAAAACAATCCACAAAATAAACAGCATTATCATGGCAATCTGCATCATAACCTTGACGACGATGCTTGAGAACAGGCCCACTACGGAGCCGAAGCCGACCTTCATCGACTTCTCCGCATTCGAGCCGGCTGCCAGTTCACCGATGACCGCCCCGATAAAAGGGCCGAGCGCCAGACCGAACGCCGGAATGACAAACGGTCCGATGATTACGCCGATCGTGCTGCCGATCACGGATGCCCGCGACCCTCCGAACCGTTTGACGCCCCAGGCGTTGACCGCGTAATCGGCAAAAAACAGCATCGCAACGATCAGGGTCTGGGACGTCCAGAAAATCCAGCCGAAAGGCTCCCACGTGATGAAAAAGCCGTAAACGAAAAAAGCCGCATAAATGGCCAGCGCCCCCGGTAAAATCGGATATACGGCGCCGGCCATGCCAACGATAAACAGGACGACGATCAAAATCCATGCGACGATATCCAAACCGCGTTCACTCCTTCAAAACGAGATTCCGAATGACATGGGCCACTCCATGCTGCTCGTTCGTCAACGTGACGTAATCGGCTTCATCCTTCACCGCATCCTGCGCGTTCCCCATCGCGACCCCAAGCCCCGCCGCCCGGATCATCGCCAGATCGTTCAGGCTGTCTCCCATCGCAACAACCTGCTGCATGCCGCAGCCGAGCAATTCGCAAAGCTCGCCGAGCGCAGCCGCCTTGGTCACGCCAAACGGATTGATTTCCAGGTTAAACGGCGACGAATTCGTAATTTCGAGTCCGCCCCATTCCCCGATCGTCCGCAAAATATCCGCCAGCAGCGGCGCATCCTCGGAATAATAACCGAATTTCAGCCAATGCTTACTCTCGTAAGCGCCCGCCGGCTCCATCCACTGCTCGCGATTAAAAATACCTTCCACGGCGTAGGTCCAGAACCACACGTCCGACTGGAGCGCCAGCTTATGCAGCCGTTCGACCATTGCCGCATCCAGCTGCGTTCGCCGGTGGAGCACATTCGGCCGCCGCCAAAGCTCGCCGCCGTTCACGGTGATAAGCGGCGTGTCGAGGCCCAACTGCTCCGCATAAGGGTAAGCGCTTTGAAAGCCGCGGCCCGTAGCGAAGCACACGGTAATGCCGGCGTCCAACGCATCGCGGATGGCAGCCGCGTTCTCTTCGCTGATCTCCTGCCGGTCGTTAAGCACCGTTCCGTCCATATCCAGCGCGATTATTTTGTAATCCGCCATGTAGCGCCTCCTTCCCGCATCATTGCCATTTTAGCACATTTCGATAGGATTCCAAACGGAAGTTCGCCGCCATTCGTCCCGGCACAACGAAAGCGCGGCCGCCATAATGGCTGACCGCGCTTTCCTCTACACGTTAGTCCATCATGCCGGCGGCGTCAGCGCGACAGAAATGGCCCGCTTATTGCGCAGCCGCTGCGGCTGCCGGCGCTGCGGACGTTGCAGGCTTGCGCGGCA
>NZ_KK082133.1:7095-9552 GCF_000598065.1 Paenibacillus darwinianus | reverse complement strand
CTTGCGCGGCATGCCGTACAAGCCGATTTCTTCATCATACGCGTCGAAAATCTGGCGCGCGATCGGCGCCGCTCCGCGTCCGCCGTATCCGCCTTCCGGCACGACAACGGCGACGGCCAACACCGGATTTTCCGCGGGCGCATAGGAGATAAACACGGCATTCTCCACATCACCGGCACTGGTCGTCTGCTGAGATGTACCTGTCTTCCGGTTGAACGTGTAATTGACTCCCTCAAAGCCCTGTACGCCGGATTTCATCCCCCGCTCAATCACTTGCCAATACGCATCGGGCAGCTCGACCGTGTTTAGCACCTCCGGCTTCGGCTGCTCGACGACGCTGCCGTCGGGAGCCACGATTTTGTTCACGAAGATGGGCTTCATACGCTTGCCGCGATTGGCGAGCGTCGCAGCGTACTGCACAAGCTGCAGCGGCGTGTAGCGGGCTTGCTGGCCGAACGAGGAGCGGATGAGCGCGGACTGCGGGCTTGCATTCTCGGCTTCGAAGAAATAATCGACGACCCCTTTGGATTCTCCCAGCAGACCGCTGCCGGTCACCACGCCCAACCCGAATTGCTTCACGTACTTGTCCCAAACCTTGACGCCTTCATCCCCTTTATACTTCCGATACAACTGATTGCCGATCATCTCGGCCATAAACGGGTTTGATGACTTCTCAATGGCCCGCGCCGGGTCCAGAAGGCCGTAAGCGCGGTTTTGGGAGTTGCGGATCGATACGCGAAACCGTCCTTCCCGTCCAAAGGAGAAAACTCCCGTGTCGTTATATACGGTATTTGGCGTAATCGTCTTCTCCTCCAACCCTACCAGAACGGTCAGCGGCTTCTGGGTCGAGCCCAGATAGACGAGCGAGGACGGATGCTTGTTCGCCTCCTGCTGGGACGGCCATTTCTGATACACCTCGCGAATCGTTCCATTGTTCTGGATGGACTGGATGTTCGAATAATCCTCCGGACTGATGCGTCCCCCGCGCCACAGGTTCGGATCATAGTCCGGCATGCTCGCCATTGCGATGACTTTGCCGGTTTTCACTTCCATGGCCACGGCGTAGCCAGCACGCGCTTGATCCGCACGGTCCGCGCTGCCGACCGGCGCATTGCGGATGTACTGGATATGATCGACGATCGCTTTCTCCGCCCGCAGCTGCACCGCCCGGTTAATGGTCATGTAGATATCGTTGCCCTTCTCGGGCTTCGTGATGACCGGCGGTCCGATAATCCGGTCCGTGCTGTTGACCGGGTACCTCTTCACGCCGTTCTTGCCACGCAGCATATCCTGATACATATACTCAAGGCCGTCCATCCCGACATCCTCTTCAAGCAAATACTCGAGCGTCGGGTCCTTGGAATCGGCCTTTTTCTCGTAAAAAGCCTGGGTCACCGGCGAAGTAACAGCCGACTTGAACTTCTTCAAATATCCGACCAGCTGCACGGCGACGGTCTCTTTGTCGTAGTTGCGAATGCTGTCCTCCACGACCTCGATGCCCTTGAACTCATCCTTGTTTTCCATGAAATACGCAATCTCTTTGTTGGTCAGGTTCGACTTGATACGCCGCGGCGTATAAACGCTGTTCAAGCGGAACTCGATATCCATCTGTTTGACGATGTCGTCCACCGTCATCGCTTCCTTCGGATCGCCGTATTCCGTGAAAATCTTGTACAGTTTGTTCGCAAGCGCCACCGCATCCGCTTTCTTCACGCCGATCTCGATTGTGTAATAAATAGACTGCGTGGCGGTCGAGTAGGCGATCTTGCGGCCCGATGAATCATAGATATCGCCGCGGATCGGCGGAATTTGCACGGCGCGGCTGCCGAGGCTCGATTCCTGCTCCTTGAGCTCCGGGCCCTTGACGAATTGCAGGATAGCCAGCTGGACGATCAACACGCTGAACAGAAAAAACGTACTGAAAAAAAACAGATTCAACCGAAACGAAAAATGCCGCCGGTTAACGATTTGCCGTTTTTGCTCTTCCTCCGTCCGTTGACTCGTCATGACCGGTTTTCCCCCCTTTCCCCTTAAACAACACCATATGGTTATCTAAACATTCCGTTTTACTTGACGACGCAAAGCTTCCCAAAGTTTCAGGCGCATCCGCGCAAAAAGCGGGTCCCGCCCTTCATGCTTCGCGGATATGCGTCTTTTCAAACCCCGGCGAATCGAACCAGTCGCGATCAAACATTTCGTATCGGCGCTGGAGAACCTCCTTGAATTCCGGCTCGACGGCCTGCGTGAACACCGGCCCCTGTTCCTCGATCATGCGGCCGGCGATAGGCTGAAGCAGCCGTTCCGACGCAGCCCGGTAGACCGGCGACGAGGCAATGCCTGCGGCAAGCGGTGCCTGCGGCAGCAAGGAAACATAGACGAACAGCCCCGCCAGCAGGACCAGGCTCCTGCCGGCCCCCAGCACCGCTCCGAGCACCGCGCCTGCGAACCGGTTGACGG
>NZ_KK082133.1:0-6995 GCF_000598065.1 Paenibacillus darwinianus | reverse complement strand
CCCTCGCGCAAGCGTCCGCGGCCAGCCAGCAGCGGCAGCGCGAATACGCCGAGCAGCCGGGACAAGCTGCGGTACACAAAATAAGCGGCCAGAAACAGTATTCCATACCGCATGAGCGGAAGATCCCGTAATCCGGTGATGAACGTATACCAAGCCTGCTGCCAAACGTTCAAATCGCTGACGGGTACCCTTATGCCGACATTGACGAGCCACTGCTCGGCGACCGGCGTCAGCGCCCTTGCGGTACGCGCGGCCAGCAGCAGAGACACCACCGTCCAGAAGCTCTCCCAAACAAAAATGAAGAGGTGCTTCGCGGATCCCGACGCACCTCTGCTCATGCCCTGAATCAACGATACTGCAAGTATAAGGATGACGACCCATGCAACAGGCTCCGCATATGCCGACAAACGGCCCCATTCCATCCTCGTTCCTCCTCTGACGTCCGATGGAAAACCGGCGCCCGAGCGACGCCGGTTTCTTCGGCGGTTCTATTTTGAAACGTCTAGCCGTTGCTTTTCGCCGTTGCGATCAGCGACCGGATCGCCTCGCCAATCTTCCATTTACCGAGCGTTACGCCTCTGAAAGAAACCGAAACTTCATCTTCCCCCTGCTTGCCCTTAAGCTCCAGATTGTCGGTTGTCACCGTATACGAGCCGTCGCCGTTGTCCGTGAACGCCGCCTGAGACGCTTCGCCGGCCATCGCGTTTACCGCTTCCTGCTTAACCCTGTCCGTAACCTGCGAACCGATCGACTTCACGGTATCCATGTTCAAATCTTGCAGTGTATAGCCACTGTAGAATAACACGCCGACAATAATAAGGGCGACGATGGCCCACTTCATAACCGTTTTGACTACGCGTATGACAATCAGCAGCACGACAAGCGCCAGAACCAGCACCAGCCAGCGCTCCTGCAGGAATGCCTTCCATGTCTCGATATCATAATTCAGAAATAGATCCAACAACGCCATCTCCCCTATTATACCTTGCGGCCCCAGGCCACACCAAACATTATACCTTACCCGCCATGCGCGCGTAAACGGCTGATGGACGGGCCGAGACATATCCCGTCCCTTGGTTACGTACAAGTAGAAGTAGAGCAATTAACGCCGGACGGGAGAGTGAATGCATGAAAACGGCCATATGGTTGTACCTGTTTTCCTTCATTGCCGTATTTGACCTGCATGCCCAATATCCGATACTTACGCCGTTCGCCGTGTCGCTGGGCGCCGCCCCCTCGTTCATCGGCCTGATGATGGGCATGTATTCGATCACCCATCTGCCCGGCAATCTGATTGCAGGCTACAGCGTGGACCGATTCGGAAGCCGGCCGTTCATCGTGCTCAGCCTGCTGCTCGCCGGGGGTGTCCTGCTGCTGCAATCGCGTGTAACCGATCCTTGGCAGCTGCTCGCGCTCCGCTCCGTCAGCGGCTTCGTGCTGGCCTTTCTTTCTCCGGCGTGCATGGCGCTGCTTGCGAGGATTACCGCCGACCAAGTGGGGCAAGGCAAGCTCATGGCGGGCAACGGACTTGTCCATACCCTCGCTTCCGTCGTATCTCCGGCAGCCGGGGCGCTGCTCGTCGCGCGAATCGGCTTCGAGCAGGCGTTCTACGTGCTCGGCTGGATTCTGATCGCTACCGCAGCCTGCGCCCTCGCCTTCATCCGGGATATCAAGAAACAATCGGTCGAAGCGGCGAAAACCGCTGAAGGACCGCCCGCGCCGGCGACAGGCCCGATGCCATGGCTTGTCTATGCGCTCCCGGTTGCGATGGCCTGCGCGCAAGGGATCTTATCCTTTGAGCTCCCGCTCATGGCGCATGATGACGAAGGCATCCTCACAACAGGCATCCTGTTTTCCGTTATAAGCCTGGGCGCTCTCTTCACCCTTAGCCTGCTGTTTCTCAACCGCTACTCCCCCTATGCGCGCACGCTGACGGGCGCGTTCTTCCTGTCGCTGACCTTTTTCGCCGTCGCTATCCGCGTGCCGCTGCCGCTGGAGGCGCTGCTGCTGCTGATCGGCATGGCCAAGGGCATCATTTATCCTGCCTTGTCCTCCCTGCTCATCCAGCTGAGCGGCGGCGTCCGTTACGGACGCACGTTCTCCATCCTGTCCGTCGCTTTCTCGGTCGGCGCTTTTCTCGGCCCGATGCTCGCCGGTATGGTCCGCGACTTTCTGTCCCCTTATTTCATCGGATTCGCGGTGCTGATGCTCGCCGTCTGCGTCCTGCCGCTGCACCGGATACCGGGGCATTCCGCCTCTCCGCCCGCCCCGATTGCCTGACAAACGGATATGATAAGAACAGGCCCGCCATGCGGGCCTGTTCGCCGTTGTTTCGACATTTCCCGGGAAATGGGTACAATGTAAGTACGGGAGGGATGCATGATGGAGGCCGCGATTATCGTGGAAGGCAAAAGCGATCGGAGCAGACTGCGGCGGCTCGTAACGCCCGAGGTGGAAATATTGTGCACCTACGGAACGCCCGGATCGCTGCAGATGGATAAACTGAGCAAGCAAGTCGGCCGGCGCCATGTCTACATTTTCACTGACAACGACGCCTCCGGCAAGCGGATTCGCGGCATGCTGCGGGATGCCTTTCCAGATGCCGACCATATCTACACGC
Source organism: Paenibacillus darwinianus (assembly GCF_000598065.1). GTDB lineage: Bacteria > Bacillota > Bacilli > Paenibacillales > Paenibacillaceae > Paenibacillus_I > Paenibacillus_I darwinianus. Next base: position 4,375 of record NZ_KK082133.1, on the reverse strand, counting down.
GAAGGGGATATCCGGGCGTAGAGGGAACCCCTGACGAATATTTAATCCAGCAGCTGGAAAAAGCAGGGCTTGAAGAGTATCTCATTTATCCTGAGCCCGCGCCGTCCATTGAACGTTGGACCAAAGAGGACGGATTGTTGTAATCCGTTACATTCACATCTGAACATTCAACATATAAATGACGACCGTAACGGTCACGACACTCAGAACGGTCGATACGAACACCGCTTGTGAAGCGAATTCCGCCTCGTTATCGAACTCCACCGCCAGCAGAACGCTGCTGAGCGAGGTCGGCACGGCGGACGATAGGATCAGTGCAGCGGCGGTCAACTCGTCGAAGCGGATGATCGGCGTGAGAGCAAGTATAATGAGCCACGCCAAGGCGGGGCCGGCCAGCAGCCGCAAGCAGACGGAAAAGCCGACGTCGGCGGCCAGCGAACGGCTGATGCGCCAGCTCATGCTGCCCAGCTGGACGCCAAGCGTGATGAGCGCGGTTCCGATGAAGGCGGAAGCCAGGTAGCCGACCGGCGTATACAGCGAATTCGGAAGCGGGATTTCTAACCCGCGCATCGCAAAGGCCAACGGAATGACATAGATGGAAGGCATCGATACTATAATGCGCCGTATCGCCTTCCAATCCGCTTTATGGGCGTTCACATTGTATACCCCATAAGTGTTGGGGACCAGATTTTGCACCATCATGACCAGCACTTGAACCGAAAGGGTAAACGGATTTCCCGCAAATACGAGCTGGTTCAGCGGAATCCCGTAATTGGCGCTGTTGTAAAAAAGGACGCTGTTGCGCATGGCGGCCTTCATCCCGCCGCCATAACCCCGGGCGCGTATGACAAGCTCAACCGCCGCGAATTGAACCGCCATAAACAGCGCAATAAACAGCATAACCTGACCGAATGCGGAAACCGAGATCGGCGTCTCATAGATCAGCTGGAACATGATCGCGGGAGAAAACAAATAGAAGTTCAGCTTCGACAAGGTTTTGATGTCCAAAGAAAAAGCCCGCTGCAAAATGACGCCGACGGCAATCATCACGGACAGCGGGAGCACGTTGTTCAGTAAAATTTGAAAAAATATCGTCATATTGCCGCGATCGCTTCCTTTTACGGGAAATGTAGATCCTCCCAAGCATAGACAACGGGGCTTCTCCCCCTATCTTTAGGGCAGCCAGGCGCCGTCCCCGGTCGTGTTCACGATCATCACGAGAAAAACGACCATCAAGTAGTTAACCGAGATGAGAAAGTTGGTCTTCGCCCACTGCTCGTCGTTCCGCGCGCCCATGCCTTTCAGCGTGTGCCACGCCCAGAACAGGCCGCCGAGCACGGAGATTGCCAGGAAAACAAGACCGGTATAGCCGTAGGCATACATCAAAATGCCGACGGGCAGCAGCAGCACGACATACGGAATCATCTGAAGCTTCGTACGGTGGATGCCTTTCACGACAGGCAGCAGCGGAAAGCCGGCGGCGCGGTATTCCTCCACCCGGCGGATCGCAAGCGACCAGAAATGCGCAGGCTGCCACAGGAACAGCAGTGCGAACAGCAGCCAGGCGCCGGCATCGATCTCCTGCGTGACGGAGCAGTAGCCGATGACCGGAGGCATCGCCCCCGAAACGCCGCCGATCGAAGTGCTCCAGGTGGACGAGCGCTTCAGCCACATCGTATAGATCACGATGTAGACGAACATGCCGAGCAAGCCAAGCCATCCGACAAGCGGACCGACGGCCAGAAACAATACCAGTTCGCCCAGAATACCGAGAACAATGCCGTATCCGAGCACAAAACCGGGGCCCAATCGTCCAGACGGCAGCGCACGGTCCTTCGTGCGATCCATCTTCGTGTCGAGCTCCCGGTCCCAATAATTGTTGATAACGCAAGACGACGCCATCGTCAATGCGGAGCCGATCAGCATCCAAACCAGCAGAAGCCAATCGATTTCCCACTTCGACGCTACCCAAAAGCCGCCGAAGGCCGCAATCAGATTGAGGCGAATGATCCGCGGTTTCGTCAAATTCAATAAATCTTTTAGCACAGCGGGCCTCCCAAAGTCGGACGCCGGGGTATGTTCGCCCCCTTAAGCCCGTGAATCGTACTTAATCATACCGAAAAAACAAACCGTTGACAATGTTCGCGCCCTTACGTTCATTAAATTGACAAGGAACCAAATACACTTATCGACAATATGATGTCATGTGGTTACGCCCATGGGCGGGAATCCGTGAGGCATGAGAAAGGAAGTGAAAGACGATAATATGGCGGTTATCAAGACAAACACGGAGCATAATCGGGTTCTGGCCCGCCTTATGCGGGCGGAAGCGGAAGGCGAGGGCCCGCTCGGCATGCTGATGGTCGGCAACGTAGGGGTCAACCGGGTTCGCGGCAATTGCTTGGACTTCAAGAACATCCGCACCATTCCGCAAATGGTCTATCAGCGGCCCGGCGGCTTTGAGGCGACACAAAAGGGGTATTTTTACCAACGGGCGCGCAACAAGGACCTTCGTCTGGCCCGGCGCGTGGTCAACGGCGAGCGGCAGCATCCGGCATCCCATGCGTTGTGGTTTTTTCGTCCCGCCGGCGGTTGTCCGCCCACCTGGTGGAATCAGCGCAATACCGGACGGTTTAAAAAGCACTGCTTCTACGCCCCGAGAGCCGCCGACTGTCCGAGCGTCTATTAAGGAGGAACATTAAAAATGAACATGCTGAGCAACCTATTCGGCAGCCTGGGGGCCTATCCGGGAGGATCCTGTCCGGGAGGAGCCTATCCCGGAGGCGCCGTCGGCTCGTATCCATATGGGGGCATGCCCTCCGCTTATCCGGGCACTATGCCGGGCGCTTATACGTCCTATCCCGGTCCAATCGGCACTCCGATGTCGCCAGCCATGCCGCCGGGTGTCCCCAGCGGCTCGTATGTAACGCCGACCGGCGGCAACATTGTGACGCTGCCCGCAGTCGAGGAATCTTATGTGGAGAACATCGTCCGGCTCAACCGCGGTAAACTCGCAACCGTCTATATGACGTTCGAGAACAACTCGCAATGGAACGCCAAAGTGTTCCGGGGCCTCATCGAAGCGGCCGGACGCGACCATATCATTCTCAGCGATCCGGTTACGGGCATGCGTTATCTGCTGCTGACCGTCAATCTCGATTACATCACGTTCGATCAGCCGATCGTATATGAATATCCGTTCCAGGGAGGCGTCGTTACGAACACCACCCCTGCGGCCCGCGGCCAGGGTATAACCGGCTCGGGCACCGGCTCCTAAACGGCCCGGAACGTCCAGGCATGCACCTTATCTCTGCCGCCGGGCACATAATCGAACATTTCCGACCCGAAAGAACGCTCTGCGCAGCGTTCTTCTTTTTTGCGTTCGGCTTCGGATTCGCCAGCCGCCTCCCATATTTCAACAAACAACCCGGGCTGATCGGTGCCTTCATATATAATCAAGCCCGTTTCTCGTTTCTTTGCCTTTTCCGCCCATGTCAGGAATGATTTGCGGTGCTCCGGCTCGATCCGATACTCAACAAACAGCTTGTACATCGATTGCGTCACCCCTGATCGCCGCCGGTTCGCCGGACAGGCGACAAATATGCTCGCTATGCTCTGCAGCCATTATAACACGACAAAGAAATGACTGCCGCGAGACGGCTTGCGCCATTTGACGCCGTACTCCTATTCGGGCACAATGAAAGAACGGAAGCGCCCGGAGGCACGATCAGCTCCCGGCGGGCGTGACGCCCTGCGCTCGCGCGGCGGAACCGCGTTGCGCCACGCAGGAAAAAGAAGCCCGGGATGCTCCGGGCTTCCGGTAGGTATACTTAGAATTGACGGTTGGCACCGGACAATTGTTGTTCCGCCATTTGCACAAGCCGTCTCGTAATGTAACCCCCGAGGGAACCGGCATCGCGTGTCGCGATATTGCCGTAGTAACCGTCCTGCGGAATTTGAACGCCAAGCTCTTGCGCCGCTTCATATTTGATTTGTTCCAGCGCTTGTCTTGCCTGCGGTACGACCAGAACGTTTCTGCTGCTGCTGCGGTTACGGCCACCCATGTGAATTCTCCTTTCGTCCTCTAAGCTGTAGTGGTTTTGCAAGCTTGCAAACTTATTATGCGCCGCTTTCCCCATAATATCCGGAGAGTCGCCTTAATTGAAAAATAATTTATGAAGGAGTATTCGCCGTGTCCAAAAAAATGTCTCTGCTGTTCGCAGTCGTCTCCGTCCTGCTCATGATCGCAACCGCCGTTTCCATCAGCTATAGCGGGTGGATCGCCGTGCTGTTTCTGCTTCTGACCCTGACCAGCATCGCCTCCGGCTTCATCTATAAAGCGCGTTTGCGGAGAATGAAATAACGGCGGCGCCTT
>NZ_KK082132.1:34812-49514 GCF_000598065.1 Paenibacillus darwinianus | reverse complement strand
TTAGGCACGCCGCCAGCGTTCGTCCTGAGCCAGGATCAAACTCTCCATTAAAGTGAGTCGATATCGCTCATTACTTGTATAGCTTTGAATCGACGTGATTCATTTGTTCAGTTTTCAAAGAACTTGCCGCAGCGACATAGCCGCTGCCACAATTGAATACTTTATCAGCTATCTGCCATGCTGTCAACAACTTTTCTTTGCCAACGGCTGAACACCGCGTTTGGCATCGCCGCTCTCAGTGACATCAACCAATGTACCACAGTGCAAAGAGGCAAAACAAGCGGAACCTTCTGGTACCGGATACAAAAAAAGAGCAGAACCCCAATAACTATGGTTCCGCGTACAGGTTGGGCAATTGCGGATCGAATTATTCGCCGAGCAGACGAATAAATTCAGCTTCCTCCTCAATGACGGTCACGCCGAGGTCACGCGCCTTCGTCAGCTTGCTGCCGGCGCTCTCGCCGGCAATGACATAATCGGTTTTCTTTGAGACGCTGCCGGCAACCTTGGCCCCCAGAGCCTCGAGCTTTTTCGCCGCTTCATCCCTCGACAACACAGAGAGAGTGCCGGTCAGCACGACCGTTTTGCCGCTGAAGACACTGTCCGTCCGCACCTCGATCGGCTGCTCCCCCTCGGCCTTAACGCCAGCCTCGCGCATCCGCCGGATGCTCTCCTGCACGGCCGCGTCCGCAAAGAAGGACACGATGCTCTCCGCCACGATGCCCCCGACATCCGGGAGGCCTTGCAGCTCTTCAGCCGATGCGCCCATAATCGCATCCAAGCTGCCGTAATGGTCGGCCAGCATCCGGGTCGTCGCTTTGCCTGTGTTCGGAATGCCAAGTGCGAACAGGAAGGACGCCAACTCGCGGCCCTTCGATTTATCGATCGCCTCAAGCAGCTTCCGGGCCTTTTTCTCCCCAAACCGTTCCAGGCCAATTAACGACTCGTAGGTTAGATCATACAAATCGGCCGGATCCCGTACTTCACACGAGTTGTACAGCTGCTCCGCCGTCATGATGCTGAACGTATCGATGTCCATCGCATCGCGCGAGGCAAAGTGCGTAATGCGGCCCACGGTTTGCGGCTTGCAGTCAAGCTTGTTGTTGCAGAACAGATGCGCGCCACGCTGCTCCAGCAAGGTCCCGCATGCAGGACATTCGGCGGGGAATACGATCTCGCCGCCCGGCTCATCGTCAGCCTTGCCCAGAATCTCCGGAATCACATCGTTCGAGCGGCGGATGTAAACGCGGGTGCCAAGCGCGTGCTTCAGGTTCTTCCGCTCGATATCCCCGATATTGTTCAGCGTACAGTTCTGCACCGTAACGCCGGCCAGTTCAACCGCCTCGACGCGCGCGACGGGCGTGATTTTGCCGGTACGGCCTACCTCCCAGCCAACCGACTGCAGCACGGTCGTCGTTTCCTCCGCCTCGAACTTGTAGGCCACGGCCCAACGGGGAAACTTATCCGTGTAGCCCAAAGCTTCACGCGTCCGCATATCCGTCAGCTTGATCACCGCGCCGTCGATCAGGTAATCGAGCGACGGCCGTCTGTCGGCGATCAGCTTAAGCTCGGCCTCGACATCCTCAATCCGTTCAAAATATCGAACATGCGGGTTGACTCTGAACCGGTTTTCCTTCAGGAACGTCACCATTTCCGCGTGGTTCTCAAAGCTCACGCCATCCGCATAGCCCACATTGTAGAAGAAAGCGTTCAGTTTGCGTTCCGCTGTCGTCCGCGGATTGAGGTTACGCAGCGCGCCGGCCGCGGCATTGCGCGCATTTTTGAGCGGCTCGGCTGCGGTACGGTTGTACGCCTCCAGGACGGACAAATTCATGATCCCTTCGCCCTGCACTTCAATAATCCCGTCGAAAGGAATGGTCAGCGGCACCGAACGGATCGTTTTTACCTGCGGCAGAATCGCTTCCCCGATGACCCCGTTGCCCCGCGTCGCGGCCTGTACAAGACGTCCGTCCTCATACGTGAGATTCAGTGTGAGGCCGTCGAACTTCAACTCAACCACATAGGAAGGCGGGGGCAGTGGAGTGTCCGGATTTTTGGCGTTGTAGTCGGCCACAGCTTTGTCCACGCGTGCTCTCCATGCCAGCAAATCGTCCGTGTCCTGCGCCTTGTCCAAGCTCCATAGGCGCGCGCGGTGACGATGCGGCTCGAAGCCCTTCAGCACCTCGCCGCCCACGCGCTGCGTCGGAGAATCCGGCAGCACGACTCCGCTTTCGGTTTCGAGCCGCACCAGCTCATCATAAAGCGCATCGTATTCCTTGTCGCTGACGACCGGATTATCCAACGTATAGTAATTGTAATTATGCCGGTTGATTTCCTCGGTCAATTGCGCCATCCGTTCTAAGGCCTGCCGCTCCGTTGCCATGTTCCCAATCATCCCTTCGTGTGATCCCGCTTGCTTTCATCCAGTATGCCGCCGTTCATTTCTCGCAAAATGACTCTGCTTTCCGCCAGCTTCACCAGATCAGGCCTTGGTAATCGGCGCGAATGCCGCCAGCAGCCGTTTGACACCGACCGGCGCCGGAAACGCGATTTGCAGCTCCATGTCGTTGCCGGTCCCTCTGACCGAAACGACCGTACCGGTTCCCCACTTGGCGTGGGACACCTTGTCGCCCGCTGCGAACGACTCACCGCCGCCTGCCGCGCTGCCCGCTGCGCCGGCGCCGGCTCTTGCCGCGTCCATCGCCGTCGTCACGCGTACGCCGCCTGCCGATCCTGCGCTCCCGCCCAAACCGGGCCGAGGCACGGATGAACCGCCAGCCCCACCCGAACGGCTGCCCGCCGCCGCACCGGGACGCAAGCCGAAGCCGCCCGAGCCCAAGCCTGCTCTGGCCCCGCTGTCCGTTCCAAAGCTGCGGCTGCCGGCGCCGAATCCGCTGCCGGCCAGTCTGCCGCCCGGAGACGCGATCGTCTTCAACGAATCGGGCACCTCCTGCAGGAAGCGCGACGGAGCGTTCGCCTTCGTCTGTCCGAACAAGGTGCGCATCCGCGCGCATGTGAGGAAAAGCTGCTCCTCCGCCCGGGTAATACCTACGTATGCGAGCCGCCGCTCCTCCTCCAGCTCATCGTTGTCGGCAAAAGCCCGGCTGTGCGGAAACACGCCCTCCTCCATGCCGATAATGAACACGACCGGGAATTCGAGTCCCTTCGCGCTGTGCATCGTCATCAGAATGACCGCATCCTTCACATCTTGCGCGTCATCCTTTTTATCCATGGAATCAATGTCCGCGATCAGCGCCAGATCGGTCAGAAACGCGATCAGCGACTTGTCGTCATTGCGCCGCTCGAAATCCATCGTCACCGACAGGAACTCGTCAATATTCTCAAGCCGCGACTTCGATTCGAGCGTATTCTCGCGCTCGAGCTCCTCGCGATAGCCGATAAACTCCAGCATTTTCTCCGTAAGCTCGGTAACCGACAAGTAATCAACCATCCGGGTCAGATTGTCGATCAGCTCGCGGAAATCGGTCAGCGCCGCCCGCGTCTTCCCCGCCACATCCACCCCTTCGAGATTGGCCAGCACCGCGAACATCGACTCGCCGCGACGCGCGGCCTCGGCCGACACCTTCGCCAGCGTCGTATCGCCGATGCCCCGCTTCGGCACGTTGATGATCCGAATGAGGCTCACATCGTCGTCCGGATTGGAAATCAGCCGCAGATAAGCGAGCAGATCCTTGATCTCTTTCCGATCATAGAATTTGACGCCGCCCACGATCTGATACGGAATATCGGATTTGATCAAAATTTCCTCGATCACCCGCGACTGCGCGTTCGTCCGGTACAAAATCGCATGGTCGGCGAATTTGCGCCCGCCCTGCTTGTTTTTCCGAATCTCGCCCGTGACGAAATATCCCTCTTCATGCTCCGAATCGGCCTGATAAACCCCAATCGGCGCGCCTTCGCCCTTATCCGTCCAGAGCTTCTTCGCCTTGCGTCCGGCATTCTGCTTGATCACCGCGTTCGCCGCGTTCAGAATGTTGGAGGAGGAACGGTAGTTCTGCTCGAGCAGTATCGTCCGGGACTCGGGGTAATCCCCTTCGAAATTAAGAATGTTCGTAATGTCCGCGCCGCGCCAACGGTAGATCGATTGATCGCTGTCGCCGACGACGCAAATGTTCTGGTGCTTGTCCGCCAGCATGCGGCACAGCATATACTGCGCCCGGTTCGTATCCTGATATTCGTCGACGTGGATGTAACGGAACTTGTTCTGGTAAAATTCCAGCACTTCCGGCACTTCCTTGAACAGCCGGGTCGTCGTCATGATGAGATCGTCGAAGTCGAGCGAGTTGTTGCTTTTCAGCCTTTTCTGGTATGCCCGGTACACGTTTGCTGCAATCTGGTCGAAATAGTCGCCGACCTTCTGCTCGAAACGGTCGGGTGTGAGCAGTTCATTCTTGGCGGAGCTGATTCGGGCCTGTACGGCCTTCGGCTCGAACTTTTTGGTGTCGACGTTCTGATCCTTCATGACATTCCGAATAACCGACAGCTGGTCGGCCGAGTCAAGAATGGTGAAATTGGAACTGTAGCCAATGCGGCCGATGTCCTTGCGAAGGATGCGGACACACATGGAGTGAAAGGTGGAAACCCATATGTCCTGTCCGCCGGGCCCGACAAGGGTCGCCACCCGGTTCTGCATCTCGCGGGCCGCTTTATTGGTGAACGTGATCGCCAGGATGCTCCACGGCGCGACACGCTTTTTCTCGATCAGATAAGCAATGCGGTGGGTGAGCACGCGCGTCTTGCCGCTCCCCGCTCCGGCCATGATAAGCAGCGGCCCGTCGGTCGCCTGTACAGCCTCCCGTTGGCGGGGGTTCAGCTTCTCCACCGCTTGGTCGATGTCGATCCGATTAAACATAAGAATGCCCCTTTGTTCGCGTTTATGTTCGCCTGTTTTAAGTCTAGTCCACACTCCCTTGCGTGTCAATTTAAGATTGCCCGCGCTCGCGCGAAAATGTTTCCAGAGCCCCGTAATGCGGCGCGCATAAAAAAGAGCGCTGTAACAGCGCTCAGACGGTGAACATCGCGTTTATGCCGCCGATATACTCTCACAATAACGCCGTTTGCTTGACCGCGGTCACCGTAGCGAGCGCGCCTGCCGGATGATCGTATACGGCGTTGCCGACGACGACGGTATGGGCGGCCTCCGCGGCAAGCCGCGCCTGCCCGGCGTCCGCGACGCCGCCGCCATAGAACAGCCGCGCTTGCGTCAGCGCCTCGCGCATCCGCCTGACCAGCCGCATATCGCCGAACCGGCCGCTGTATTCGCAATACACGACGGGCAGCCGCATCAAACGATCGGCCAGGCGCGCGTAAGCGACGGCTTCGGCTTCGGTCAGCTCCGTGCGGGCTCCGGTCAATCTCGCGGCTTCGGCCCCGTCATTAAGAATCACATACCCTTCCGCCCATGTGGCATCCCACGGCATGAAAGAGCCGTACTGGGCGATCGCCTCCGCCTGGCGGCCCGCCACCCATTCCGCCGACGCGGCGTTCAGCACCATCGGGATCAAATACCAGTCAAAGCCAGGCACGGCTGCCTCGGTTGAGGACGCTTCAAGCGCGCAGGGCACTTCGAAACGGCGGATGCGGGAAAGCAAATCCACCGTGTTGTCGTATGTTACACCGGTTGTGCCCCCCACTAGAACCGCATCCGTGCCGGACAAGCAGACCGCCTCAAGCACCTCGTCCGTTATCGTCCGGTCGGGGTCAAGCTTGAACACATGCCGCCATGACCCAAAAGGCCCTTCGTTATGCTCCGGGCTCATCCTCTTATCTTCCCTCCTTTTTGATGCGCCAGCGGGTCAGGCTTCCCCTTCCAACGCCTCGATGCGCTGCAAAACCGCATACTCATCCGGGTACAGCATCAAGTATTCGGTCAAACCCACCATCCGAAACAACTTCTGATAATGCGTAGACACGCCGCAAGCGAACGTATGATAGCCCAACTTGCGCCCGGCTCTCGCGATGCGGATCAGCAGCGCCATGCCGGCGCTGTTGATGTAGCCGACTTGATGCAGATCCAGCACCAGATAACGCCGTTGCTCGACCGGCCCCTGCTCCCAATCGAACGCGCTCTTCAACACTTGCTCCGCAGCTTTATCCAGATCGCCCTTCAACGTGAAGGCGATGCCGGACTCAAAAACGCGGGATTCCAATTGGAGCTTCTGTTCCAACCGCTGTCCCTCCAATCGCTCATCGGTGATTTATGAAAAACAGTTCAAGGACAGCAGCGCAGGAACGACGAGCCGTGCGGGCCATCCCTCGCCCGCTGACGGCCGTATCGAACAGCTCTCCCCCAACCTCCCGGTCCTGCCGGCTGCCGCTATGCCGATCGCCGCGATTAATAAAAGGGCAGGAACGCCCTTATCATTGAAAAGGCGCTCATACTCCCCATACCAGCCGCTTGGTCTCTTCGAGCGGCTCCGTACCGAATTCTTCGCTGCACATCCGCTCCAGACGCTTGTACCAACCGACCGCTTCGGCATGTCTCCCGCGCTGCTTCCAATAGCGGATCATCGCCTGATATGCTTCCTCCTGATCCGGCCTTAACTCAATCCAGGCCGACAGCCATTGTTCGGTGTGGCTATCGTCTGTCAATCCGGCGTAGTATTCGCCCAGCCGGCGCAGCATGAGCGTCTGACGCTCGAGCAGCTGGCTGCGCCAGCGCTCGATCCAGTCGACCTGCGGCATATCCGCCCCCAGCAGTCCGTACAGACGAACGGCATCCATATAGAGCATAGCCGCGGGCTCCTTATCATACGCCCACAACTGATCGCCGACACGCGAAAGAGTCATATACTGCTCGACATCGACCACCTCGATCACCGATTCCCGGAAGCCGATCACCCCTCCGCGCACCTCGATCGCATCGTCGAAGCCGACATCGGCGAGCGCATTTCTCAGCTCGTGCAGGGAGACATAAAGATGGTTCGCCAGCTTGGACGCTTCGCCTTCTCCGAACAGCTGCTCCACCACCTGATCGCGCAGCGCGCGATAATCGGGCTGCAGCAGTAGAAAAACGAGCAGCTCCCGTGATTTGCGGCGCTTCCACTTCGGCGACACGACGGCTCCGTCCGTTCCGAACAAGCGCATGCCGGACATCAGTTGAATGCGCAGCCTGCCCTGACGCGGCTCGGGCGCAGCCAGCAGTCCGTCGTCGTGGACGGACAGAGGCGCAATTGGCGGAACATACGCGGCCGCAGCGCCGGTCAGCTCCTTCAACCGTTCAAGCCAGGCAGCCGTTCGCGGAGTAGACATCTCTTCCAACAGCAGCTCCATCTGACGCAGCGACAGGGCGGCATCGGTCCGATCGCCGGAAGCCAGCTTGCGTGCGGCGTGAACCTGCGAGGCAAACAGCTGCACCTCCACATCGTAACGCAGATCGCTTAAAGGCGGCCCTGCCGTCTCCGCTCCTTGCCAGGATATCATGCTCACCATGTAAGCATACCGCGAGGGCAGACGCGCCAGCACCTCCTTCGTCGGCTCGGCACCGCCGATGATGCTCAGCACGGCCCTGCTTTCAGTATGGAGCGCCGCCCTTCGGCGAAGCTCGCCGATCCTCCTTGCCCATTCCCCGTCCCGCATGCCGTCCTCTCCGTACAACCAACGATCCAGCAGCAAATATGCGAACCACGTATCGTCTCCCGCTTCCCGAAAACGGTCGGCCGCCTTCGCGAAATACTCATCCGTCGAGCGCGATTGCAGAATCGGGGCCGTCCGGGACCAGCATCTGCCGCGGGCAAGCGCCCACCAGACAAAGCCGCTGCAACCTTCCCCGTTCCGCAGCGTCTCTTCCTCCAAAAATTGCAGAAGCGTCTCCGTTTCGTGGAAATCGCCGATCCGTACATTCAGCAAGGTCAGCAAGCCGATCATCGACAGCATTTCCAAATCGTCCGATTGCAGCGCAAAGCCTTTGATCGCCGCCCGCAGCCATTCCTGCGCTTCCTGCAGCCGCCCATCGAGGATCAAACGGACGGAGCCTGCCTGCAGCAGAAGCGGAGAGCCGAAAACGGCGTGCTCAGGCAGACGGTCCAGCGCTTCTTTGTCGGGAAGCCTGCCGTGCAGCACGTTCTGCTCCATGTCCAGTACAAGATCCTTAAAACTCTCCGGTATATGATGTTGATACGACAAGCGCATGGAAACGATCACCACATTCAGTCTGTAATTAGTCTAATCGTACTATTAATTTAGGAAAAATGAAACATATTTCTTACAAAGAAATCGTTTTCCTTACAAATGATCAAGCAATTCGACAAGCAAAATTAAAGAAGAGCCAACGAATATTTTTATTCGACGGCTCTTCTCTTTCCAGGCAATTATTGGACCAGCTGTCCGCGTGTCACGCCCAGTTGGTTCGTCGCTTTCAGGCTCCGCCAGACCTGCGTGCCGCTGATCTTGCCGCAGAGCGCATCGGCATAGAGCGAAATCACCTCTTCGACCTTCTCGGGCGTTTCCTCCAGAAACTCCACCCGGAACGAAGCCGTTCCGAGCTCGAGGAAGTTCCGCAAATACTCGGCGCCGGACTGCTCGATCGCGTTATAAACCGTATTCCGGCAGCCTTCGTCGACGCGGACCGGGTGCGACATGCCGATGCGGTCCTGCAGCGAAACGCGGTGATCCTCGCAAGGCCTGCCGCAATTGGTGTAATCCGTCCCTTCGCTGAGGAAGGTACAATATACGCAATGCTCCGTATGGAACATGGGCAGATGCTGGTGGATGACGACCTCTGTCCTGGAGGCGTCGGCCTTGCCGAGCAAATCGATCATTTGCTGCGCGTTCAAATCGTAAGAAGGCGTTACGAGCGAACAACCCGCTTCGATAAACAAGTCCGCCGTCTTGTGGTTGGCGATGTTAAGCGCAAAATCGCCGATCAGCTCCGGGAAAGGCGCAACCACCCCTTCCGCGCGGGCGCGCATATAGAAATACATCGCGCCGGTATTCCGGATGAGCACCGCGTCGGGCTGAAGCTTGAGAATATGATTGTGGTAGCCGTTCTCGCCCGGCATATGGATCCGCGGCGTGGCAAGGGCGATCCGCTTGCCGGCCTTGCGGGCCGTCTCGACGGCGGCCGGATACTGCTTGATAAATTCGAAATCGGCATAAATCAGAGCAACGCCGGTGCGGACGGCGGCTTCAACCTGGGGCAGCGTGCGACACAGCGCCGTGAGGCGCGGCTCGCTGCGTACGCCCGCAGCTGCGAGTGCCGCCGCCTTCAGGTCCGGCCGGAAGGCGTCCGCGTAAACCTCGACCGCCCGCTTCTCGTAAACCGGCGGCTTCGGCCGTGCTCCCGCCAATAATTCCACCGCTTCGCGGCGAATTCGGTTCAGCTCGCGAACCGGCACGATCAACTCGCCTTCAAGCGACAGCTCCAGCTGCTCCAGCTGGAAAAGCGTGCCGCCCAGCCGGCCAAGCTGCTCCTCCAGAAGCGTGCGGTCCATCGGGCGCTTCTCGGCTCGTTCCAAAGGCAGCTCGGATGCCACCTCGACTGTGGTTCCCTTGTTGAGATCGGTCCACCGGGTGCGAAGCGGCCCTCCTTCCTTGCCCTCGACATGGACGGCAACCGGAAAAACACGGTACGGCTTATCCGTCTCGAACGTCTGACGGAGCCGCTTGTCCAGCGCCGGATCGCCAGTTTTCCAGATCCGGTCGCCCGGCTTCACCTTGCGCAGATCGACGTCGTTCCGCCCCGGCACGATCTCCAGCACCGTATGCTCCTGCGCTTCGCCTTCAATCTTGATGCCCTGGCGACGCAGGTCATACACGCGGCCGCCCTCTTCCTTCTTCGTCGGGTCGCCCGCGTCGAAGACGATGCCGTCCCCGCGCTTGAGCGGCGCCTCGATCCGGCAGACGACCGCGTCGCGCAGCACCCGTTCCACACGGCCCATGTAGACGCCGCGGCTTTTCGGGAACGTGCCCTCGACCAGCTGCTTGTTGTTCGTCCCTCTCAGGAAGCCGTGCGTGAAGCCGCGCGAGAAGCTCTGCTGCAGCTCGCGAATTTCTTCCGCAGAGGGCGCCGACAGATCGCCGTCGAAATATTTGTCGATCGCGCGCCGGTATTTGCTCACCACGTTCGCCACGTATTCCGGCGTTTTGAGCCGGCCTTCGATCTTGAACGACGTGACGCCCGCTTCAATCAGCTCCGGCACCAGTTCCACCGCCGCCAGGTCCTTGGGCGACAGCAGGTAGGCGATATCGCCCATTGGCTTCTGCTCGCCGTCGACCATCAAATCGTAGGGAAGCCTGCACGCCTGCGCGCATTCCCCGCGATTCGCGGACCGGCCGCCCCACATCTCGCTCGTCAGACACTGGCCGGAATACGAGACGCAAAGTGCGCCGTGCACGAACACCTCCATCGGCAGCTTCGCCTGCTCGCCGATCGTCCGGATCTGCTTCAGGTTGTTTTCCCGGCCGAGCACGACCCGCTCGATGTCGAACGGCTTCGTGAATTCGACCGCCTCGGACGAAGTAATCGTCATTTGCGTAGAGCCGTGGATCGGAAAATCGGGCGAAATTTCCCGGATCAGCCTGACCAGGCCGAGGTCCTGCACGATCACGGCATCGACGCCCGCGTCGACGCAGGCGTCGATCAGCTTTTTCGCCTCATCCAATTCACTTTCGAAAACCAATATGTTAAACGTCAGAAAACCTTTCATCCCGTAGCTGTGCAGAAAAGCCATAATCTCCGGAAGCTCATCCATCCGAAAATTGTTCGCGCGCGCCCGGGCGTTGAATTTCTCCACGCCGAAGAACACTGCGTCGGCTCCATTCGCCGCGGCGGCGCGCATGCAATCCCAGTCCCCGGCCGGTGCCAGCAGTTCAATGTCTTCCCTGCGTATCTGTCCTTTAGTGCTCATGTAAATGATGTTCCTCCAAGCGTATTGCCGTTTGTATCAGTGTACCATTTTGGCGGGCCAAAAAGAAACCGCGGCACCCGTCGAATTGTTTCCTTTCTATCCGATCTTGGCAATTTCGGCTGCGGACGTTTCCACCCTTTTAGGCGCATGCTATAATGGGTTTCGAAAGCGATGCCATCCTTATGGAGGAGGATTACGTAGTTATGAAACTCGGAGTATTTTCAGTATTGTTCGGCCAGCAGCCGCTGGAGGAAACACTCGACTATATTGCATCCAAAGGGCTGCAGGCCGTCGAAA
Source organism: Paenibacillus darwinianus (assembly GCF_000598065.1). Classification (GTDB taxonomy): domain Bacteria; phylum Bacillota; class Bacilli; order Paenibacillales; family Paenibacillaceae; genus Paenibacillus_I; species Paenibacillus_I darwinianus. The sequence goes on along the minus strand of NZ_KK082132.1, from coordinate 38,349 downwards.
TCGGCACAGGCGGCTACCCCGGCGACGCGCATTGCAAGCGGGAGGAGCTGCTGGCGGACGAGGGCAAGCAGCGGGCGTTCAAGCAAGCGGTCGAAACGCGCGGCTTAACGATCAGCGCGCTCAGCTGCCACTCCAATCCGCTTCATCCGCAGAAAGCGATTTCGTCGGAGCACGACCGGATTATCCGCGAGACGATCGACCTGGCGTCGAAGCTGGGCGTTCCGGTCGTCAACACCTTCTCTGGCTGTCCGGGCGATCATGAGGATGCCAAGTACCCGAACTGGCCGGTTGCGCCGTGGCCGAACGATTTCCAGGAAATTCTGGACTGGCAGTGGACGAACAAGGTTATTCCTTACTGGACCGAGATCGGCCAATACGCGACGGAGCGCAATGTGCGGATCGGACTCGAGCTCCACGGCGGCTTCTCCGTCCACACGCCGGCTACGCTGCTCCGTCTGCGCGAAGCGGCGGGCGAGGCGATCGGCGCCAACCTGGATCCGTCCCACATGTGGTGGCAAGGCATCGACCCTGTGCAAGCCGTACATATATTGGGCCGCGCCGGGGCGATCCATCATTTCCATGCCAAGGACACATCGATCGACCCGATCAACGTGAACAAGCATGGCGTGACCGACATGCAGTCGTATTCGCTCATGCTTGACCGCGCCTGGCAGTTCCGCACCGTCGGATACGGCCACGACATGAAGGTATGGGCGGACATCATCAGCGCCCTTCGCTTGGTCGGCTACGACTACGTCGTCAGCATCGAGCACGAGGACGGCCTCATGTCCGTCGACGAAGGCTTCACCAAAGCGGTGCAAAACCTGCAGCAAGTTCTCATCCGCGAGCCTTTGGGCGAGATGTGGTGGGTTTAAACCGAGCCAAGCCGGACAAGCTTTCACGGGTGTCCGGCTTTTTTTGTGCAGCGGCGCCGACACATGGCTTGGCTTCATACGATACTAGATGTCCCCCGAACAACGACAAAAGGCCGCCGGACGCTCTTCGCGCCGAACGGTCCTTCCGCACATCTTGCTATGCGAAGATATGTAGGCAAACGGTTAGCCCATCCACACCTCAAAGATCATGATGTAATCAATGACCAGAAATACAAGCAGCGAAACCGCGGCAAACCCGATCGCGAAATAGTTCTTTCTCGGACGAGCCAGCACCAGCCGCACAAAGCCGATAAAAATAATGGCCGTGAACAGCAGCATGAAAATATCAAACGGAGCAAAATTGCTTGCATCTTGCGTCGCCTTGCCTGCTTCTTGTGCCAAAACCATGAGGGGACCTCCTTCTTTAGTAGCTCACGAATATTCACACGTAACCTATAATAACCTATGTTAGCCCTTCAAGCTAGCGCTTGCAAGTACAAAATCCGAATCGTAACAACTTTGTCACCATTAAGCCCGTTTGCCTGTAAGCCCTTACCGCTATAAACGAACCGTATAAGTAATATAACAAACTCTTATATACAAAAGGTGCATTTACATTGTCGATCAGACAAAAATGTGATACGATTTCCGTACATATTCATACTAAAATCGTCGGAATTGGCCTGCTGTCATAAAAGGCTGCCGGCAAGGAGGCAAACAAAATGGCTTACGAAGCGGTTTGGATGAAGGACCCGTCCAAATTGAATAAATTCGAATTCGTTAAAATGGAGAAGGATGGACTCGACGTCATCCGCACGATCATCGAGGAGTACGCGCACAAGGGGTACGATGCGATCGACGAAAACGATATGAACCGGTTCAAATGGGCCGGCGTCTACGAACAAAAGCCCAGAGACGGGCATTTCATGATGCGGATCCGGATCAACTCCGGCATCATGAACGCGGCGCAAGCGCGGGCGATTGCCAGCATTGGCCGCGATTACGGCCGCGGCCTCATCGACGTTACAACGCGTCAGGCGATTCAGTACCACTGGCTGCGCGTCGAGAACCTCCCGGATATTTTCAAGCGGCTGGAGGAAGTCGGACTTTACAGCTACGAGGCATGCGGCGACTGCCCGCGTACGATCGTCGGCAACCCGCTTGCCGGCATCGATCCGGACGAGCTGATGGATACCCGCCCAATCGTTGAGGAAGTGAACGACTTCTTCCTTATGAACCGCGATTTCTCCAACCTGCCGCGCAAATACAAAATGTCGATCTCCGCAAGCATCTGGAACAACGCGCATGCGGAAATCAACGACCTTTCGTTTACGCCCGCCGTTAAAGTGATCGACGGTCAAGAAGTGCTCGGCTTCCACGCGTGGGTAGGCGGCGGCCTGTCCGCCAAGCCTCATCTGGCAAAGGAGCTGGACATGTTTGTTCGTCCGGAAGAGGTATTGAAGGTGGCGATCGGCGTCACGACGATTTTCCGCGACTACGGTTACCGCGAGAAGCGCCACCAGGCGCGTCTGAAGTTTCTCGTGGCCGACTGGGGTCCGGAGAAATTCAAGGAAAAGCTGATCGAACTCATCGGCGACATGCCGTCCGCGGGCGAAAGCAAAACCGCCGGCTGGAAAGCCGCATACTTCGACGGCGTGCATCCGCAATCCGGAGAAGGAAAAAGCTTCGTCGGCTTGAACGTCCCGGTAGGCCGCACGAGTTCCGACGAGCTTGAGCAATTGGCCGATCTGGCTGATCAATACGGCGACGGCCACGTCCGTACCACGATGTCGCAAAACATCATTCTTGCCGGCATCCCGAACGAGAAGGTCGACGAGCTGCTGCAAATGCCGATATTCGAGCGCCTCACACCTAATCCGAAGCCTTTTATGAGCCGCACCGTTTCCTGCACGGGCAACGAGTTCTGCAACCTCGCCGTTGTCGAGACGAAAGAACGCGCACGCCGTGTAGCCGAATATCTGGACGAGAACATCGAGATTGACGAAAAGATCCGCATCCATATGATCGGCTGCCCGAACGCCTGCGGTCAGAAGCATATCGCGGATATCGGCCTGCAGGGCGCGCTCGTCAAAACGCCTGACGGCATGGTCGATGCATTCGACATCGCCGTCGGCGGCATTCTCGGACCTGGCGCAACATTCAACACACCGCTGAAGGGCCGCGTCAAAGGCGACGAAGTTGCCGGCGTAGTGGCGCAGCTTGTCCTGTTCTACAAGGAGCGGCGTCAAGCGGGCGAATCGTTCCACGCTTTCGTGAACCGGGTAGGCGTTCCGGCATTCCAGGAGAAGTTGACCGAAATTCTCACCGCCGTCGCTTCCTGATCCGGCATGAAATACCAAAGGCTGTTCCCCTGGCGAATGCTTCCGCCGGTGGAGCAGCCTTTCTCTATGGTATCGATTCCCTTCGTTCCCATACGGATGCGTGCGCTGACGTGAGTATTAGGTGAGCTACTGGCTGATGCCAGTCTCCCAAAGGTCGGACTCTCAAGTAAATTTGTTTATTTAGACTATCCATTCTGCCAGCGCATGATAGATCGGTATGCCAGCAATCAGATTAAAAGGAAACGTCACGCCGAGGGACAGCCCGAGGTAAATGGACGGGTTAGCCTCCGGAACGGAGCTTCTCATGGCGGCAGGGGCGG
>NZ_KK082132.1:26359-34712 GCF_000598065.1 Paenibacillus darwinianus | reverse complement strand
AGGGGCGGCTATATAGGAGGCGCTGCCCGCCAATACTCCCATAAGCGCTGCGCTGCCTACCGATAAGCCGATCGCGGATCCGATCCAGACGCCCGACGCACCTCCGAGCAAGGGCATCATAACGGCAAACAGAAATAATTTGATGCCGTATCGCCCTATTTCAGGAAGCCGCGAGCCCGCGATGATTCCCATATTGAGCAGGAACAGCATCAATACGCTCGGATACAGGTCCACAAACAAGGGCTTGACCGCCTTGTAGCCCGGCTCTCCTGCCGCCAAGCCGATCAGCAGGCTTCCGAGCAGCAGCAGCACGCTTTTGCCAAACAGACTTTCCTTCAGCAACTCCTTATTCAGCAAAGGACGCCGCGGGACCGCCTGGACGAATCCCAAGCTGAGCGAAGTACGTTCGGATCGTGATCCTTTGTTTGCCGCCAACCGCAGTAGCAGCAAGGAAACGACGATAGCCGGACTCTCCATCATCACGAGCAGCGCATTCATATATCCGTCATACCCGATGCTCTGCTTCTCCAAATAAGAGATCGCCGCACCGTACGTCACGACGCTGACCGAGCCGTATGTGGCGGCTAAGGCAACGGCGTTATTCAGATCCATGCGCAAAAGTTTCCTCAGCACCAACACGACCGCGACCGGAATCATTGTGCCCAGCAGCAAGGCCCCGGTCATCGGACGGGCGAGCGTGGACAGCGAATAATTAGTCAGCTCGATTCCTCCTTTGAGGCCGATCGCGATCAGTAAATAAATGCTCAGCGCTTCGCTGAGACCGCTCGGAATTTTTAAATCGGACTTGAGCAAGGCCGCGCTCAATCCCAGCACGAAGAACAGCACGATTGGCGACAGAAGGTTACCGATTAGAATATCAAACATGGCGGAACATCCCTTTCCTCTCATTTCAAAAAAATAGCCGGCAATCGCGGGATTCCCCATCTCGATTACCGGCTTATCTGCAACGGAGCCCGCACGGGCTCTTTTGACCGATCTGCCTTGCGAATATGCGGTTAAAGCTTTACTCCAAATTGGCCGCGAGCATGAACACCATGATCCGTTCGCCGGTCCGCGTGCTGACATCGGTATGAAAGCTGATGACCTCCTCACCCGTCAGCTCCTCTAGCATCCGGCCCAGCTGCTCTCTTCCCGACTCTACCAAATCGGCCCTGATCCGCTTTACGGCTATCATGCCTTCCGCCGTTTCCGCCAGTTTCTGCTCAGCGGGAGTCAGTATACCCTTCAGTCCGACGATAACCATATTGCGCACGATGTCCGTTTTCACCACAACAGGTCCACGACCGAGATATTCCTTCTCCCACTGTGTTAACGCCCGGCTGATTTTATCTTCCAGCTCGCCTTTGGACTTTGCCTGAGACATTCCGATCCCTCCACAAAATAAAAATCGGTATTCTCATCCGGAGAATATCCGAATGAATATACCGATTTATCTTCATCGCAACTCGGACGCAGCCTTTGCCTCTTCACTCTGCCATTGTTCATAGCAGCTTGCTGAAGCCCCGTGTTGTCCGGTTTTTATGAAGATCATTCGCCTTTGTTTCATCTATTATACTGAATAGCCTGAATCGTTGTCAATATGAACTGACAGCGACAGGCCAAAGACATCCGCGGCCAATCTCGCAGGGGCTCGCAACGGACGACGAATCATCCCCGTGTCGAATCACTGCTCTGTCGTCGCTGCTGCCACTCCGTCTTCGACCTTGCGGCGCTCTTCCGTGCGTCTGCGGTCGCGTTCCAGAACCGGCTTCAAATATTGGCCGGTGTAGGAGCCTTTCGCCTTCATGACCGCCTCCGGCGAGCCGGTGGCGACGATCGTTCCGCCGCCGCTGCCCCCCTCCGGTCCGAGATCGATCAAATAGTCCGCCGTCTTGATCACATCCAGATTATGCTCGATAACGAGCACCGACTCGCCCGAATCGACCAGCCGGTGAAGCACATGCAGCAGCCGATCGATGTCGTCCACGTGCAGGCCCGTTGTCGGCTCGTCCAAAATATACAGCGTCTTGCCGGTGCTGCGGCGATATAGTTCGGCAGCCAGCTTCACGCGCTGCGCCTCGCCGCCGGACAGCGTCGTCGCCGGCTGTCCCATGTTCATATAGCCGAGGCCGACGTCAAGCAGCGTTTGCAGCTTCCGGTGAATTTTCGGAATGTTGCGGAAAAATTCAGTCGCGTCCTCGATCGTCATCCCCAGTACATCCGCAATGCTCTTGCCTTTGTATTTAACCTCAAGCGTCTCTCGATTGTAGCGTTTGCCCTTGCAGATTTCGCAAGGCACATAAACATCCGGCAGAAAGTGCATCTCGATCTTGATGATGCCGTCGCCCCTGCACGCCTCGCAGCGACCCCCCTTCACATTGAAGCTGAACCGGCCTTTCTTGTAGCCGCGCACCTTCGCCTCGTTCGTGTTGGCGAATACGTCGCGAATATCGTCGAAGACACCGGTATAGGTCGCCGGGTTGGAGCGCGGCGTTCGGCCGATCGGCGACTGGTCGATGTCGATGACCTTCTCCAGATGCTCCAACCCGCTCATTTCCTTATATTGGCCGGGTCTGATCTTGGCTCCGTTCAAATCGCGCGCAAGCGTCTTGTACAGAATCTCGTTTACAAGCGTCGACTTGCCTGATCCCGATACGCCGGTGATCGCGGTAAAAACACCGAGCGGGATTTTCACGTTAATTCCCCTCAGGTTGTTCTCCTTCGCCCCGCGAATTTCCAGCCAGCGGTCGTCCGTCGCCCTCCGGGCGAGCGGCACCGGTATAAACTTGCGGCCGCTCAAATATTGCCCGGTCAGCGAGTTGTCATCCTTCATGACTTCCTCGGGCGTACCGGCCGCGACGACCTTGCCGCCGTGCATGCCGGCGCCCGGACCGATATCGATAATATAATCGGCGGCCAGCATCGTGTCCTCGTCATGCTCGACGACGATCAGCGTGTTGCCAAGATCGCGCATATGCACCAATGTGCTGATCAGCCGGTCGTTGTCGCGCTGATGCAGACCGATACTCGGCTCATCCAGAATATACAGAACGCCCATCAGGCTCGAGCCGATCTGCGTTGCCAGCCGGATACGCTGCGCTTCGCCGCCGGACAGGGTGCCTGCAGCCCGGCTGAGCGTCAGGTATTGAAGTCCGACATTGACGAGGAAGCCCAAACGGCCGTTAATCTCCCGCAAAATCAAATGGGCGATCGTCCGGTCCCTCTCATTAAGCTCCAGCCCGTCGAAAAAAGTCTTCGCCTCGCCAATCGACAACGACGTCACATACGCCATATTTTGCTTGCCGACCGTTACGGCCAGGCTCTCTTTCTTCAGACGATGGCCCTTGCAGGTGCCGCAGGCCTTGGGGCTCATATAAGCCTCAATATATTCGCGAATGCCTTCGGAGGCTGTATCGCGGTATCGCCGCTCCAGATTATGCACGATGCCTTCGAACGGCACGTACGCTTCCTTCGATTGTCCGAAATCGTTCTGGTAACGGAACTTCACCCGCTCTCCGCCGGTTCCATACAGCAGCTTCTTCATCTGCTCGGCCGTAAGCTCCGCCACCGGAACGTTCGTCGGTATCTTGTAATGTTGGCAGACCGACTCCAGAAACTGCGGATAATAGTTCGACGTGCTGCCCGCCCAGGCCTCAAACGCCCCCTTCTCGATCGTACGGCGCAAGTCGGGAACAAGCAGGTCAGGGTCCACGATCATCTTCGCGCCTAGACCGTCGCATTCCGGGCAGGCGCCATAAGGGCTGTTGAACGAGAACATGCGCGGCGCGAGCTCGTCAATGCTGAATCCGCATACCGGACAGGCCAGGCTGGAGCTGAACAGCAGCTCCTCCTTGTCCATCACGTCTACAATCACCTGTCCATCGGACAGCTTGAGCGCCATCTCGAGCGAATCGGCGAGCCGCGACTCGACATCGCTCTTCACGACGATCCGGTCGACGACAACTTCAATGCTGTGCTTCTTGTTTTTCTCCAGTTCAATCTGCTCGCCGAGCTCGCGGATTTCACCGTTCACCCGCACCCGGACGAAGCCCTGCTTCTGCATATCGGCGAACACCTTCGTATGCTCGCCCTTCCGCCCCGAGACGACCGGCGCCAGAATCTGCAGCCGGGTCCGCTCCGGATATTCCATAATCCGGTCGACCATCTGCTCGACCGTCTGCGACGTGATCTCGATGCCATGCTCCGGACAATGGGGCTTGCCGATCCGGGCGAACAGCAGCCGCAAGTAGTCGTAAATCTCGGTCACCGTTCCGACGGTCGAGCGCGGGTTGCGGCTTGTCGTCTTCTGGTCGATGGAGATCGCCGGCGACAACCCTTCGATCGAATCGACGTCAGGCTTCTCCATCTGGCCGAGAAACTGCCGCGCATACGCGGACAGCGACTCGACATAACGGCGCTGACCCTCCGCATAGATCGTATCGAACGCCAGTGACGATTTGCCCGAGCCGCTCAGCCCGGTCAATACGACGAACTTGTCGCGCGGGATCGTGACGTCGATATTTTTGAGATTGTGGGCGCGAGCCCCTTTGATGACGATGTTCTCACTAGCCAAAACGGTCCCTCCCTGAATGTTGCCTTGCCTGCCTTATATTGCGACTCCCGCATTTATGCTCCGACTTCCGCCTTGAGCTCCAGCAGCGCGTCGCGCAGCTCGGCCGCCCGTTCGAATTGCAGACTTTTCGCCGCTTCCTTCATCTCGGCCTCCAGCCGCTGGATCAGCGATTGCTTCTCCTTCTTCGACATCTTGCCGTATTCGTTCGCCAGGTAATCCGCCTTCTGCTCAGCCACCTTCGTTGCCTCAATGACGTCATGCACTTTTTTGCGGATCGTCTGCGGCGTAATGCCGTGCTTCTCGTTGTAGGCGATCTGGATCTCGCGGCGGCGTTCCGTCTCGCGGATCGCCTTATCCATCGAATCCGTTATTTTGTCGCCGTACATGATGACGCGGCCTTCGCTGTTCCGCGCCGCCCGTCCGATCGTCTGGATAAGCGAACGCTCGGACCGCAGGAAGCCTTCCTTATCCGCGTCGAGAATGGCGACGAGCGACACCTCCGGCAGGTCAAGTCCTTCCCTGAGCAGGTTGATGCCGACGAGCACATGGAACGTGCCGACCCGCAGATCGCGAAGGATCGCCATCCGCTCCAGCGTCTTGATATCGGAATGCAGATAGCGGACTTTGATGCCGACCTCCTTGAGATAATCGGTCAGATCCTCCGCCATCTTTTTGGTGAGCGTCGTGACCAGCACCCTCTCGTCCTTGGCGATCCGGTCGCGGATTTCACCAAGCAGGTCGTCGATCTGGCCCTTCGTCTTCCGCACCTCAATGATCGGATCGAGCAGACCCGTCGGCCGGATAATTTGCTGGATCATCTCCGGCGTGTGCTCGATCTCGTAAGGTCCCGGAGTTGCCGATACATAAACGAGCTGGCCGGCTTTCTCCTCGAACTCCTCGAACCGGAGCGGACGGTTGTCCATCGCGGACGGCAGGCGGAAGCCATGGTTCACGAGCACTTCCTTGCGCGCCCGGTCGCCGTTGTACATCGCCCGGATCTGCGGCAGCGTAACATGCGACTCATCCACCACGATCAGCATGTCGTCCGGAAAATAATCCAGCAGCGTGTACGGCGTCGCTCCCCGCTCGCGGAACGTCAGCGGTCCCGAGTAGTTCTCGATGCCGGAGCAGAAGCCCATTTCCTGCATCATCTCGATGTCGTACCGCGTCCGCTGCTCCAGCCGCTGGGCTTCCAGCAGCTTGCCCTGCTCGCGCAGCTCGGCCAGCCGCTCCTCCAGCTCGCGCTCGATATTTTGCAAAGCGACCCGCATCGTATCCTGATGGGTAACGAAGTGGGACGCCGGGAAAATCGCGACATGGTCGCGTTCTCCGACGATCTCTCCTGTCAGCGTATCGATTTCCGTGATGCGCTCGATATCGTCGCCGAACAGCTCGACGCGGATGGCGCGCTCGTTGTTCGCTACCGGGAAAATCTCGATCACGTCGCCGCGCACGCGGAACGTGCCCCGCACGAAGTTGATGTCGTTGCGCTGATACTGGATGTCCACCAGCTTGTGCAAAATCGTGTTGCGCGGCTTCTCCATGCCGACCCGCAGCGACAGCACGAGATTCTTGTATTCCATCGGCGAACCGAGACCGTAAATGCACGACACGCTCGCGACGACAATAACGTCGCGGCGCTCGAAAAGCGAGCTGGTAGCGGAGTGCCTCAGCTTGTCGATCTCGTCGTTAATGCTGGAATCCTTCTCGATGTACGTGTCCGATGAAGGAATGTAGGCTTCAGGCTGATAGTAGTCATAATAGCTGACGAAATACGAAACCGCATTATTCGGAAAAAACTCCTGAAACTCGCTGCACAGCTGTGCGGCGAGCGTCTTGTTGTGCGCGATGACGAGCGTCGGACGGTTCAGCTCGGCGATCATGTTGGCGACCGTATAGGTTTTCCCCGTTCCCGTCGCCCCGAGGAGAGTCTGATGGCGTTTACCGCCCTTCACGCCTTCGACGAGCTGCTTGATCGCGGCCGGCTGATCGCCCTGCGGCTTATATTCGGACAGCAGCTCGAACATCCTTTCCTTCACTTCCAGTCCGTCTCCCATGCTGCATGGTTCACTCCCTTGCTCCAGCTTATCTATATATGCTTGTATACCCCATATTCCGGCTATGTTAGACGAAAAGGCATATCATAGGCTCATAATCGCAGAAATGAGAATAAACGTTCCCATGCTATTATAACCGATGACAAGCCGCCCACGCAATCGGGGGTTGTTTCCAACACCCGTTCGGCTTACGCCTCCATTATATAAGAAAAACCCTGACAGCATGCTGTCAGGGTTCCAATCGGGTCAAAGGATGTTATGCGGTTCGCAGAAACAATTATGGTGTTCCGCTTCATAGCCTCACCGACGATTTCCCGCGCTTGCGGACACCGCCGCCTTGCCGGATCAGGTCGAACAGCGACCGCGGAACGCCGCAAGTCACATGCATCGTTTTCTCGTCCGGGGCCAGAACGACGCCGAGCTGATGATGTTCGCCTTCGAACCGCGCGCGCCGCACGAACTTCAGCTGGCCTTCCAGGTTGAGCACCTCGAGCTTGCTGAAAGCGGAGTTTTCGAGCAGCCCCTCATAGAGATCCTCCTGCGAGCGGACCCGAATGCCGTTTACCTTGTGCAAAATCTCCCCGGCCTGTATGCCCATCTGGTCGGCCGGCGTTCCGGGAACGACGGCCAACACCCGCAATCCGCGGTCATCCTGTACATACAGCGGCGGTGTCTGCTCTTCCCTGCGCCGCTCGATCTGACACATCAGCTCGCGCAGCAACAGCGCGGCGACAGCAGCCACCGGCACGAAAGGCGGCCACCGGAGAGCGGCCATCGCCAGAGCCGCCGCAACCGCGCCCGACAGCAGCAGCTTAACGGAGGCGCGGTGCGCTTTCTCACGCGGCAGCAACGACGTGGTCAGACCGCTGAAGCCGATCATGACCGGCAGTCCCAGCATCGCCCAACCGTCCGCCCCCCCCGCCGCCAGCGGCGTCCAGGGCAACGCCATATCCGCAGTCCCCGAGGGAACGAGCAGCAGCAGCGGCACCGGCCAAAAAGTTTGCAGCTGGTAGCCGCCCACGAGCCGGCCGCGCTTGCCGTCGACAACCAGAGGCCCGGCGCCGTGCGGTCCCCGCCAGGCGACGAGCGCCGCTTCGGCCAGCTGCAGCAGTGACGCGATGAGCAACAATCCTGCCGCGTCCTGACCCTCCAGCGATGCGGCGAGCGGACCGTACCATTCGGACGAGCCGGCGAGCTCGAAACGGCCCAGCGCCCACTGAAGCAGCGCGACCAAGGCGGCGCCATAGATTATGCTCAGAAAGCGGATGCGGACCAGCATCAGCAGAAGCGAAGCGCCCCATAGCCAGTAAACCGCTTCACCGTTAAGCGATACGCCTGTCAGCAGCAAAGCGGCGGACACCACGATGCCTGCGGCAATACCGTACAGCATAGCCGGCCCCAGCAGCTTTGGCCAAAAGGTCAGACGCACGTAAAAAAGCCGGCGCTCCAGCCTCGTTTGTCTGGCAAGCATCATCCCGATCAATAATATGGAAATATAAGTAAAAGGTTGCAGCAGCAAGCGGCTTGCCGCCGCCCCCGCTTGCCGCAACAACTCCAGAGCTGCGTCCAATTGCGTCACTCCCATGCTGAAGGGTCATGAAAAAGGAAAAAAGGCCGTGCGCCTGCGCGCATACCGACCTTATATACATTCGACATACCGGACCGTTTCTCCTGCGCGGCGGCCTCGATCAAGGCGTCGGCAGGGCATCCGGCTTCTGCCGGC
>NZ_KK082132.1:12971-26259 GCF_000598065.1 Paenibacillus darwinianus | reverse complement strand
CTTCTGCCGGCCGCCTGCCATGCCCGCAGCGCCAGCGATTCGCGCCTTCAGACGCTTCACAGCTTCCCCGAGCTGCGCATCGTTGGCCGTGTCCATGATCCGCTCGCCAACGCGTTCTTCCAGCTTTTCCGCCGTCTTAACGTCTACCCGTCCCGTAGCGGACAAACCGGCCTCCGTCTGAAAAGCGCGTACCGCCGCTTCCGTCCCGGAGCTGAAATAACCGTCCTTCCTTCCGGGTATGTAGCCGAGCGCATCAAGCATTACCTGCATGCTTCGAACATCTTCATCCACCATATCCCGCACCAGCGTATCCGTCTTCGAAATGCGGGCGACCGAGAAATACTCGGGCTGAGCCACGGCGACGTCCGGCACGATGCCTTTGTCCTGCACCCAAGTGCCGCTCGGCGTCAGCCACTTCGCAACCGTCATCTTCACCAGGCTCCCGTCTCCGGTTGCCTCGTAATCGCTAATCTGCACCGTTCCTTTCCCGAAGGAGGTTTCCCCGATCAGGAACGCCCCCGCCGACTCCTTCAACGAGGCGGCCAACACCTCGGAAGCGCTCGCGCTGCCTTTATTGATCAGAACGCCGAGCGGATACGGTTTGGCCTCCCCCTTGGACAACGTCTGCTGACGATTCCCGGTCTTGTCTTCCTTTAAGACGATAGGCTTGCCCCGCTCGATGAACGTCTGGGCGATCGACACCGCCGCAGGCAGCACGCCGCCCGGATTGTCCCGGACGTCGATCAGCAACGCCTGCAGCCCCTGCGCTTCAAGCGTTGCCAGCTCTTCACGGAAACGGTCGGGCGTGTTCAGCGAAAACATCCGGATTTCGATCTTGCCGATGTTCCCGGGCAGCATTTCTGCATAAACCGTCTCAAGATCGATATCGTCGCGGACGAGAATGAGCTGCATCGGCTGATTGATGCCTTTTCGCTGCACGGTCAGCTTCGCTTTCGTTCCCTTCGGTCCCCGGATCATCGATACGGCTGTGGCCAGGTCAAGCCCTGCAAGCGAATCGCCGTTCACCGTCAACAGTACATCCTGAGCCCGCAAGCCGGCGCGCTCCGCCGGAGAATCCTTCATGGCCGATATGACGACGATCTTGCCGTCCTTGACCGTCAATTCGGCGCCGATTCCGGTAAATGAGCCTTCGATCGACTGCGATAAATTACGGGCTTCCTCCCGATCCATGTACACAGAGTAGGGATCCTGAAGCGCCGAAACAATGCCGGTGATTGCGCCGTCGATCATTTCGTCCCGGGTCAGCTCCCGGTAAAATCCGCCTTCGACAAGCCGGAATACGGCGTTCAGCTTGTCGATCTCCTTCGCGCCCAATCCGCCCTCGACCGTCGCCTTTTCCGTACTTCCCGCCAATCCCCGCAATTTCGGCACCGCCAGCAGCCGATCGGCGACTGTCAGCGTGACCAGCACCGAGCCCATTACGGCAATCAGAACAAACACCGCGACCGTCCGGCCCCGAAAAAGCATGACACCCCTCCATCGATAAGTTATCCAGAGCAGACGGAAAACCGCCAACCGTGCTGTCACACCCGGTTGGCGGCCGATCGTCCGTTGCCTGATGGCACAGTTAACCTTATAAATAACCGGACGGACTAACCGCCTGGTCGTTCAACCTGACTTCAAAGTGCACATGATTGCCGGTCGAGTTGCCGGTGCTGCCGACCTCCGCGATTTTCTCGCCCCGCTTAACGGTCTGGCCTTTCTCCACTTTAATTCCGCCTTGGCGAATATGCGCGTACAGCGTCCACATCCCGTTCCCATGGTCGATAATAACGGTGTTGCCGTACCCGCTCCACGATTGCGCGAGGATGACCGTTCCGGCCTCCGCCGCATAGATCGGCGTACCGAGCGGCGCAGCCATATCCAAACCGGTATGCATCGATCCTTCGCGTCCGGTGAATGGATTAACGCGCGGTCCGAATCCGGAAGTCAGGCGGTATTCGTCCTTAAGCGGCAGCGCCAGCTTGCCGCCGGTGTTGTAATACACGACGTTTTTCTTCTTGCGCCGCTTCTCCATCTCTTCTTTTTCCTTCTTGGCCAACTGAAGCAATTGCGCCTTCTGCTCCGCGGAGATCGTTTCAAGATCCTCGGTACGCTCCTCCAACTCCGCCATCTGGTTGTTGTACTGAAGGATCATCACTTCTTTATCCTGCTCTTTTTGTTTAAGCGTATTGTAATAGTTTTCCTTCTTGCGGTAAAGCTGCTGGATACCGGCAAGCTGCTGCTCCACCTGCTGCTTTTTCTCCTCGATCAACAGCTTGTCCGACTTGAATTGTCCCAAAATAACCTTATCCTGCGACAAGATGGACTGCAGCGAGTCAAAGCGGCCAAGGAAATCGGAGAAGCTGTTTGCATTGAACAACACGTCCATGTAGGACACGAAGCCGCTTGTGTACATTAACCGCATCCGCGACTGCAACAGCTCGTCCCTCGATTCGATACGCGCTTGCGTATCCTCCAGCGCCTGAGCTGCGTTGAGCAGATCACTCTCGGTCGCGGCGATTTGCGCGGTTACAGTCTCCATCTCGGCATTGACGGAATTAATCTGCTCGATGATGAGGTTGATCGATTCGGCTGTGGCCGTTTTCGCTTGCGCTACGTTCTGCTTGGCATTGTCAACCTTCCTCAGGTTGTTCTCAACGTTGTTCATATCCTGCTTCAAGCGGCTGATCTCGCTGCGAATCTTATTCAGCCCGGAGGCGGCCTCCCCCTCTACCGGACGAAAAACCACCGAGGCCAGTAGGATAAATGCAAGAAATAGCAAACCTTTTTTCATGTTCCGTTGTCACCTACACTTTCAAATACTTGCGCACGGAAATCGTGCTTCCCCAAATGCCGATCGCCGTTCCCAGGCCGATCAGCAGCGACCCTACCAACAAACCGGATTCCTGCAGCGTGACCAGCTTGATCATCATCAGACCGAGCTCGAACTGCGATACGGCGACAAGCCGCGAATAGCCGAACAGCAGAACGGCGGCCGTGATGCCCGAGCCGATCAGACCGATCAATGCGCCTTCGATGAAGAACGGCCAGCGAATGAAATAATTGGTCGCGCCGACCAGCTTCATAATGCCGATCTCGCGCCTGCGGGCGAATATCGTCATCTTGATCGTATTGGAAATGAGGAACATCGCCGTAAGGGCCAGGCCCAGAACGATGACCAGCCCGACGTTGCGCACAGCCTTCGTCACCTTGAACATCGTTTCAACCGCGCCTTGTCCGTATTTCACGCTCATAATCGGCGCCGTGGCGTCGTTATCGCCGATCGCCTTGATCTTTTTGGCTACGAAGCCGATTTGCTCGGGATCCGCGACTTCCACCGTCAACGAGTCGGGAAGCGGATTGTTCTCCTTATCGTAGCCCTCAAGCAGCGTCGCGCCGTCCTTTCCAAGATTCTCCCGGAGCATTTCGAGTCCTTCCTCCTTGGAGACCGGCGTCACCTTGCTGACCTCGGGCAGGTTGCCGATCTGGTTAAGCAATTCGTCTTTTTTGGCCTGTTCGATGTTCAGCGACAGGAAAACGCGGATTTGAACCTGACTTTCGATCTGTTTCGTCAGGTTATTGATGTTAAGCGCCAGCAACATAAAAACGCCGAGAATGAACAGCGATATGAAAATCGAGCTGATCGACGCAAACGACATCCAGCCGTTCCGAACGATGTTCAGGGCGCCCTCGCGAATGTGGCGGAGAATCGTACTAAATCTCATACCCGTACTCCCCTCTTGCCTGATCGCGAACGATAACGCCGTTCTCAATCGCAATAACGCGCTTGCGCAGCGAGTTGACGATCTCCTTGTTGTGCGTGGCCATGACGATTGTCGTCCCGCGGAAATTGATTTCCTCCAGCAAATTCATGATACCCCATGACGTTTCGGGGTCGAGATTGCCCGTCGGCTCGTCGGCGACAATGACGGACGGATTGTTGACGATCGCCCTTGCGATCGCAACCCGCTGCTGCTCGCCGCCCGACAGCTGCGAAGGCAAGCTGGCATGCTTGGCCTTGAGGCCGACGAGATCCAGCACCTCCATCGTCCGTTTCCTGATCAGCCGGCGCGGCGCTTCGATGACCTCCATTGCGAATGCTATGTTCTCATACGCGGAAAGCTTCGGGAGCAGCCGGAAATCCTGAAAAATGACGCCGATGTTGCGGCGGACGAACGGGATCTTGCGCTGCTTCAGCTTCCCGATGTTAAAGCCGTTGACCGAAAGCTGCCCCTTCGTAGGCACCTCTTCCCGGTAAATGAGCTTCATGAACGTCGACTTGCCCGCACCCGAAGGCCCGACGAGATAAACGAATTCGTTGCGATCTATAAGAACGGATACGCCCTTTAGCGCATGCGTTCCATCAGCATAGGTCTTCCAAATGTCGTGCATTTCAATCACCATATCACATCCTGTTGAGAGTCAATCATACTTATTCGACATAAAAATCGAAATTCCTTTAAAAATGGCCGTAATGTTTAAGTTTTAACAATTCTCATAATGGTATTTCCAGGCGGAAATCCGACGATGTTCAACAATGAAAAAGTCGCATTTTGTCGATTTTTATAAGCGTCTGCTCGGGGGCAGGCAAACGGACTGGCATGCTTTCCCTTCGCTTTTCATACAGTTGAGTAAAAGATGCGGCAATCGAGGTGGCTTGTTTATGGAAAACAGACGTGGGCTTATCATCGCGGTCTTGGCCGCATGGATGTCCGCAGCAGTCGGCTGGGGTGCGCTCGTTATGTATGCCTCTCCGAACAACGTGCCGGAAGGCGTTACCGCAGGCGGGGTTGCGATCGGCGGAATGCCGGTTGACCACGCCCTGAAGAAGCTTGACTTGACTTGGGACAGCCTGGAATCGGGCAGCGTTGCGGTGGAGAGCGCCAACGGCCGAACGGTGCGATGGAAGCGCTCGGAGCTGGGCTACGGAATTGCACGAGATGAAGCGTTGATTGCCATTCGCCGTCTCCGGGAGGGCAGCGTGTGGAAAAGAGCGCGTTACCGCTACGCTTTCCCTAAGCAGCTCCGCGCCGAACAGTCGTGGGGCAAAAAAACGTTCGTCGCGGCTGTCCGGCGGGAATGGAGCTGGCTTGAATCCGGCCGACCGACTAACGCGACGCGTACGATAACAGAGGACGATCGGGTTGTCTATCAGTCGCATACGGTCGCCTACCGGGTCGATTACGACGCGTTGTTCGCGGCAGCTGTGAAGGCAACGGAGGCTTCTGCAGACAGCACGTCCCTGTCCGAGGGCGGTCGGCATGAGTCCGGCCGGGAGCCAGAGGTTGAGGTTGAGGTTCGGCCCATCAAGCTGAAGCTGCCGATGGAGACGGTCAAGCCGGACATCACTCTGGAGCGTTTAAAGGCCGAGGGCGTCGAGCGGAAAATCATGACGTTCACCACGAAGCTCGGCAGCAGCGCCGCCGGGCGGCTCCATAACGTGGAGGTTACCGCTCGCACGCTCAACGATTGGACGCTCGCGCCAGGCGAGACGTTCGACTATAGCAAGGTAGTTAGGGCCGTGCAGATCAAGTACGGCTACCGCGAGGCTCCGGTTATTCTCAACGGCAAGCTCGTGCCCGGGATTGGCGGCGGCATTTGCCAGGTGTCCACCACCTTGTATAACGTCGTGCTGCGCGCCGGTCTGGAAATCGTGGAGCGCCGCAATCACTCCCTGCCCGTGTCCTACGTGCCGATCGGGCAGGACGCCACCTTTGCGGAGGGGGCCATCAACTTCCAGTTTAAAAATACGACCGGTAAACATATCGTCATCCGCTCCGGGGTGGAGGGGCGCCAGCTCACAGTCAAGCTGTTCGGAACCATGCCGGCAAATGTCCGCTATGAAATCGAGTCGAGAACGGTGAAGCTGCTGGAGCCGCCCGTGAAGCAAATTTCGGATGAATTCGCTCCTTCGGGCGGCCAAAAGGTACTGCAAGCCGGCAAAGCCGGCTACATCGTCGAGACGTACCGCACGCTCGTGCGGGACGGCAAGGCGGTGAAGCGCGAGCGGGTGTCGCGCGACACGTATCGGCCGACGCCGATCGTTGTGCTGGTCGGCGGCGCACGCCCCGACTCCGGCGCCGCGAAGGATGGAGACAACAGCGGGGGCGTAGATGGGGGCGGGGGCGTGAATAAAACGCCGCTGCTCGAGGACGGCGTAAAGGCGCGAAACTGACGGTTAAGGCGGCTGCGCAACGCCAACCATGATCCCAAACGCAAAAGGCCGTTCAATCCCCGCATCGCTGCGGGATTTGAACGGCCTTTTCACACTTGCCGCTTATTTGCTTTTTTCTGCGTATGCAGTCACCCACGCAGCGCTCCGCTCCAGCTCGGCTTCGGCGCGGGCAATCGCCTCCGTCACCTGGGGAGTCGCGGTGCCGCCGTAAACGTTGCGCGCATTGACGACGCTCTCCGGCTGCAGCACCTCATAGATCTGCTCGTCGAACAGCTCCGAGAACTGCTTGTACTCGTCCAGCGTAAGATCGAGCAGGTACTTGTTCTGCTGAATGCAGTACAGCACCGTCTTGCCGATTACTTCATGCGCCTGCCGGAACGGCAGTCCTTTGCCAACGAGGAAGTCGGCAATGTCGGTCGCATTCGAGAAGTCCTTATTGACCGCTTCCCGCATCTGCGCCTTGTTCACCTTCATCGTCGCGATCATCGGCGCGAACAGCTGCAAAGCTCCCTGCAGCGTGCGCACCGTATCGAACATGCCTTCCTTGTCCTCCTGCATGTCCTTGTTATAGGCAAGCGGGAGCGATTTCAGCACCGTAAGGAGGCCCATGAGATTGCCGTAGACACGGCCGGTTTTGCCACGGACCAGCTCCGGCACGTCCGGATTCTTTTTCTGCGGCATGATGCTGCTGCCCGTGCAGAAGGCGTCGTCCAGCTCCACAAAGCGGAACTCCGTGCTCGACCACAGAATCAGCTCCTCGCTCAGCCGCGAGAGATGCATCATGATGATCGACGCGTGCGACAGGAACTCCAGGATGAAGTCCCGGTCGCTGACCGCATCCAGGCTGTTCTCGTACACGCGGCCGAAATTCAACTGCGACGCGACAAAATGGCGGTCGATCGGAAACGTCGTACCGGCAAGCGCGCCGGCGCCCAAGGGCAGCATATCGATGCGCTTGTAGCTGTCCTGCAGCCGCTCGGCGTCGCGGCCGAACATCGAGACGTACGCCATCAGATGATGCGCGAACAGAATCGGCTGCGCGCGCTGCAAATGC
The DNA here is from genome assembly GCF_000598065.1 of Paenibacillus darwinianus. Taxonomy (GTDB): domain Bacteria; phylum Bacillota; class Bacilli; order Paenibacillales; family Paenibacillaceae; genus Paenibacillus_I; species Paenibacillus_I darwinianus. Next base: position 19,027 of record NZ_KK082132.1, on the reverse strand, counting down.
GTGTAGCCCGGCACGATCGTGTCCAGGTTCGCCTTCGCCTGCCCGATCAGCGCGCCCTGCAGCTTGTGCAGCAGCTCGACGAACTCCACCACCCGCTTGCGCAGGTACAGGTGCATATCGGTCGCAACCTGGTCGTTGCGGCTGCGGCCCGTGTGCAGCTTGCCGCCGACCGGACCGATATCGTCGATCAGCGTTTTCTCGATATTCATATGGATGTCTTCGTCGGAGATCGAGAACTCGAGCTCGCCGCGCTTGATTTTGTCCAGCACGCGGTTCAGTCCGTTCTTGATCGTATCCACGTCTTCCTGCGGCACGATTCCCTGCTTGCCGAGCATCGCCACATGCGCCAGGCTGCCCTGGATGTCCTCCTCGGCCAGCTCCTTGTCGAACGTGATCGACGCCGTATAGTCCTCCACCAGCTGGTCGGTTTTTTTCGTAAACCGGCCGCCCCACAATTTACTCACGATTCGTTACGCTCCTTTACGCATAAAAACTTACCCGAGCAACAGCCGCCCGGGCAAACCAACACGATTACTTTTGTTTCGATTGCTCGACGCCCGAGGACACTTTAAGCCGCAGCGCGTTCAGGCGGATAAAGCCCGTCGCGTCGCCCTGGTCGTAAGCCTTGGACGGATCGGCCTCCATCGTGGCGATGTCCGGATTGTACAGGCTGACCGGGCTCTTCACGCCTGCGCCGATCACGTTGCCTTTGTACAGCTTCAGCCGGACGACGCCGGAGACGTTCTTCTGGCTTTCCGCAACGAGCGCTTGCAGCGCAAGCCGCTCCGGCGCGAACCAGAAGCCGTTGTAAACCAAGGTCGCATATTTGGAGATGAGCGAATCCCGCAGGTGCATGACATCGCGGTCCATCGTGAGCGACTCCATTTTACGGTGTGCGGTGAACAAGATCGTGCCGCCCGGCGTCTCGTATACGCCGCGGCTCTTCATGCCGACGAACCGGTTCTCCACCATATCGACGCGTCCGATGCCGTGCTTGCCGCCCAGCTCGTTCAGCTTCTCCATGACGCCAAGCGGATTCATCTGCTCGCCGTTCACGGCCACACAGTTGCCTGCCTCAAACGTCAGCTCGACATATTCGGCCTGATCCGGAGCATCCTCCGGCGATACGCTCAAAACGTACATGTCTTTGTTCGAATCCGCGCTCGCATCGAACCAAGGATCCTCGAGCATGCCGCTCTCAAAGCTGATGTGAAGCAGGTTGCGGTCCATCGAATACGGCTTGGAGGCCGACGCCTGCACGGGAATGCCGTGCTTCTCGGCATAGGCGATCATTTCCGCGCGTCCCGGGAATTGCTCCCGGAATGCTTCAAGCCGCCAAGGCGCAATGACCGCGATATCCGGCGCCAATGCCGCCGCCGTCAGCTCGAAGCGCACCTGGTCGTTGCCTTTTCCGGTCGCGCCGTGCGCAATCGCAACCGCGCCCTCGGCGCGCGCGATGTCGACCATCCGCTTTGCGATGAGCGGACGCGCAATCGACGTGCCGAGCAGATATTGTCCTTCGTAGAGCGCGCCCGCCTGGAACATCGGATTGATGAAATCTTTCGCGAATTCTTCCCGCAGATCGTCGATGTAAACTTTGGACGCGCCGGTGGCAAGCGCCTTCTCCTCGAGGCCGTCCAGCTCTTCCTTTTGCCCGATGTCGGCCGTGAATGCAATGATTTCCGCGTCGTACGTTTCCTTCAGCCATTTCAGAATGACCGAGGTGTCGAGGCCGCCCGAATAGGCCAGCACGATTTTATCCTTCGCCATAACGTTTCTATTCTCTCCTTCGCCAAAATAAATGCCGTTACTTACATAATCGCCGCCATAATCGCCTTCTGCGCATGCAGCCGATTCTCGGCTTCGTCGAATACGATGGAATGGCTGCCGTCGATGACCTCCGCGCTCACTTCCTCGCCGCGATGCGCGGGCAGGCAGTGCAGAAACACGTAATCAGCCTTGGCGTATTTCACAAGCTCCTCGTTGACCTGATAGTTCTTGAACGCAATCTCGCGCTCCTTCTGCTCGGCTTCGAAGCCCATGCTCGCCCACACGTCAGTGTAGACGATGTCGGCCCCCTCGATCGCTTCCCGCGGGTCGCGCACGACCTGGATCGTAGAGCCCGTTTCCGTGCCCATATCCTTCGCCTGCCGGGTCAAATCCTCATCGGGCTCGTAGCCTTCCGGCGAAGCCACGGACATATGCAGCCCCAGCTTAGCGGCGCCGACCATGAGGGAATGAACCATATTGTTGCCGTCGCCGATGTAGGCGATTTTCAGTCCTTCCAGGCGTCCCTTATGCTCCAATACCGTCTGGTAATCGGCCAGCGCCTGGCACGGATGCGCGTAATCGGTCAGCCCGTTGATGACCGGAATCGTGGCGCCGCGGGCCAGCTCGATCACCGTCCGGTGGGCGTAGGTGCGGATCATGATGCCGTCGAGGTAGCGCGACATCGTCTGCGCCGTGTCCCATACCGTCTCCCCGCGGCCCAGCTGCAGGTCGTTTTTGCTTAGAAAAAGCGCATGCCCGCCGAGCTGGTACATGCCCACCTCGAACGAAACGCGGGTGCGCGTCGACGATTTCTCGAAAATCATGCCGAGCGTCTTGCCCTTAAGCGGCTGGTACGTGTCCCCGGCCTTCTGCTTGCGCTTCAACTCGACGGCCAGATCGATCAGGTAACGGACTTCCTCCGGCTTGAAATCGGCCAGCGCAAGGAAATCCCGCCCCTTCAAGTTGACGGCCATTTCTTCTTTTACGGTTTCTTGCACTTCCTTCACTCCCTTAATAGTTCACCCGCTTAAGCGGAAAATGTCGCGTTCACTGCGCAGTCGCAGCTTGACCCTCCAGCACGCCGGCCAAAATGCCGACCGCCAAGTCGATTTCTTCATGGGTCACAAGCAGATTGGGCAGCAGACGGATGACTTCCGGTCCGGCCGTGACGACAAGCAGCCCTTGGCTGCGCGCTGCCGTCACCAGATCGCCGACCGGTCCCGCGCATTCGATGCCGATCAGCAGCCCTTGGCCGCGCACTTCCTTGACGAACGGATTGCCGCCGAGCCGCTCACGCAGCTGCGCACGCAGATAGTCGCCGGCTTCCGCGGCGCGCTCCGGCACCTTGTCGCCGACGATCGTCTCCACGGTCGCTTGGACGACCGCCGCCGCGATTGGCGTGCCGCCGAACGTCGAGCCGTGGCTGCCTGCGCCGAACGCTTCGGCCAGCTTGCCCTTCGCCAGCATGGCGCCGACCGGGAAGCCGCTGCCGAGCCCTTTGGCCAATGTGAAAATATCCGGCTGAATGCCGTAATGCTCATACGCGAACAGCTTGCCTGTCCGGCCCATGCCGGTCTGAATCTCATCCACGATCAGCAGCAGACCATGCTTGTCGCACAGCTCCACGACCGTTTGCAGGAACGCCGGATCGACCGGATGGACGCCGCCTTCGGCCTGCACCATCTCAAGCATGACCGCCGCGGTGTTCCCGTTAATCGCTGCCTCCAGCGCCGGCACATCGTGCAGAGGAACCGTCACGAAACCTGCCGGCAGCGGGGCGAAGCCTTCTTTCACCTTGTCCTGCCCGGTAGCCGTCAGTGTCGCCAGCGTCCGGCCGTGGAACGACTTCGTGAACGTGATTACCTCGTAACGCCCGGTGCCGAGCACCTTCTGATGGTAACGGCGCGCAAGCTTGATCGCCGCTTCATTCGCTTCCGCGCCCGAGTTGCAGAAGAACACCGCTTCCGCATGGCTGTTGTCGGTCAGCAGCCTGGCCGCTGCCTCCTGGTGCGGGATATGGAACAGGTTGGACACATGCCACAACTCGTCGAGCTGCTTCACCAGCGCGTCCTTCACCTTCGGCGGCACATGGCCGAGGTTCGTTACCGCCAGCCCGCACATGAAGTCCAGGTATTTGTTGCCTTGATCGTCCCACAGCCAGCTGCCCTGCCCTTTCACAAGCGCAACCGGATAACGGCCGTAAGTCGGAAAAAGCGAGCTTGCCGCGTTAGTTCCTGTCATAATCGTTCCACCTCCGAAAAATGATCGATCGGATGCCATGCTCCCATCCGTTAAAAGCTAGGCGCGCACGATGCGCGTTCCGATGCCGCCCTCGCGCAGCGCCTTGCCGAGCACGCCGGGCTCGTCGCCGTTCACGATTACGACCTCCCGCACCCGGCCCTGAATGCACTGAATTGCCGCACGAACCTTCGGGATCATGCCGCCGTATATTTCGCCGCTCGCAATCATCGCTTCAATGTCCGCGACGGAAACTGTCGGCAGGGCGCGTTTCTCGCCTTCTACCGTCTTCAGAATACCCGGCACATCGGTGACAACGATCATGCGCTCCACGCCAAGATGCGACGCCACTGCCCCGGCTGCGGTGTCGGCGTTAATGTTGTAGCGCTGCCCCGCATCGTCGATGCCGATCGGCGCGACGACCGGAATGTAGCCCATATCCATGACACCCTCGATTACCGCGGCGTTCACGTCGGTTACATCGCCAACGAAGCCGATTTCGGCGCTGTTCGATACGGGCTTTGCCTGTATGAGCTTGGCGTCGACGCCGGACAGGCCGAGCGCCTTCGCGCCGCTCTGCTGGATTTTGCGCACGATCTCTTTATTGATCCGCCCTGCCAATACCATCTCGACGACGTCGAGCGTCGCCTCATCGGTTCGGCGCAAGCCGCCCACGAAGGCCGATTCGATGCCGAGCTTCGTCAGCGTCTCGGAGATCGCGGGGCCGCCGCCATGCACGATGACCGGCTTCACGCCCTCCTCCTGCAGCCGGCGCAGCTCGTCGAAAAATGACGCCGGCAACGCCGCAAGCGTGCTCCCGCCGCATTTCATCACAAAACATTGTTCCGTCATCGCAATTTCGTTCCTTTCCGCTTGCGTTCGCTTATGTCCGATAGGCGGCATTGATCCGCACGTAATCATACGTCAGATCGCAGCCCCAGCCCGTCGCTTCGCCTTCGCCGTAGTTCAGGTCGACATGAATATGAACCGTGTCGCCCTTCAAATAGTGAAGCGCCCGCTCCTCGTCGAACGGGACCGGCCGGGATTGCGCCAGCACCGTGATGTCGCCGAGCCGAATGTCCACCGTCTCCGGGTTGACCGGCTGGCCTGCGCGTCCTACTGCGGCGATGATGCGCCCCCAGTTGGCGTCGGCGCCGAACACGGCCGATTTCACGAGCGACGAGCCGATAACCGTCTTCGCAATCGCGCGCGCAGACTCGTCGGTCAATGCCCCGCGGACGCGCACCTCGATCAGCTTGGTTGCGCCTTCGCCGTCGCGGGCGATCGCCTTCGCCAGCACCTCGCATACGTAGCGCAGCGCATCGGCGAATTTGCTCCAGTCCGGATGGCGCTGCGTCAGCTCCTCGTTGCCCGCCAGGCCGCTCGCCATGGCGACCAGCATGTCGTTCGTGCTTGTATCGCCGTCGACCGTGATCATGTTAAAGGAGAGATCCGTCGCATGGCGCAGCAAAAATTGCAGCGATTCGTTGCCGATGGCCGCGTCGGTCGTGACGAAGCCCAGCATGGTCGCCATATTCGGATGAATCATGCCCGAGCCCTTCGCGGCGCCCGCGACATGCACGGTGCGGCCGTCGATCTCGACGGCGACGCAAACCGTCTTTTCCACGAGGTCGGTCGTCAGAATCGCCTGGCTGAAATCGTCCGCTCCCGTTTTGTCGCCGTTCAGACGGGCCGGCATTTGGGCGATGCCCTCCAGCACACGGTCCATCTTGAGCAGCTCGCCGATCACGCCGGTCGAGGCGACCGCGACGTGGTGCGCTGGCACGCCGATCGATTCCGCGAAGGTGTCGCGCATCTTGCAGGCGTCGGCCTCGCCCTGCTTGCCGGTGCAGGCGTTCGCGTTGCCGCTGTTCACCAGCACGGCGCGCAGCTTGCCGTCCCGGCCGATACTCTCGCGCGTGACAAGCAGCGGAGCCGCCTGAAATACATTCGTCGTATACACGCCCGCCGCCGATGCCGGCACCTCGCACACGATGGCGCCCAGGTCATGGCGGGTCGTTTTCTTCAAGCCGCAGTGCAGGCCGCCC
>NZ_KK082132.1:0-12871 GCF_000598065.1 Paenibacillus darwinianus | reverse complement strand
CTTCAAGCCGCAGTGCAGGCCGCCCGCTCTGAAGCCTTGGGGCGTCGTGATCGAGCCGTCCGGCACGATCTTATACGAAGCTGGCGTTCCATTGTCCATTCCGTTCGTATTCTCCTTCGCATGAGCCATGATAGTAGCGGTTGATGATTGGCGGTTACGGATAGACTGGCACGAATTCCAATCCGAGCTTCTCGTCCCAGCCCATCAGCAGATTCAGGTTCTGCACGGCCTGCCCGGCCGCACCCTTGACCAGATTGTCGATAACCGACACGACGGTGACCCGGCCGGTGCGCCGGTCGACGGCAAAGCCGATATCGCAGTAGTTGGAGCCGAACACCTCTTTGGTGGCCGGCAGCACCCCTTCGCCCCGAACCCGCACAAAACAGCGGCCCTCATAGTAGCGGCGGTATAAATCAATGAAATCACGATCGCTGCGTTCCCCTCTAATCGAAGCATACATGGTGCTCATGATGCCGCGCGTCATCGGCACGAGGTGCGTCGTGAACGTCGTCGTCACCGGCTTGCCGGCCACGCGCGACAGCACCTGCTCGATTTCGGGAATATGCTGATGCTTATTCACTTTATAAGCTTTGAAATTTTCGTTGATTTCCGCATAATGCGTTCCGAGACTCGCGCCGCGGCCGGCTCCCGATACGCCCGATTTGGCGTCAATGATAATGGTGGCAGGATCGATCCATCCTTCCGCCACGGCCGGTATCAGACCCAGCAGCGTTGCAGTCGGATAGCAGCCCGGGTTCGCGATCAGGTCCGCACCCTTTGATTCCTCGCCGAAAACCTCCGCCAGACCATATACGGCGCGGTCCAAATGCGCTTGGCCGGCGGGCTCCTTTTGGTACCATTCTTCATATAGAGCAGGCGACTTCAAGCGAAAATCGCCGGACACATCGATGATCTTCAAGCCGATCTCAAGCAGCTCCGGAGCCAGCTTCGACGCAACGCCTGCCGGTGCGGCGAGGAATACGACATCGGCCTTCGCGCGAATTGCGGCCGACTCGATGCCGTCCAACAGCTCGGTGCGGATTTCCGTCAGATGCGGATAGCCTTCCGCAATCGGCGTACCGGCGCTCGATGACGAAATAACCGACGTTACCTCAACCTGCGGATGCGACGCAAGCAGCCGAATCAGCTCCACGCCGCCGTATCCCGTCGATCCGACGATCGCAGCTCTTACCTTGGAACCCATAACATTCTCTCCCATCCCTGACTTCCTAAGTAACCATTCTACACCAAGCGGCCGATCGAATAAATAGCGATTCAGATTGTATTATTATACATTCTGATTAATATAAATACAATTCCTTTATCGTGTTCGGCAATGCCGTTTTATCGGGTTCCGCCGGAGCAGGATCAACATCAAAAATCCCCGATTGCCAGCAATCGGGGATGAGAGGTAACGCCTTTATAAAAGATGCTTCGTAATAAGCTCCTGCTTCTCGACGCGCTTCGTCAGCGCTTCGAACTCCAGCTGGATGACGCTCAGCTTGATCGCCTGCTTCTCCGTGTAGATCGCGATCAGTTCCGTCTGCTTTTCCTCAATGTCGTCGAACCGGCGGTTCATCTCCGTGCGCAGATCGTTGACCTCCGTGCGCAGATCGTTGATCTCCGCCTTCAACTCCGTGCGCAGATCGTTGACCTCGGTCCGCAGATCGTTGATCTCCGCCTTCAACTCCGTGCGCAGGTCATCGATCCTCTGATCGACGTGCCGGATAATCCGGCCCTCCATCTGCTCCAGCGCCTGCAAAATGCTTTGTTCCATCTTCCTTCATCTCCTCTGCAAGATATGGAATAGGAACGGACAACAGGCGTGCGTGTGCGATGCGGCAGCTGCCGTCACGAGGTTTGTGTTCCTGGTTTAATTATACCTTAAAGTTGAATTTATGACCAGCCTTGACTTACTTTATTCGGAGCGGATCTGGCTGCGAAGATAGCCGTCGATGAACATGTCCAGATCGCCGTCCATGACCGCACCGACGTTGCCGGTTTCCACCGATGTCCGGTGGTCCTTCACCATACTGTACGGATGAAAAACGTACGAACGGATTTGGCTGCCCCATGCGATGTCGGACTGCTCGCCGCGAATTTCCGCCAAATGCTTCTGCTGCTCCTCGATCTTCAGCTCGTACAGCTTGGAACGCAGCATCTGCATCGCCCGCTCGCGGTTCTGAATCTGCGAACGCTGCGTCTGGCAAGCCACAACGATGCCTGTCGGCATATGCGTGATCCGGATCGCCGACTCCGTCTTGTTGACGTGCTGACCGCCGGCGCCGCTCGAGCGGTACGTATCGACCTTCAAGTCCTCGCTGCGGATTTCGATCTCGATGTCATCCGAAATTTCCGGCATGACGTCGCAGGACACGAAGGACGTATGCCGGCGTCCCGAGGCGTCGAACGGCGAGATCCGCACAAGCCGGTGCACGCCCTTCTCCGCCTTCAGGTAGCCGTATGCGTTATAGCCCTTGATCGATATGGTGACGCTCTTGATCCCCGCTTCGTCGCCGGGCAGATAGTCCAGCACCTCTACCTTGAAACCCCTCTTCTCCGCCCAGCGCGTGTACATCCGATACAGCATCTGGCCCCAGTCCTGCGACTCGGTGCCGCCGGCGCCCGGATGCAGCTCGAGGATGGCGTCCAGCTTGTCATAGGGCTGGTTGAGCAGCAGCTGCAGCTCGAATGCGCCCACCTTGCGGACAAGCTCGTCGACGCCGCGCACCAGCTCAGCCTCCAGCGACTCGTCGCCTTCCTCTTCCGCCAGCTCAAGCATCGTATCAAAATCCTCCTGGTCGGCTACCAGCTTGCCGTACTGATCGACGACCGATTTGACCGCATTCATCTCCGAAATGACACCCTGCGCCTTTTCGTTGTCGTCCCAGAAATCGGGAGCGGTCATTTTTTCTTCAAAGTTGGCTATCATCTCTTGCTTAAGATCTAAGTCAAAGAGACCCCCTGAGTTCTTGGAGCCGCTTCGCCACTTCACGCAGGTCCTGTTTTACCGATACGTCTAACATGGTTTCGCTTCACCTCAATGTAGGGCAGTTGCCGACCGTCTGAAGCCTCCCGGAAGGGATTACGTGTTCTGACCGTGGCACTGCTTATATTTTTTGCCGCTGCCGCAAGGACACGGATCGTTCCGGCCGACCCGCTGCTCGTCGCGCTTCACCGGACGCTTCTGCTTCGGCTCTCCGCCGCCGCCCGATTCCGTCTGCCCCTTGGCCACTTCTTGACGCTCCAGGTTGTTCTCGACATGCGCCTTCATGATGTATTTCGCAACTTCCTCCTGGATGTGATCGATCATCTCTTTGAACATTTCAAAGCCTTCGAACTGATATTCGCGAAGCGGATCGGTACCGCCGTATGCACGCAGATGAATACCTTGGCGGAGCTGATCCATCGCGTCAATGTGATCCATCCATTTGCTGTCGACCGCACGCAGCACGACGACCTTCTCGAATTCGCGCATCGTCTCCTCGCCGATCTGCGCTTCGCGCTCGTCGTAGAGGGCGTTGACCTTCGCGAGCAGGAATTCGACGATTTCCTCGCGCTCCTTGCCCCACAAGTCATCCTTGGTCAGCATGCCGTCTTGCAGGAAGGTTCCGTGCGCATAATCGACGACCGCCTGCAAATCCCAATCCTCCGGAACCTCGTCCGCCGGCGCGTGAGCCTCCACGATACGCTCCACGACGGGCTTGATCATCTCGAGCACGATGTCGCGAATGTTCTCCGAATACAGCACCTCGCGACGCTGCTTATAAATAATTTCCCGCTGCTGGTTCATAACGTCGTCGTACTGCAGAACGATCTTACGCAGATCGAAGTTATTGCCCTCCACCCGCTTCTGGGCGGACTCGACCGCGCGCGTGATCATCCGGCTCTCGATCGGCTGGTCCTCCTCGAATCCGAGGCGGTCCATCATGCCCATAATATTCTCGGAACCGAAACGGCGCATCAGCTCATCTTCCAGCGACAAATAAAATTGTGTGGAGCCCGGGTCGCCCTGCCGACCCGAACGGCCGCGCAGCTGGTTGTCGATCCGCCGGGATTCGTGACGCTCGGTGCCGATAATGTGCAAGCCTCCGGTATCGGGCACCTCTTCCCCAAGCACAATATCCGTACCCCGTCCCGCCATATTCGTGGCGATGGTGACCGAGCCCGCTTGTCCCGCACGGGAGATGATCTCCGCTTCCTCCGCATGATACTTCGCGTTCAGCACCTTGTGCTGGATGCCGCGGCGTTTGAGCATCTCCGACAGCTTCTCGGAATTCTCGATCGAGATCGTGCCGACAAGAATCGGCTGGTTGTTGGCGTGGCGCGCCGCGATTTCATCTACGACCGCCTTGAACTTGCCGTTCTCCGACTTGTACACCACATCGGGCATATCGACCCGGATATTCGGGCGGTTCGTCGGAATCTGCACAACGTCCAAGCCGTATATTTTCTTGAATTCCTCTTCTTCCGTCTTCGCCGTACCCGTCATACCGGCCAGCTTGCGGTACATCCGGAAATAGTTCTGGAACGTGATCGTCGCAAGCGTCATGCTCTCGTTCTGAACCTTCAGCTGCTCCTTGGCTTCAATCGCCTGATGCAGGCCGTCGCTGTAACGGCGTCCCGCCATCAGCCGTCCCGTAAATTCGTCTACAATGACGACCTCGTCATCCTGAACGACGTAATCGACGTCGCGTTTCATAATGACGTGCGCTTTAAGCGCCTGCTGAATATGGTGGTTAAGGAGCACATGCGCGTGATCGAACAGGTTCTCGATGCCGAAGGCGCGCTCCGTTTTCTCCACACCCGCCTCGGACAGCGTCACGCTGCGCAGCTTCACGTCTACCGTGTAATCCTCTTCTTCTTTCAAACGGCTAACGAAACGGTCTGCCGCATAGTAAAGCTCTGTCGACTTGGCCGCTTGTCCGGAAATGATGAGCGGTGTCCGGGCTTCGTCGACCAGAATCGAGTCTACCTCGTCAATGATTGCGAAGTGAAGCGGGCGCTGCACCATCTGTTCCTTATACAGCACCATATTGTCGCGCAAATAATCGAAACCGAATTCGTTATTCGTTCCGTACGTAATATCGGCCCTGTAAGCCGCCTGCTTCTCGTCATGGTTCAAGCCATGCAGGTTGCATCCGACCGTCAGCCCGAGGAATTGGTACAGTTGACCCATCATGCCGCTGTCGCGCTGCGCCAAATAATCGTTGACGGTGATGACATGCACGCCTTTACCGGTAAGCGCATTTAAATAAACCGGCAAGGTGGCGACGAGCGTTTTGCCTTCGCCGGTTTTCATTTCTGAAATTTTGCCGTCGTGCAGCACCATGCCGCCGATCAGCTGGACGTCGAAATGACGCATGCCAAGTATCCGCTTGGATGCCTCGCGCACGGTCGCGAACGCCTCCGGCAGCAAGCTCTCGAGCTCTTCGCCCTTCTCCAGACGGGCTTTGAATTCTTCCGTCTTGGCGCGCAGCTGCTCATCCGAAAGCTTGACGAACTCGGGCTCCAGGCCGTTAATCTGTTCGACGATACGCAAGCAGCGCTTGATCTCGCGCTCATTCGGGTCGCCGAATATTTTTTTTACCAGTCCGAGCATGGTAAGGATGCCCCTTTCGTGAATCGACTCATAACTTAAATTGTAACAGTTTGTAGAGACTGCCGCAACGAAGACGGTATATGATACAATTATTTAAATGTCCTATTCCCGTACATAGAACATCACGAAAAGAGTGTGGATATGAAAAAGGTACTTGTATGCTTCGTCGACAATATCGAGAACGATGACAATTTAGAGCATCTCCTGACGACCTATGAACATAACGATTTTGACGTTTATGTATTGAATGGAATCTGCGAGAACGGCACTCAGCCTCATCATCTCACGTCAATCCTGGAATCGGTCTGCGGCGAGCGATTGGAAACCGACCGTTTATACTTTCTCAGCAACCTGGAAAAGTTTCTGTGGCTGGTACACGGCATTTATCATCAGACCTTCGAGCAAATCTGACGGCCGACCTCTGCAGCCTTCAAGTTCCCGTCGCTACGCTTTCGACCGTATTCAGCGGTCTTCCGATAACCGAGGGGCAGATGCGGATCATCGGCCGCGGCAGAACGGCGAAGGATGTGCAATTTCTGCAGCAGTTGGGGATAGACGGCGACAGCATCATCGAAAGCGTATTTACGTTTGACTTCAAACCCCAGGAAAACCGGTACACGAGAGCGCAGCTCAATCTTCCGGAAAATAAGTTTCTGATTGCCGTGATCGGCGCACGGCTGAATGACGAGGTCACTCCGGCTTTCCTTGACGTCTTCGAACAACTTTACAAGCTTGGCGCGCACCTCGTATTTATCGGCGGCTTCGACAAGCATGCCGAATACGCCGCCAAAAATAGCGTATTCGCAGAACATTCGACTGCTCTTGGTTTTCAATCGGATGTGCTCGCTATTATGGAGCTATGCGACTTATACGCGAATCCGCAAAGGACCGGAGGAGGAAGCTCGGCCGCAGAAGCGTTGTATAAGGGCGTGCCGGTCGTCACGCTTGACAGCGGGGACGTGTCGGTGGCGGCCGGAGGCGATTTTCATGTGCACTCTTATGAGGAAATGACTCACATGATCAAGCGATATATACAGGAAGATCGTTTCTACGAAACCATGTCGGGGAAAGCCAGGGAACGGGCAGAGCTGCTGATGTCCACCGAACGGCAATTCAGCGAAGTCGTTCGCCTGATTACCGAAAACAAACATTTTGCGTAAATCAAAAATGCAGCTCCTCTCTAGTAAAAGAGAAGAGCTGCATTTCTCATGCTTGCTCGATCAATCCGTATTTACCATCGTTTCTTCTATAAACGACGTTCACCTCTTTGGTCTCTGCATTGGCGAAGACATAAAAGCTGTGACCGACCATGTTCATTTGGAGTATGGCCTCTTCCACATCCATCGGCTTCAGCGTATGGCGCTTCGTCCGAACAACGCCCACATCGAGTTCCTCTTCCTCCTCCAGTACGCTAACCGCTCCCGAATCCTCCCTGAATAATGTCTTCAATCCGCCGTCCGTACGGAACTTGCGGTTCACTTTGGTTTTGTGCTTGCGAATCTGACGCTCCAGCTTATCGACTACCAAATCAACGGCGGCGTACATATCGTCGTGCTTCTCTTCCGCACGGAGCATGACGCCCCTAAGCGGGATCGTTACTTCGACACCTTGCCGGTTCTTGGTAACCGCAAGCGTGACGTTGACTTCGGAGGTTAAAGGTGCTTCAAAATACCGTTCCAGGCGGCTCAGTTTCTTCTCGACATGCTCTCTCAGCGCGTCCGTAACCAAGATATGCTGACCTCGAATGTTGTATTTCATCTGCATTCCTCCTTTACTGACTCCATCATAACATATTCACGAAGCGTTAACAAAATAATTGATTGATAGTTTAGAATAATTTGATAACTTTTGACGAGAAAAGAAAAAACCCCGTTTTCCCGGGGTTCTGTCTCCTTTACTTTGTCAAGTGTACCATCTATCGTTCGGTCGATTGACCGGATGATTACAGTTTGACTACGTTTGCAGCTTGTGGACCGCGAGCGCCTTCAACAATATCGAATTCAACCGATTGGCCTTCTTCGAGCGTCTTGAAACCTTCGGATTGGATTGCGGAGAAATGAACGAAAACGTCGCCGCCTTGTTCAGTCTCGATGAATCCGTAACCCTTCTCTGCGTTAAACCATTTCACTTTACCTTGCATGCATGAACATTCCCTTCGTCTTCAAGTAACTGTGAGGCGTCAGCTATGTACGTGGCCCACAATTTGACTATACATCGGCTTCCGGGAAATGTCAAACGATTATTGCAAGCGTTATCAACGACTTCAGCTATCTGTTATTTAACCGCATAGGCTTCATAAATTTTGGTTACCGCCCTGATGACGTCCCGAACATCCTCGGCCGTCATTTTTGGAAAAATCGGTAACGACAGCGATGTCTCGTAATAGGCTTCCGCATGCTCGCACCGAACACCCGCATAGCCGTTCGCTTGATAATAAGGCTGCCGATAGACCGGAATGTAATGCACGTGGACTCCGATGTTCTCGGCTCGCAACGCTTCAAAGATCGTTTGACGATCCGCCTTGAAAGCTTCCTTGCGCCAGCGGAGCACGTATAAATGCCAGCTCGATTCGGCATCCGCATGTTGGGCCGGCAGCACCAATCCGTTCAGCCCGCCGAACGCTGCGTCATAAATGGAAGCTATCTCGCGCCTTTTGTCCATGAACCGCTCCAGCTTGTCCATTTGTAATAGCCGCTTCGAGAAACATCCAGCACAATGCACATCTTCTCCAGTCGGTACTCGGAGCGGTGTTCGTGGATGAACGTATACTTTACCGACGGTCTTTCGCGAAGAAGTGCATCGCCTTTTTTAGGATTTCGTTCTCTTCCTGGAGATCGCGGATCTGTTTCTGCAGTTCTTTAAGCTTATGGTCTTCAGACTTAAACGCTTGTGCTGCAACGACTTCCGGCTCACCCCTAAATTTCTTCACCCAGGTATACAACGTATTGTCGTTTATCTTTAATTCACGTGCGACTTCCGCTACCGCCTTCCCGCTCTCTTTGATATACTGAACTGTCTTCTTCTTGTACGCTTTATCATAGAGTGGTGATGCTTGCCGCCGTTATGCCTGCGGCGCCGGCCCAGAAGGTGAAGAAATCCCGGCCGGTCGTTGCCGGGCTTTCCAGGGTGTAGCCAAGCTTGTGCAGACCGTTGATACCGTTAACCTTGACTGCCCTGGGCTCCGACAGCGGCTCCGTTTCTCCGGGCAGAACGGAACCGGCGGGTACGATCACTTCCAGTTCGCCATTCGCAAGCGTATTCGCCAGCGAATCCAGCTGCTGATACTCCTTGACGTAGCGGTCCCGGGAGACAATCATGCCGTACACCTCGCCGCCGGTCAGGGCGCCCGATTCGGCCGCCGCCGTCAAGATGTCCGCCGTTACCGGAGTCGCCGCCGGTCCCGCGACGAGGGCGGTTCCGCCTATCGTAATGCTGTAGCCCTGCTCATTCTCGACAACCTGAATGTTGACGATTTCGGACAGCTGATCCGTCAGCAAATCCCGCTGATCCCTGAGATCGTTCGCCGTGTCGCCCAAGCCTTCGATGCGCCTAATCTCCGTGTTGAGCGACGCGATCGTATTGACCATCGTATTCATCTGGGTCGACTTGACGGAGATGTTGTCCGTCAAATCCCCGCTTAGATCCGAGAGCTGCTTGCTCGTCTGGTTGAAAGAGTCCGCCAGCGCCAGCGCGTTCTCGCGCACAATTTTGCGGCCGGTGACGCTATCAGGATCTTTGCTAAGATCCGACCAGGCATTCCAGAAGTTCTCGATGACCTTGCGAATGCCTGTGTCGCCCGGCTTATGCCCTTGTATCGAAAATACCGGTTCGGCCGCTGCCGCCCAGCTTGTTATGCGGATGCTGATACGTGACATCTTCCGCCGGATCTTCCACCACGAGATCGATGGAGTAATTGATAAAGGCCAGCGACTGCGCAATAAGCTGCTGGTTCAGATCGTTGATGTGCTGCAGCTCCTTCAGCATACCGGACATCTGCTGTTGTTTCTCGATCAAGCGCTGCTTGTCCTCGGGATGATAGACCGACCGGATCAGCTCGGTCAGATTATGCAGCCGGCTCTTGTAGCCGATTTCGTGAAAATACCGGTACGTATGGGCGAGGCGCGTTTTCTCCAATTCATCCGCGCGCAGCAGCAGCTTTTTCTCCTTCTGGATAATCGTATTCAAGCTGTCGATATCGTTGTTGACGAGAACAGGCGTCTTGTCTTTCGCCGAATGCAATAGTTGCTCGTAAACCTTCGTCTGCTCTTCCAGCGTTTCGAGAATGCCCGTTAAAGCCATAACGCCCACCTGTCCTCCATCGTTTATTTCAAATACGGAAGCAGCTTGTCGGCTATTTTCCCTGCGTCCACCTGGTAGTTGCCCGTTGAAACCGATTGCTTCAACTGCTCGACTCTTCCCGCCCGCTCCGCTTCGTTCATCCTGCTGTATGACAAAAGCTCCTTGGCTTCCGCCGAAATCTGAACCTCGTCTCTTCTCTTTTTGCCTGCCGTTCCGTCCGCCCGGTGTTCATTCTGTTTCTGATAGGAATTGACTGCGCCGATCCGGTTCGTATGATTTATTTTCACTTGAATTCACCCCATTATGCCCGCATTAAAAAGAAACCGATAACCTTCTACAGGTATTATCGGTTTCCCTAAATGGATTATTTATAGCACACGCATGAAGGATTCTTAATAATGGCTACGTCCGGTCGCGCAGCCGGTCGCCGATCTGGTATCCGGAGCGGTGCTCTTCCGGCTTGACCAATGGTTTTCGGGAGCTTTCCTTCATCTCGGCAGCCAGCCTGCTGCGGCATTCGACGCACATTGTATTGTCGCGGATCGGCGCGCCGCATGATTCGCACGAGTAGCTCAAGTTCGGCAGCCTTACGATCGATATGCGCCCTTCACGGATAAATCGCGTGATTTGTCTTACGGACACGCCGGTGCCCTCGGAAAGCTCTTGCATCGAGCATTGTTTGTTTTCTTTTATGAAGATGGTGCAAAGATCGTATTCTTTGTCCACTTCCTTGACGCAAGACGGGCAAATATCCCGAATACCCTTCGAAAATATTTTGCCGCAGCGCGGGCAATTTTCCAAACTCATACTAAACACCGCCCTTTCCGACTGTTGGATAACTTTATGTTAGCGGATTTTAGCGAAAATTTCACTCTTTTTGTTGAATTTTCTCGCACAATCGCGATTGCCTCCGCTATGATCTGGCCCATGTCAGCACATATACGGCCGTATCGGCCCCGAGATGCCCGATGAGTGTGCGGGCGCAAGCCTCCGCCGTGCTGCCTGTCGTATAGATATCGTCGACCAGCAGCAGCCGCAGGCCGCCACCCTTCCGTTCGCCGTTTGCGACTTGCTTATTGCTCTTCAGCCGCAGCTTCGCCATCGCTCCCTCGTTCGCTTCAAATACATGCTGCATATCCCGAATCCGCTGGGCTCTTGACTTAAAGCTTTGCTTCGCGCCGTGCTTCGAACGAACAAGCAGCGATCCCAAGGGAAGCCCGTATCGCACGGCCAAGCCTGCAGCAAGCCGCTCCGCCTGATTAAAGCCTCTCTCGGCCGAACGCGCATCGCTGACCGGAACATAGGTAATGCAGTCCCATGGATGCTGCCCGCGGGACCGGATTTGTCCGCATGGGGAGCGCATTTCATTCATCATCAATTCATAAGCGACGGAGAGCATATCGATCAGCGCCGGCTCAAGCCGCTCATGACCGCGGTATTTATATAAGGCAAGCATCCGCTTCATGAACGAATCATACCGGACTGCACTGCGGTTCCATATGAACAGGGTGCGGGTGCGCCTGAGGCAATCCCCGCATGTTTCCGCCCTTCCGCATATCGGACATTTGATGACCGCGATCCATGGAACGGACGCCGAGCAGGCCCCGCATAGACCCGCAACCGCGCGGGAAGTCCAGGACGGCCGTTGTACGAAGCCGACAGCGGTTTTACCGCAGAGCAGGCACTCCGCGGCCGGAGGGCTGAGCAGCTTCATACTTTCGGCAACCACGCGCTTTATCCATGGCAACCAATGCCGCTTGGGCGAACCGTCCAGAGCATTCATAGCGTGCGCGACTCCAGATAGCCGTCCGTCGCCGCCAGCCGGTTCATCGCCCGAATCTGCCGCACGGCGGCGATCTGCGCCCGATTGCGCGAGCGGCTGCAGAACACGACACTGCCCGCCGGGTCCGCTGCGGAACGTCCCGACCGTCCCGCCATCTGCACCAGCGACGCTTCGTCGAACAGCGGGGCGTCCGCATCCAGCACAACGACATCGCTCCGGGGGATGGTCACGCCCCGTTCCAGAATCGTTGTCGTCACAAGTATCCGGATACCGCCCTGCCGGAAAAGGTCTACCTTTTCCTTACGCTGCGCATCTGCGGATGATGTGCTTTCAATCGTCGCAGCGGGAAAAACGGTTCCCAGCAAGCCGGCCATCGGCTGGGCATGTCCGATAGACGGCACGAACACAAAAATCTGCGCGCCTCTGTCCAATGACCGCTGAAGCGACTGCCGCAGCATAGCCGGGATCCGCTTCCTGCGCAGCATGTCGTATACGGCTGCCGTACGCAGCAACTGCGGCACAGGCAACGGATGCTTGTGATAGCGGACAGGCACACCTACATTGGCCAGCTTCCCCCGCTTGGCCAGCTGCCGCATCCGTTTCGGCGGCGTAGCGGACAGCAGCACGGTCGTTCCGCCGGGAGCGGTCGCCCGCTCCGCAGCATACTGCAGGACCGGATCTCCATCGAACGGAAAAGCGTCCGGTTCGTCAATCACCACAAGCCGGAAAGCCTGCTGAAACCGCAGCAGCTGGTGAGTGGTCGCGATTGTAACATCTCCCTTCTCCCAACGCTGCTCGCTTCCGCCATAGAGCGTGACGACCGAAAGCTCCGGGAAAGCTTTGCGGATTCGGGGATCGAGCTCCAGCACAACGTCGCGCCGCGGCGTTGCGATCAGCGACTTTCCCCCGCTCGCATAGACGGATTCGAGCAGCGGGAACAGCATCTCGGTTTTGCCGGCGCCCGTAACGGCCCATATCAGAAACTCTCGCTTGGAGCAGTTCGCCTCCGGCCGCTGCGGCAAATGGGCTTCAATATAGCGCAAAGCCGCTAAAGAGGCTTCCCGCTGCGCCGGAGCGAGGCCCCAACAGCCGATGCGTTGTTCCGGCGCGGGCAGCAGGGATGTGCTAGCGGCGGCGGGGTGAACGGCAGCGCGGCGGCCCGTGGCGGCAGGGGGGCCGGCCGGGCC
>NZ_KK082131.1:48107-51038 GCF_000598065.1 Paenibacillus darwinianus | reverse complement strand
ATCTTAAAGCCGCCGATCTGCTCGACGCCTACCTGAAGTGCCTGTCCGAGCTCTCATCCGGCAACCGCGAGTTTGCCGTGGCCAAGGGCCAGGCCGAGCAGAAGCTCGCGCAGCTCGCCATGCCCGAGGTCGAATGGTTCCTCGCGTACATGGCGCCCAGCTTCGGCAAAACGCTCGACGAGCTGTCGGGAGACTGAGCTCGGAGGCTCCACCGAATGACCCGGTCAAGCCGAAAAAGGGGCGGACGGGGCTGCGGAATACCGCCGCCTCGTCCGCCCCTGCTATAATCAGGCGCGGTTCTTTCCATTCCCGCGCTTTCATCCTACTCGCGCAGTCTTTGCACCGCCTTGCGCACCTCGAGAAACAGCTCCCGCCATTCCGGGCTCGCATCGGTGCGGATCCCGCCGGCTTGATCCGGCTCCGCAGAGGGCCCGTCGGCGACCCGCTTACCGGCCCCGGACCGGCCAGCGCCGCCATCCCCACTCACTAAGCGCTCGTTCTCGGCCATCGCGCGCCACCTCCATTATTCATCCCGCTAGCTTTGCAGCCAGCTTCGCCGCAGCGTGAACAGGGCCCGCAGCTCGTCTTTGCCCAGCTCCGTTATCCAGCCCTCCGACTGACCGACCACCTGGTCGTTCAGCGACTGCTTACGCGAGAGCATGTCGTCGATCCGTTCCTCGAGCGTGCCGATCGTGACGAATTTGTGCACCTGCACATCCTTCGTCTGGCCGATCCGGAAGGCGCGGTCCGTCGCCTGATTCTCGACTGCCGGGTTCCACCAGCGGTCGAAATGGAATACATGGTTGGCGGCCGTCAGATTCAAGCCGGTGCCTCCCGCCTTCAGCGACAGCACGAATGCGCAGCCCGGCAGCTGCGGGTTCTGAAACCTCTCGATCATGCCGTCGCGCTCCTTTTTCGGGACGCCGCCGTGAAGGTAGGGGACCGGCAGGCCGAGCCTTTTCTCGAGCTGCGCCTGGATCATCGTCCCCATATCCACAAACTGCGTAAAAATGAGGCAACGTTCGCCCTCCGCCGCAACCTCGTCCACCATCTCCAGCAAACGGGTCACTTTGCCCGAGCGGTCGCTGTCCCATCGTTCCGGGCTGCGCGGCACGTCGCCAAGCGTCAGCGACGGATGGTCGCACAGCTGCTTCAGCCTCGTCAGCGCGGCCAGAATCAGCCCCCGGCGCTGCATCGGGTTCAACCCGTCCAGACCGTCCAGCAGCTCGGTCACCGTGCGTTCGTACAGCGCTCCCTGCTCGGCCGTCAGCGAGACATAGGTTTTCTGCTCGTTTTTATCCGGCAGCGCCAGCCGGATATTCGGATCCTTCTTCAACCGGCGCAGCATGAACGGCTTCACCCACTGCTGCAGCTGGCGGATCATGCCCTCCTCGCGGGTTTTCTCAATCGGCGCAACGACCTCGCGGCGAAACTCGGTCAAATTGCCGAGATAGCCGGGATTCATGAAATCGTAGATCGACCATAGCTCCGTCAGCCTGTTCTCCATCGGCGTGCCGGTCATCGCTATGCGGTGGCGCGCGTCCAACCTGCGAATCGCGGACGATTGCTTGGTGTATACGTTCTTGATATTCTGCGCTTCATCGAGGCATAAGGTATCCCATTCGACCGCCCCGAACTCCTCTTCGTCCAACGGGGCAAGCGCATAAGAGGTGATGACCAGATCGGCGTCCCGCACCGTATCCGCAAAACTCTGGCCCTTCTCGCGACGCGCGCCGTAATGGATATGCACCTTCAGGCCGGGCGCAAACCGCTCAAGCTCCTTCTCCCAGTTGCCGATGACCGAGGTCGGACAGATCAGCAAGGAAGGCGCATGCGTGGCTTGGTCCGAACGGAGCCGTTCCTTCACATGCAGCAGATAGGCCGTGAATTGGATCGTTTTGCCGAGGCCCATATCGTCGGCCAGACAGCCGCCCAACCCGAATTGCCGCAGAAAGGCCAGCCACGATACGCCCTCCAATTGATAAGGGCGAAGCTCGCCGCAGAAGCCCTCCGGCTTGTCGATTGCCGGAAGCTCGGAGGCGTGCTGCAGCCGCTCCAGCCAGGAAGCCAGCTGCTCGTTCAGCTCGATCTCGGCCTGCGGTCCCCGTCCGGAACCGTCATCGTCGAATCCCGGCAGCGGCATGCCGCCGCGCAAATGCCACTCCAGCACGTCCCGGAACGACAGCCCCTTCGACTTGCCTTTGCGCTTCATCCACTCCCGGATCAGCTTCACATCGTTCGGGTCGAGATGCACCCACTCCCCGCGAACGTGAAGCAGCCTCCGGTTGCCCTCCGCCAGCCGGACGAATTCCTCCTCCGACAAATCGATATCGCCGACCGCCAGCCTCCAGTCGAAATCGATGATCTGATTCAGGCCGAACATCGGCTGCTCGGCTGTGCCGACAGACGACTTGATCTTGGCCCGAACCCGCATCCGCCGGTTGCGCGCCGCCTCCCACCAGGCTGGCAGCATTACCGGACAGCCCGCCTGCAGCAGCCGCACGCTGCCGTCCTGCAGAAACCGCCAAGCCTCCTGCTCAGACAGCTCCATCCGCAGCATGGCGGGATGGCCGGCATCGCCGGTCAGCTCCGGAAGCGCGGCGGTCCATTTCGCTTCCTCCTTAGCCAGCTTGAGCCCGATCCATTGCTCCCATTCGGCCGGAGGCTTCGCCGCTTCCGCCTTCCAGGCGCCGTTCTCTTCCCGCGCAAGCGTGAAGATCCGCTCCGGCTCCTGCCGTTCGCGCAGCACGACGCGCAGCCGCCAGCCGTTCCGCTCATCCGGCTCCAGCAGTTGCAGCGCCGTGCGGAAAGGCGTGTCATCCGGCTTCCAGCCGATGCCGACAAGCCAATCGTCCTGATCGGCGGCCATTCGCGCCGACAAGTCGGCGCCGGTGCGTCCGTTCAGCCGGCGCAGCGCGGCAGCCGCCTCGC
>NZ_KK082131.1:43326-48007 GCF_000598065.1 Paenibacillus darwinianus | reverse complement strand
GGGTTCAGCCGCGACTACCTCCTCTACGGCTTCGCCGAGCCAGCCGTCCACGCCGACCAATCCAAGGGCGGCCGCTTCGCTCATCAGAGCGGTCCACTGCCGCTGCGCCGCATCCTCCGTGCCGGGAGCCGCAGCGCTCCAGCTCCGACGCCCTTCCGACCAGCCGGCCAGGTCGGGCGCATACCAGCCGGCCAGCAGCGCCTGCCGAATCCATTGCGCCGCCCGCCGAAGCAGCTCCGCCCGAGGGCTCCAGCTGAGTTGTATCAGCTGCGAGTGGCCCGGCTCCGCCATATAATCCATCGCCAGAAGCGGCGACAGCAGCAGCCCCTCGAACGCTCCCTTCTGATGCCTGGCCACGCTCTCCCCATACCAGGACGCGGCGTGCCAGCCGAAAAGAATGCCCCGCAGCCGCTCCAGCGGCGCGTTCCATTCAGGCGCAATCAGCCACAGCCCCTCCCCCGGCAGCCAATATGCGTCCAGCTCACCGATCGCCGTACCCATTCTGCCGGCGGCCGCTTTCATCCCTGCCGTTCCAGGTCCGATCATAGGATAAGCTTTCCTTTCTTCAATTCCTCCTGCAGCGCGCGAAGCCTGGCATACTTCCGGTTAACATGACCGATATACCTGGGCCAAACCGCGCTCCTGCCGGTCGATTGATACAGCTTCTCGAGTTTTTTCAACAGCTTGACCGCTGTTCTGTAGCCTTGGCGGTTGCGGGACTGTATCGATTCGTCCACCGCCTGGTGATAAAGCGGAATCAACAGGCCCGGCTCCGCCTTCGCGACAGTGCGCAGATCCTGCGCGTCCAGTTCATCGGGCCGCACGCCCATATAAAGCTGCAGGTCGGCCCACTCTTGATACTTCCCTCTTTCCAGCCAATGTGCGGACAGTTCGGGATAAGCGAACGGCAAATGTCCCGTCATCAACCGTGTCCACCGATTCGATTCCGGCCGTTTGATGTCGGCTTCCCGGCACAGCTTCAAAAAAGGCCGCAACAGCGCGACGTTCCGGCAATCCGCAAGCCGGTCACGAATAAAATCCAGCCACTCCCCAAGCGCGTCGAAGCGCTCTTCCTCCAGGCAATGGCCGGCGAACGTATAGGCCAGAAGAGAGGTCCGCTCGAACGGCGTCCGCGAGAGCGCCTCAATCGCCGCGCCGCTATCGCCCTCGCGAAATTCCAGATGAGCGAGCGCCGCATGCAGCGCCGCGGATTGCTTGCCGCCGGCGGCCTGCTCCGCCAGCAGCGCGGTCAGCTTGTCACGCTCCGACCTGCGCCATTCGGGCAGCCCGGCCATCCGCTCCCAAAGGACGTGATACATGAAATCCCAACGCAGCAGTGTATAATTTTCGTTCAAGGAAGCATCCCGCAGGATATCGTTCAGATACAGCGTCCATTCCCGCTCGTCATCGGGCAAAGCTTCCGGATGCAGCTCGGCTACCATCTCGTTGAAATTGGCGATCCAAGGGTCGACCGAACGGGTGAACGACATTTCATAATAGTAGCGATTGTAGGCATCCGTTGAGGCGTACGCCCGCTCTACCTGCTCCAACACGAAGACGGTCGCATGCAGCCAATGCAGACGCTGCAAGCTTCTCGGCCAGTTTTTGGCTTTGCCCTTGAGCTCCTGCAGGATGGGCTGAAGCGGATGCAGCGAGTGCTTGCATTGCTGCCATATGCCGCCGTAATGCCGCTCGAGCCACAAGCGCCAAGCCTGCGGGCCGTCCGTAAGCGAGGGAGGCAGATCGGCGGAACCGCCTGAAGATTCCGATGCGGCCGACTCGTTCCGCGCCGCGCTTCTGTCGCGTCTGCTGCCGGGCCGCTCATCGCCGTTCATTCGCATGAAAGCCGCGTCGGCGTCCTCCCCTGCCGATGCCATATACTGAAAGAAAACGGCAGCCATATGCTTGCAGTACCCCGTGAAAGGGCATGTGCATGTGCTGTAAGCGAAGTCGTCCGTGTCGAGCGTCACCGCGTATACGGCGCTTCCGTTCACCGCACCGTAGATCGTGCTCCCTTCGACAACCTCGGTTACGAATACGCGCCGCTCACGATAGTAATCGTAGCCCCTTCGCAGTATCGGGTCCGCCGCACGCTTGCCGAGCTCCCGTTCCAGATCATCCGTTTGTTGGTCGGTCAAACGGTTCGTGACAGTCATGGCACCCTGCTCCTTCCTCATGCCCGGAACCGTTTCCTTTAAGGCGTCCTTATATTATACCAAAAAAATGGCTTCCTTGCCGAAAAATTCGGTAAGGAAGCCATTTCCCGTCCTGCCGGCGCCGGCTGCAGTCGAGCCCTCCATCATCTTGCTAATGGCTCGCGATCTTTCGTGCATGCATGTTCTTCGTTTGAATCCGTTCCGAAACTTCTTCAACAATTTGAACGGAAGCGGGTGTGCGTCCCATTGACTGAGTTGCCCGAGCCCGCTTTTCGCCATTTTTCATTTGCACCATGATGGCTTGTTTGAGCGCTGCAACCTCTTCGACGATCCCCACTGTTCCTTGCTTCGCCCAATATTCCGCATTCCCTCTCTCTTGCCCCGGGAGTGGACGATAAACGATAACGGGGACGTTGAGCGCCATTGCTTCAGCTAACGTGATCGCTCCCGCCTTCGTTACGATACAGGAAGAGACAGACATCAATTGCTGGATTCCTTCGACATATCCAAGAACATGGATATTGTCGTATCCAGAGAAAAGGGCATTGAACTTATCGTAAAGGCGCCGATTTTTACCAGTTATGAGGATGAAAGCAAGGTTAGCATCTAGTTCAATCAGTTCCCTCATCATTTTGTCGATACCCGACAAAACCCCGTAGGCTCCGGCTAAAATTAGGACATAAGATTTTCGGCGATTCAGACCATATTTTTGATAGATACAAGCATTGTCCATCGGTTTTTCAAAGACGCTGCGCAACGGAATACCCGTTACGCTGATCCGCTCTTTAGCCACTCCTTTGTGCAGCAATGCTTGTTGTAGTTCTTCGGTTGCCACAAAATACCGATCGGTTTCGGAGTGAATCCATCGATTATGCAAGACATAGTCCGTAATGACGGTGAAGCTTGGCGTTCGATTGCCCGTATTTTGCCGAAATTGATTCATCGCCAAAAAGGGGAAAGTATGAATCACTGCGTCCGGTTTTTCCTTCTGCAGCAGTTCCTTTATTGTTCGCATGCCAAAGGAATGAAGCCACTTTCCGAAAAATTGATCGGGCTTCATATCGGTCGTCAGGTTATAACTCCATCCGTAAAAGCCAGGAAAGTACATGTTGCTTTTCAAATAGATAAACCTTGAAATTGAATTCAGCAGCGGGTGGGCCTCTTCAAACAAATCAACCAGTTGGACATCATAAATCCCTGTATCCAAAAATTGCTGCTGTAACGCTTTGGATACCTGATAATGACCGTCCCCGAATTTGGCATATAAGATTAGTATTTTAGGTTTACTGGACATGGGTTCTTACTCCCTCCGAACGGCGAGCATCAGTGTAGTCAATGAATCATAGGCGGACAAAAGATGAGCATAGAGAGCAATCCCTATATCGATTTTTTTAACAGCTTAGCTTCCATCAGGTTAACCTTTTGGACAATCCAGTGCAACAAAGGCATTAAGCGGCGCTGCAACCCAAGCATCATAAAGACGCCCAATGCCGCTGTTAAGTTACCGCCGAGAATGTCCAATGGATAGTGAGTGCCGACATAGATTCTGGACAATCCAAGCAAAGCAGCCAAGACTATCATGAAATAGCCGACACGCCGGCGATAAAATAGCAGCATACTTAATGCTAAAGCAAACGAGCCGGTCGCATGATCGCTGGGGAAGGACGGATCAGCCGATTTTGCGAGCAGCAGTGTCACAGGGTGATCTGCAAATGGTCGCGGCCGAAAATATAGCTGTCCGATAATTTGGTTAAGAAGAAGAGCCACCCCGACGGATGCAATCGCGAGCAGAACTGCTTGTCGGGCGTTCGTTTGTCGAGACCGGTCTGCAAACCAGATGATCAACACTATTGCGCCGAACAATAAAGGTCCATATTCCGAGTAATAAACTGCAATTTGGTCCACCCCATGCAGTTTACCTGCAAACTGATTGATGAATTGAAACACAGCAAAATCGATGTTCAAAATGCTCACCCTTCTTTTTGTCGTATAAAGGCATGAATAAAGGCATTAATAAACCAAATAGCTCCATCGCAATAGCAATATCGCCACCGCCCCCCTGTCGTAAGCTTACTTGTTCGCTCTTGTTTAAAAAGACATCGAAATGGTCTCAATTGTTCAGCCCCAACTATAAAAAATAAATATTTTTTGCATTTGTGAAGAATGGTTTCATTTATAAAAAAGAGGCCAACCAGAAAACTCTGGTTGGCCTCTTCCTATAAACAACCTCAGCGTGTATAAAGGATCTTCAGCTGTTAAACGCCGTTTCGGGCCCAAAAGCTGCGAAGCGCCCAGCCGCGCTCTTCGCGCTTCTTGTAACGGGGCAGGCTCCGGTATACGTGCAGCGCTTCTTCAAAGGCCTGCCGCGCTTCCGACTTGCGGCCAAGCGCTTTGTAAATCCGGCCCATTCGGTAATAGCCCTCGCAGGAGGAGGAATGAATGCCCCTGAAAGCCTCAAGATAGCCGAGCGCCTTGTTCGCATCCCCGCCGGCCGTGACGGCTGCAAGCCGCAAATACGGCTCCCC
>NZ_KK082131.1:38142-43226 GCF_000598065.1 Paenibacillus darwinianus | reverse complement strand
TCACTCGCGGATTGATGTCCAATGCCCGCGCAATCGCCTGCTCGCCGTCGCCCTGCTTGCCGGTATGCAAATAGGCGGTTCCCAGATCGTCCCAATACTCGGCGGAATGCTCCATCGTATCTCCCACCGATTCAAGCACCTGTCTTGCGCCGGCGTAATCTTTTTTCTCAAGCAGCAGCCGTGCAAGCGCCATTTTGGCCGAAACGTCGCTCCGGTTGAGCAGAAGCTGCTGCCTCAGCTTGCCGATTCGGCTTCGGCGTCTGAGCGGCTTGACGAAGCTCGGCGTCAGACCGACGTATCGCCGGTCCAGAAAATAAAGCACGACCAGCAGCACCAGAATCGCCAAAAACGGATTGCCAAATAAATACCACAACAGGCTGAACAATAAAATTTTTGCCATACCGATCCCATCCCGAATACCGTCTCAGCCATCATTGTACCATACTCGGAAGCAGAGAAAGCCGTGCCGGATCAATTTTCCAGAAGCTCGGCCGCCCGGGCATTCGCCTCGACCTGCTCAGGCGTTTTGCAGCCCGGTATAACGCTATGTACGGCAGGATGCCGCAAGCACCACGACGATCGGCGCCATGCTGGAAGCTTACCTGCGGGAACCTCCTCCTGGCGGATTCGTTCCACCTCATCCAGCATTTGGCGCGCTCCTCGACCGCTTCATTGCCTCTCGACCGATGATCGTTCTCCGCAAACATGAGGCCTTTGCGGTATTTGCCGCTCAGAAACCCGCTAGCCAGCGGCACGCGGGCAAGAACACCCAGATTGTGCCGCGCACAAGAAGCAAAAACCTCCGCTTCGGGCTTGCGGTCAAGCCGATTGTATACCACTTGAATGACGTCAGCGCCGCAGTCTGTCGCCTTATCGGTCTGCTTGTCCTCCTTCAGAAAACCACCGATTAACCGTTCCGACAGATGGTCGCCGTAGCACTCCGCTGTATCGATCAGATGGATGCCAAGCTCCTTGCCCCGGCGCAGAACGGCATTCGCCTCTTCCTGCGTGAAGTCGATTCCCCATTCGCCGCCGAATTGCCAGGTGCCAATCCCGATAACCGAAACGTTTAATCCCATACGTCCGAGCAGTCTGTATTTCATCGTTTTTCTTTTCCTCCCGCCGATAGGCTGATAAAATGGTTATTTGTTACCCATTTCCGTTCGCGCTCACGTTGTCGAGCAGCATACGCGCCGGCCGCGTCAATCAGATTGCCGCCTGCATCGCCAAGAGCGTCCATCAGCCGTTCGTTGTCCGCAGCCATGCTTCCGGGTCTGGCTTCACAAATGTTTTTTGCGGACCGCTCGCCGCCGCGCGCACATATTTACGCAGCTTATCAAGGAAAATAAACGGCAAAGATCGACAGCGATCGGAAAGGAGCAGGAGATCCTTGTCGGACGTCGAACGGGTACGATACGGAAAATCAAACACCAAGGAGGAGGCTGCCTTTGATGAGCGCCGATACGGAACGGGATACATTAAGGAAAAAGCTCCCCGAGTGGGTGGAAACGAGCCGCAAGCTTTCCGCCTCGGGCAAAGTCGCGCAGTACATCCCCGAACTGGCCGGTGCGCCTGCCGGCGCGCTCGGCATCACGATTCTCGGACCGGGCCCCGGCGACCTTCTGCAGGCCGGCGATGTCGGCTGCCGCTTCACTATGCAAAGCATCTCGAAGGTGTTCACGCTGCTGCTGGCGCTAATGGATCGCGGCGAGGACGGCGTGTTCGCCAAGGTCGGCATGGAGCCGACCGGGGACGATTTCAACTCGATGCTGAAGCTGGAGCTCGTCGAGCCCGGCATCCCCTTCAACCCGATGATCAATGCCGGCGCCATCACGGTGACCTCCCTGATCGAGGGCGAAGATCCGCTGACGAAATTCGACCGGATTTTGGCATTTTTCCGCAAGCTGTCGGGCGACCCCGAGCTTACATACAATCCTCGCGTTTATAAGTCGGAGGCGTTGACGGCCCATCGCAACCGGTCGCTCGCGTACTTCCTGAAAGACAACGCCGTTTTGGGTCCGGATGAGGACGTTGAGGATATTCTGGACGTCTATTTCAAGCACTGCTCGATTGAGGTCGATTGCGGACATCTGGCCAGGCTCGGCTTGGTTCTGGCCCTGGACGGCAAAGACCCCGTCGACGGCACACAGCTGATTCCGACCCGCTATGTGCAGATTGTGAAGACGTTCATGTTCTCATGCGGCATGTACAACGCGTCCGGCGAATTCGCCATCCGGGTCGGCATCCCTGCCAAAAGCGGCGTGGCCGGCGGCATTCTGGCCGTCGTTCCCGACCGCTACGGCATCGGCGTTATCGGTCCCGCCCTGAACCGCTACGGCAACAGCACCGCCGGCGTTCATCTGCTCGAAACGCTTTCGGGCGCCTTGGACTGGAGCCTGTTCTGATTCCGCTCCTTCACAACCGTCATGTATAGAATCGGTTTTCACCTTCTAGACTAAGGGGAATCCTTACACGTACCTTAATCCATTTGTTCAGGAGGGATTTATCGATGCCGAGCAAAACGACGGAGAAGGAACCATTGCAGAAACAAACGTTCCCGCCCCAGGAGCAGGACCGCCAGCCAGGCGTTGAAACCCAGATGGACCCGAAGCCGGAAATCGAATCGCCGAATTACAAGGCGGCCGGAAAACTGCTGGGCAAAGCCGCCCTCATCACCGGAGGCGACAGCGGGATCGGCCACGCGGCCGCAATCGCTTTCGCCAAGGAAGGCGCGGATGTCGCCATCGTTTATTTGGACGAGGACAAGGACGCACAAGCCGCCAAAAAACGGATCGAGGAGCTGGGCAAGCGCTGCCTGCTCATCACCGGGGATATCGGTGACGAAGCATTCTGCAAGCAGGCGATTGAGCAGACCGTGAAGCAGTTCGGCAAGCTCGACATCCTGGTGAACAACGCCGCCGAGCAGCATCCGCAGCAGAGCATCGAGGATATTACGGCCGAGCAGCTCGAGCGAACGTTTCGGACGAACATTTTCTCGATGTTCTACCTGACGAAGGCGGCAATGCCCCATCTGCAAAAAGGCGCGTCGATCATCAACACCGCCTCGATCACCGCCTATGAAGGCAATCCGATGCTGCTTGACTACTCGTCGACGAAGGGCGCAATTGTATCCTTTACGCGGGCGCTGTCGAACAACGTGTCAAGCAAAGGCATCCGCGTCAACGCCGTGGCGCCCGGACCGATCTGGACGCCGCTCATCCCGTCGACATTCGACGCCGACAAGGTGGCCAAGTTCGGCTCCGACACGCCGATGAAGCGCGCCGGCCAGCCGTCCGAGCTTGCGGCAGCTTATGTCTATCTGGCCAGCGACGATTCCATCTACATGTCGGGCCAGACGCTGCATCTGAACGGCGGACAAGTCGTCAACGGCTGACCGCTCGCACGGCTAAACCGTCGACAGGGGTACAGTCTCCTGTCGGCGGTTTTTTTCGCATCGGCTCGTATCACTCGAAACCCGGGGTCCGCTCCTCGTAGTATGACTTCAAAAGCGCATCCATCACCCGGTTCGTTCGGGCGGCGCTCCTGCCGGTGCTGACCGCAGGCGTTCCGCCTCGCAGCTCGTCCACCATCGTCTGAATAAACGGCTGCTGCACATGCTGCGGCCGTTCGAATTCCAGCCTTGTCGGCGTTTCGCCCCGCTTGTGAATGACAAGATCGTTTCCAAATGTCGGAAAAACAAGCTTGCCTTCCGTACCGACCAACTCATTGGCATCCGTGCTTTCAAAGGCATCAAAGCACCACATGCCCGAGCCGACCACACCGGACTCGAACCGATAAGAGCCGGCAACGGTATCCTCCGCCGGATACAAGCCCGCCTGATTCACCGCGATCCCCTCTGCGGAGGCAATTGGTCCGAGCAGAAAATCGAGGATATCGAACGTATGGCTTGCCAGATCGGCAAACAGCCCGCCGCCAGCAAGCTGCGGCTGCACACGCCAGGGCAGTTCGCCGTCCTTCGTCAGTCCAATGGAACGCGGCTGTGTCAGCAAAGTTCGGACATAACGCGCCTCTCCGATCGCTCCGTCGTCCAGTAGCGCCTTTACCGCCTTGAACAGCGGCAGCTCACGCCGGTAATAGGCGACGAACAACGGCACTCCCGCCCGCTCGCAGGCCTCGATCATGTCCAGGCACTCGGCGTATGTACACGCCATCGGCTTCTCGACGTACACCGGCTTGCCCGCTCTGGCAGCCAACAGCGTGTATTCCTTATGGAAAGCCGGCGGCGTGGCGATGTATACCGCATCGACCTCCGGATCGTACATCAGCCGCTCCGCATCGTCATACCATTTCCCCACACCGTGCCGCACCGCATAATCTTCCGCGAGCGCCCCATTCCGCCGCATAACCGCCGTCAAAGCGGAGCCTGCCGCCTTCCGGAAGGCCGGGCCGCTTTTCACCTCGGTCACATCGCCGCAGCCGACAATTCCCCAACGTATCGTATCCAAATGAAGGTCCCCTTTCCTGCTCATCCGTTACCATATTCGCCGGTCATCCTCCGGTTCCCTTCAAGCTGATGAACCAGGCCGATATCGCCCTGTATTATTCCAAAAAACAAGGAAAAAACCGATTCCACGTCTACCGGCCCGATTTTCCTTATAATCGTCTGAATATCCGCGCCCATGACGTCTATGAGCTGTAGTGCCGCAGCATAGCATGGAAGGTTCAGGCAGTAGGGACAGCGCTGTGCGGCTTCATCTTCCCGTTAGAAGCGGTCGGGACTCTCCGTCACGATGCCTTTCTTCAGAATGAGATTGGCGTAAATCGCGGTCTCCCCCGTTGCAACGATTGCATACGCCCGCTTCGCGCGCTCATAAAACTCAAATCGTTCCACCTCCTCGAACGGGTCGTCCATGCGGGTCCTCGCTTTCACGATTTCGCGAAACCGGGACCAGATCGGTGTGTCCGCCGGGTCGCCGGGAACGACCCCCATCAACGCTGCCGGTTTGTCCACATACGTATCCAATGGGAACAATGCGAGAATCGCATCCAATAATTCAGGCACGCCATGGCCGTCGCAGCGAATGAGCTTACCGGCGTGGCTGGCCGCCGGAAAATTGCCGTCG
>NZ_KK082131.1:8060-38042 GCF_000598065.1 Paenibacillus darwinianus | reverse complement strand
AATTGCCGTCGGCCAGCACGATTTCGTCACCGTGCCCCATCTCCATCAACACTTTCAGAAGCTCTGGCGAGAGCAGCTTCGGAATACCGATTAACATTCGGCAACTTCCTCCCATTGTTTGTCGTTTTCACGGGGTTCCGGTCAGCGCTATAAATCGACGATAGGCGAAATCCCATTCCGCGCGGTCATCAAGCGGCTCATAGGTATCAATCGGAAAGGACGCGGCCACGAGCCGACGCGCATGCTGCAAATCCGCACATTTGCCCTTCGCAATGAATTGCACCAATAGGTTGCCGATTGCACTCGCTTCTACGGGTCCGGACCATACCGGCCGGCCGAGCGCACAGGCTGTGAATCGGCATAGCAGCTCGTTCTGTATGCCTCCGCCGACCATATGAAGGCCGTCAAACCTCTGCCCGGCAAGCCGTTCCGTCTGGTCCAACGCTTGCCGATAGCGAAGCGCCAGACTCTCGAGAATGCATCTTGCATGTTCACCCTTCGACTCCGGCACCGGCTGATTCGTCTCCCGGCAATAGCTTTGAATTTTGCCCGGCATCCCGCCCGGGCCGTAGAACCTCGCATCGTCGGGATCGATCATGCTGCGGAACGGAGCTGCAGACCGGGCCTCCTCGGCCAACTCCTGAAAGCTAACCGTCTCATCCCGTTCATCCCATTCACGCTTGCATTCCTGCAAAATCCAAAGGCCCATAATATTTTTGAGCAGCTGGTACGTCCCTCCGACCCCGCCTTCGTTCGAGAACTCCAACTCTCTCGCTTCCTCTGAAATAATCGGCGTATCCAGCTCCGTTCCAAGCAACGACCATGTACCGCAAACCAGATAGGCAAACGGTCCAGGCGGCGCGGGAACGGCGACCACAGCGGATTCGGTGTCGTGCGTGCCGACAGCCACCGCATCGATCTTCGGAACGTTCAGTTCCAGGCATACATCATCGGCAAGCGGACCGACCAAGGTGCCGGGAAGCGAAGGTTCCAGAAAAATCCGCGCGGGAATGTCCAGCCGTTCCATTAAGCGGGTGTTCCAGACCTGCTCCAACGGCATGTACAGCTGGGTGGTAGTGGCCATCGTAAACTCGCATACCTTGCAGCCGGTGAGGAAATAAACGAGCAGATCGGGCGTCAGCAGCAGCGTTTGTGCCGCTTGCAGCTGCGGCGAATCCGCCTTCTTCATGGCGTACAGCTGATAAATTGTATTGAAGGGCATACTTTGCAGGCCGCCTTGCTCATAGAGCTCCCCCTTGCCGATCAAGGCGCCGATTTCCGCGATCAGCCCATCGGTATGCGGATCGCGGTAATGATAAGGATTGCCCAGCAGCTCGCCGTTAGCATCAAGCAGTCCGAAATCGACCCCCCAGGTATCGATTCCGAAAGACTCAACTGCATAGCCTTGTTGGAACGCCTTGCGGATTCCCCCTTTCACCTCCTGCAGCAGCTGCAAAATATCCCAATGCAAATGACGGCCTACTTGCACGGGCCGATTCGGAAAGCGGTGGATTTCGGTCACCCGAAGCTGCTGCCGCCCGCATTCGTCCGTCAGCTCGCCGATCAGCGCTCTTCCACTGCTCGCACCCAAGTCGAAGGCCAGCGCAACCGAAAGCAACGTCATTGGCGACCGTCTCCTCTCATCCGTTCATCTTCTGCAGCAATTGTATCCGGTACGCTTCACTCTCCAGCGAGGCAACCTCTTCGAATTGTTCCTCGGTGAGCGCCTTGGGCTTGCGAATCGCCTTGGCAATGAGATAGATTTTGGCGCTTTCTTCCACAACCTCCGTCCGGTAATAAGCTTCCCGGAGATTCCGTCCCGTCGTGACGAGCCCATGATTGCCGAGTAGAATGGAGCTGGCGTCATTCACCTTCCCGACGAAGGCATCAGCCAGCCGGTCCGTGGTAGGCAGGACATAGGGCACATACGCCGTCTTGCCGACCAGGGCCGCCTGATCCGGGAACATGACCGGCAATTCCTGCTCCACCAGTGTGAACGCGATGCAATAGGGAGGATGAGTGTGCACGATTGCGCCGATATCCGGATTTGCCCGATAGGCGTACAAATGCATCAGCACCTCGGAGGAGGGCCGCAGTCCGATATCCGCAATCGCGCCGGTGGCAATGTCCACCTCCACCCATTGCTCCGGCTCGACTTCATCCAGTGCGAAGCCGCTCGGAGAGAGGTACATTTTATGCTCGTGCTGTGCGCTGATGTTGCCACCGGGGCCGACCACCAGCTTGTTGGCGACCGTTTTGCGCGCGTATTTGCAAAGCTCTTCCCGTATGCGCATGCTGCTCATTGCCTCATCCCTCTCCCGTTACTTGTAAAGCGCACCGAAATTACCGCAGGCGCGGAAATCCGCGCTTTCCGGGTCGGCCGTACCGAACAATCCCCATGCACGAGGACGGAAAATGCGGTCGTCCGCCACATTGTGCATATTGACCGGAATGCGCAGCATCGATGCCAGTGTAATCAGGTCGGCCCCGATATGGCCGAAGCTGATCGAACCATGGTTCGCCCCCCAGTTGTCCATGACATCGTAAACCGTTCGGAACGCGCCATGACCGGTCAAGGTCGGCGCAAACCAGGTCGTCGGCCAGGTGGGGTCCGTCCTTTTGTCGAGTGCTTCGTGGACATCCGCCGGCAGCTCGATCGAGTAGCCTTCGGCAATTTGCAGCACCGGCCCGATGCCCTTCACCAAATTCAAACGGGACATCGTCATCGGCATTCCGCCGCGTGTCAGGAAGTCCGACGAATAGCCGCCGCCGCGGAAATATTCCACCGATGCCGGCCTCCAAGAAGTGGCCTTCAAGCATTTGTCCGCCTCCTCGGGAGTAACTTGCCAAAAAGGCTTCATGACCGGCTTCCCGTCCTTCGTCTGTTCACCGGTGCCGTCAAGCGTAGCCGGCCCCGAGTTGATCAGATGCAGAATACCGCCCTCCGCCGCGCCGGCAAGCGAGTGTCCGGTAACCCGCTTCACGGCGTCCGGACTCCAGTAGGTTCGAACGTCGGCAAATATTTGCGCCGTATTCGTGAGCAGATAGCCGAACAGCATCGAGACACCGTTCAGGCTGTCATTTTCCGTCGCAACGATATACGGCGCGCGGATGCCGTTCCAGTCGAATGAGGAGTTCAGCATCGCCTCCATGAAGTCCCCGTTCGGGAAGTGGTCCGTCCACTGCCGCTGACCTTGAAAGCCGGACACAATAGCGTTATGACCCAGCGCCTCCTCACCGAAGCCCAACTCGCCCAGCCGCGGGTTGCCGACCATCAGGTCGCGCGCGATTTGCGTCATTTTGACGACCGTCTCCCAATCCCGGGCCTTGCGCTCGCGCGACGTTCGCAGCTGAGGCGGATTATTGTCGGGACCTTCCGGACAATGCTCCTTTACCCAAGCAAGCGCTTTCTTAAATTCCGTGTCGTCGTAAATGCCCTCTTCCATGCGCCGTACAAATTCGCTCATGTCGACATATTCCGTGCGCATGCCAAGGTACTCCTGGAAAAACGCATCGTTCACAATCGAGCCCGCGATGCCCATCGAAACCGAGCCCATCGACAGATAGGACTTGCCTTTCATATAGGCGACTGCAAGCCCTGCCTTGGCGAAGCCGATCAGCTTCACTTTTACATCCTCCGGCACCGTCGTATCGCCGGCATCCTGTACATCCTCACCGTAGATGCCGAAAGCGGGAAGCCCTTTTTGCGCATAACCGGACAGCACAGCAGCCAAATAAACGGCGCCCGGCCGCTCCGTGCCGTTAAAGCCCCAGACCGCCTTAGGGATCGAAGCGTCCGTATCCATCGTCTCCGTCCCATAGCACCAGCAAGGCGTTACGGTTATCGAGAGCCCCACACCCGCTTTCGCGAATTTATCCGCACAAGCGGCCGATTCCGCCACACCTCCGATGCATGTATCGGCAATGACGCATTCGACAGGCTCGCCGTTCGGGTAGCGCAGATGCTCGGCAAGCAGCGCTGCCGTCGCGCGGGCCATGTTCATCGTTTGCTCCTCCAACGATTCGCGGACCCCTTTTCGCCGTCCGTCGATCGTCGGCCGAATGCCGATTTTCGGGAAGCCTTGCTGAAAACGATAAGCCGTATCTGTCAACTTAATCCCTCCGTTTTAGATAAAAATGTTATCGATAACTTTAAAATATCAATACCGCCCTCTTGCTGTCAACAGCTTCTTTTGGGTAAGATAAAATGAGTATTCAATGGGTGAGGGGAATATGCCATGGTAACGATATATGATATCGCCGCAAAGGCAAGCGTGTCGGCTATGACCGTTTCCAGAGTTATCAATAACACCGGTAAAATCAGTGATAAAACGCGGGCTAAGGTGAAACGGGTGATGGATGAGCTGAATTATGTGCCGAACCAGATGGCGCGAAGCCTTGTGCTCCAGCAGACTCATATTCTGTCTCTGCTTATTACGGATATTATGAATCCCTTCTATACGACGCTTTCTCGCGGTGCCGAGGATGCCGCCATCAAACATGGCTATCGGCTGCTTTTCGGCAATAGCGACGAGAACGTGCAGAAGGAAGCGGCATACATCAACACCCTATTAACGGCTCGTGTGGACGGCGTCCTCGTGGCTCCGGCAGGCGACCCTTCGCTTCCGCATCTGGAAAAGCTACGCAAGCACGAGGTGCCGTTCGTCCTAATCGACCGGGAGGTGCCGGGCATCGAGTGCGACATTGTACTGGGCGACAGCAAGGAAGGCGCCCGCGCACTTGTCGAGCATTTGATCGCGCACGGACACCGAAACATCGCTATACTGAACGGCTCATCATCGATATCCAGCGCACGTCTGCGTCTGCAGGGCTATTTGGAGGCATTGAAGCTCAACGATTTGCCGATTGACGACACGCGCATCTATGAAACGAGCTTCGGACCGATGAACGACTTGTCCGAGATGGACCGATGGCTCTCGCGGATGGCTCCTCTCCCGACGGCCATCGTGGCAGGCAATAACGCGCTGGCTTTGGAGATTATTCGGTTGCTCCGGTCGAAGGGGTTAAGCGTGCCTGACGACATCTCCGTCGTATGCTTCGACGACTTCGGTCCGTATGCGGAGCTCGATCCGTTCATTACAGTCGCCGCACAGCAGGCCTACCAATTCGGCTATTTGGGCATGCAAATGCTGATCGAGCGGATCAAGGAGGGCTCAGACGCGGGACCGTGGCGCAAAATCGTTCTCCCCGCGGAGCTGATCGTCAGGAGATCCGTGAAAAGCGTATAGTCCGGTATCGTTTGCCGCAAAGGCGTTATTATCCTGAAACTGGATGAAAAAACGGCGTTCAACACGGGCATAATAACAAAAATACGTTTGGAGGCGATACCGTGGATTACCAAACCGCCCACCTATCCGACGAACAAATCCGGCAGCTCAAGCAGGCGGAAGAAAGCTTGTCCGAATCGACCGGAGACACCATCGTCCTGATCGCGTACAAGC
This sequence comes from Paenibacillus darwinianus, assembly GCF_000598065.1. Lineage (GTDB taxonomy): Bacteria > Bacillota > Bacilli > Paenibacillales > Paenibacillaceae > Paenibacillus_I > Paenibacillus_I darwinianus. The sequence continues at coordinate 32,580 of NZ_KK082131.1, read as the reverse complement.
AGGAGCGGAAACCAGACAGCCGGGAGGAAACAGAATTTACGGAACTTGTGTAACTTTCATGCGGAACCTTTGATTCTGCACGCTCGTTTTGGTGTAAGAATGCCGAAAGGAGCATGATACCGTATGAAAACTATTCTGATCATTGCGCTGATCGTGATCGTCCTGGGATTTCTGTTAGGCCGGCGGATGCGCCGCCGGTTTGTCGGATACGGTCAAAAAAACCTCCTCCCCGGCTTCCTCGCGAAAGCGGTTAGAAGGTCTGAATCACCCCGCAAAAGCTAACGTCAAATTTTCAATTCCCCAAGCTTGATTAGCTCGACAACCGCTTGTGAACGGCCTTTGACGTTTAATTTTTGCATGACGTTGGATATGTGGTTGCGCACGGTTTTCTCACTGATGAACAGTTGCTGCGCGATATCCCTCGTGGTTTTGTCCTGCACAAGCAGTTCGAAAACCTCTCGTTCACGGTGGGTCAATAAGAACTTGCTGCTGTGGTCGCTTCCCTTCAATGTTTGTCACCCCTCCTTGCCTGGGTTGTATAGTGTTTACAAGGTAAAGGGATACAGTCAACTTATCATATGAGAGGCAAGTAGCGGGGGTGCGATTTCCCCTGAAAATGGGCGACTCGGAGCCGCATGGCGTCCCGCGGCATCCACCCAAAAAGAAAGCATCCCGCTCGGCAATCGGCACAGGGCCGGTTAACGAAGGGGATGCTTTTCAACGTCAATCATAGAGCGTTCTGGTGCCATGGCTGTACCGCAATCCCGAATCGACCGGGAACATCCGCTCAACCATGCCGTTGAATTCCGCGATGAAGCCTTGAATCGGATGCCCCTCCTCGACCTGCGCCATGTATCCGCTCATCCGGTCGACGAATTCGGGATTTGCCGATACGAATACCTGCTCGGTTTGCGGAGCCATCTCTCTCACCCGGTCGGCAATGCGGACTTTCAGACCGCCATCCCGTTCCGGCGCGGCCCTGCCTGCCCGAACGGCGACATAGGCGTTGCGATCGGTGAGCACCACATACGATGCCTGAACTCCATCGAGTTTATTGAGATGATCGGCGATATTCCGGCTCATTTCCATCCGGTAATTCCGGTGATTGCCAATCAGATTGTTGCTGTTCAGCCGTTTGCCGTTCATACGGTTTTGCTGGTTCTGAATATCGTCGGCGAACCGTTTGTCGATGATCCGATTGCCGTTGCCGTCCTGTCTTACGCTTTGCGTGCGGATATTTTTGTTGCCGACGTCGCCTTGCGTATCCGAGCATCCCGACAGCAAGGAAGCAATAAGCAGACCAACCGTTCCGATCAAGCCCCTAAGTTTCATGAGTTACCCTCCGCTTCGCTTGATGCGGGGCAAGCGCGCATAGGCAGCCCCGGTTGTAGCGTTTGCAGGCGGCGTCTGTCTTATACGCAATAGGCTGGCAGCGGCGGCGTTTTAAGGCTGAGAGCGAAGACGCGCGGTCGCGCAAGCCTTTCGCCGGATCAGCCCTTCTTTTTGTTGCGGCCTCGGAACAACAAATAGACAACGATTACGACAGACACAACGACAAGCAGCCTAGGCAGGTTCTCATTAATCGTAAACAGATCATGGCCGATCAGCGTTTCCATTGCAATGGAAGGCATCTTCCCCAACGTCGTAGCCAGGAGAAAATCGATGTAGCGCATGCTCGATATCGCCGCAACAAACGTAATGACCCCCGAGGGCACCGGGGTTAACCTGGCAAATGCAAGGATTGAAAATTGCTTCGGGCGCCCGCCTTCGTTCAATCTTCGCAGCCAGCTCCAATTGTCCTGCTTCAGACGGGTTTTGCCGAAGCCCCATTTATAAAGCCAGTACGATATCGCAGCCCCCAGTACCTCCCCGGCCAACGAAATCCAAAAACCCGGAACAATCCCAAACACAACCGCATTTGCTCCTGAAATAAACACCGATGGGACCAGGCCCAAAATAGCGACCGCAATACTGAGGAGCAAGCTGACGGCAATGGCCCATATCCCAAACTCTCTCAGCCATGCGGCGAGTTGCTCGACTTTCACCAACCAATCCAACGTTTCTACCCCTCTTCACTGACAGCACGATCATTACATTCTGTAGTATAAAGGTTTCGACCGCGCCGGACAACAGGCTGAACGCAGCGGGACTTCACAGGATGCCAGGTAGCCAGTTGCCCGCGCCGGCAATATAAAGAATACCTAAGCCGATACTATAAAGGGATGCCGCGATTCCGAAGGCCCGAAAAACCTTGGGCTTGCCGATGATCCGTGATATTCCGAAAAGGGAGGCCATGACGATAAAGAAATGGGAAACAAACAACCCGAATGCGAAGGCCACGACGGTCATGATTCCGCTCGATATCGAGCCTGAGCCGGTCGCTGCGGCAAACAGCAAAAGCTGGCTTGGCGTTTCCGCGCCGATTCCATGAATGATGCCGATCAAGACAGCGCCGCGGTTGGACATATTTGCGTTTAACCCTCTGTTATAATCCGCTCGCTTGTTTCCAAGCTTCCAGCCCAGCCAAGAGATCAAATTGCTGATCCCGTTGTAAGCCAGCCTCCATCTGCTTATCAGAATCGTTTCCTGATTGTTTCTTAGCAAATAATTCAGTAACAAGGCAGACAGAACGATTAGCGTGATGCCGACCAATTTTTCCATGAAGCCGTCGACCCAGTCGGGAAGCGCATATCCGATAACAACGGCCACCAGGCCGAGGGACAGAATAACAAGTTCATGGCCGATCGCGTAGAAAACGGCAAGCACAAAACCTTTTTTTCTTTTACGCTCGGATGCGGTCAGATCGGTGATTGCGGCGATATGGTCCCAGTCTACGCCATGTCTTAATCCTAATATAAAAGCCAGTGACAGAAGCGATACCACCTGTACGCTCATTGCATCTCCTCCATGGATTCGTTTGAATGCAGGGTATACAACAGCCTTACGGTTTCCGGGAGCGTACGGGGGTAACGAGCGATCCTGACATTGTTCAGAAACGTAAAAGGAAGGGATAATGTGGGCAAACCCATAGCCGCTCTTGCCATAACGTCCGGTTGTACGGTTAATTCGGCCGTTCCGGCGGCAATAAGCCCGCCATCCTTGAGCACCAAGAGCGAATCGGCCCAAGCGGCCGCAAAATCAACGTCATGCGTGGCAACGATCACCGTAATGCCGGTTAGATGCAGCGAATCCAGCAGGCAGCTGATTTGCGAGCGTGCTGCGGCGTCCAGTCCCAGAAACGGATCATCGAACAGCATCAACTTAGGATTCGAGCAAAGAGCCGCTGCGATTTGAAGCTTTTTCAAATCCGCACGCGACAGGTATTTGACATCGTCCATTCTCGTTTCATACAAATCGACCGAGCACAATAGCAGCTTCGCCTTATCCTCGATTTCCCGTTTCGCCAGCCGTTCCTTCATGAGTAAATGAGTCAGGTATTCCCATATCGTCCGGTGGAAGAGTGACGGTTTAAAAACGTTGTCCACCAGTTTCACGGAAGCGTTGATTTGCTGTTTCGACCATGAATCGATCGGGGCATGGAACAGCGCAACGCTCCCCTGCGTTAACCGCACTTGATGGCACAATGCCTTTAGCAGAATCGACTTGCCCGATCCGTTGCCCCCCAAAATGACGGTTTTTTCATGAGCCTTCACCGAAAAGGTGAGGTTATTCAGCATGGCCTTTCCATTGGGCAGCGTATAGCCGGCATCAGTCGTAACGTAGCAATACATGTAGACCCCCTGGTGATTGAAATAAAATGGACAAAAACCCCGCACGGGTTTTTGTCCTTTATATGGTGTTCCAACATACTTATGCTATTATAACCCCTCAAAGCTATGATGTAAATAATAATCACATTATTATGTCATTTAATATAACATATAAACGGACAACCGAATCGGCGGCTAAACGGCTTGGTCGCACCGTATTTCAAAGCGATATCCAGCTTTTCCTGCGATACGTCCACAACCACCAGCTCCGATGCGCCGCCACACGATATCCCAACTCGTGCCCGCGATCCTCGACGGATGGCTAAAATTCCGTTGAACACATGCTTCCCTTGCTCCGCGGCTTTCATGACCTATTCAGAATGAAGCGCATTCGGCAGGGGAATGTAAACCGCGTCAATATCGGGATCCTGCTGCAATTCGTCATAAGAAGCGTACACGGCCGGTATCCCAAAAGTCGAAGCGATGTCCCGTACCTTCGGATTGGAATTGGCGATGGCATTCATGCTTTTTGCCGGATCGGCGCCGGGAAGCGCCTGGTATTCAGGTTTGATTCCCCATCTGATTGCATGCAAAGGTGGACCTTCTGACGACCAGCTCCGGCAGCAATACGACACGCTGCTTATGACTGGATTCACCGTTGATTTCCTTCAGAAGAAAAGGGCCAATTAACATGCCCTTTTCTGTAGGATTATTAAAATTTTATGGACCATTAATTGGTTGGTCTACCACTTCTATGTCAGGTACCGCAGAAAGTTCGGTAAGGATGGGTTAGCGCAGGCAATGTGGAGTAATCAGCCTGTTCGGGCGTGTGCGCGCAGGGCCTCGAAAGGACGTCAACCAGCCGCTCCATCACGCTGTAGTCTCCTTGTTTCACCGCAGCCTCCAGTGCCTCTTCAACCCGGTGGTTGCGAGGGATTACTGCGGGATTGCTGCTGCGCATCAACTGTTGCGAGGAGGCTTTTGGTTCCTGCTGCCTGCCTAGTCTCGCCTGCCACAGCTCATGCCACTGATCAAATTCCGTTGTGCCGAACAAGACGGTATCCTCGGGCTTATCAAAGGTTAATGCGCGGAACGTATTGGTGTAATCCGCACGCTGCTTCTGCATCATACGGAGCAGGCCTTCAATAAGGGCTTCGTCCTCTGGCTCTTCGTTAAAGATTCCGAGTTTCTCCCTCATTCCCGCGAGCCAGTTACGGTGATACAACTCGGCAAAATCAGCAATCGCATCCTCGGCGAGTTTGACGGCCTGAGCTTCGTCGTCATGCAGCAGCGGCAACAGGGTTTCGGCAAATCTCGCGAGATTCCACGCGGCAATATGCGGCTGATTGCCATAGGCATAGCGGCCATAAGTGTCTATGGAACTGAATACCGTTTCCGGGTCGTAGGCATCCATGAAGGCGCAAGGACCATAATCAATGGTTTCTCCGCTAAGGGCCATATTGTCGGTGTTCATCACCCCGTGAATAAAGCCAACGAGCTGCCATTTGGCAATCAGCCCGGCCTGACGCTTGATTACTTCCTGAAGCAGGAAAAGATAGCGGTTGTGATTACCGTCAGCCTCCGGAAAATGTCTATGCAATGTGTAATCAGCCAAGGCCCGGAGATCCGAGGCACTGCCCCATTGTGAGACGTATTGAAAAGTGCCGACACGCAGATGACTGGCAGCCACGCGGGTCAGAATTGCTCCGGGTTGCTCGGTTTCACGGATAATGGACTCCCCGGTTGCCACCACCGCCAGGCTGCGGGTAGTGGCAATACCAAGCGCCTGCATGGCTTCGCTGATGATGTATTCGCGCAGCATCGGTCCAAGCGCCGCTCGACCGTCGCCACGGCGGGAGTATGGCGTTTTACCTGAACCCTTAAGCTGAATATCAACCCTCTCACCCAGGGGAGTGATCTGTTCGCCAAGCAGCAGAGCCCGGCCGTCCCCTAACATCGTAAAATGCCCGAATTGATGCCCTGCATAAGCTTGCGCAAGAGGCAAAGCGCCTTCAGGAATCCGGTTGCCGGCCAGCACCGCTACCCCATCATCGCTTTGCAGCGCTTGGTCGTTCAATCCCAGGGATGCCGCCAACGGACGATTAAGAATGATCAATTTCGGTGAGCGCACAGGGGTTGGGTCGAGCTTGGTAAAAACGGATTCCGGTAGACGTGCATAACTGTTGTCGAAGTTCCATCCTGTTTCTATATTTGCTGTTTTCTCCGTCATCGTATCTCCTTTATTTCTTTTATCAACTTTGCGCATCCACACAAGCAGCCTCTTGTAGAGTTCGCTTCATCCCCTATATTATACCCTTTCCACACATAGATGGCGCCCCTTGGGTATCGTTATTTCATCATTCTTTCATCGTTAACGAGAAAGAAACCGCTCAGCCGATGCCGGCGCAGCAGCATGGTTAATACAAAAATTAATTGATTGATTACATTGTTTACATTCGCGATTTCCGTCTTTACCTTCGAACTGTCATAAGAAAAGCCGTTGTGTCCATACTACAGAGGAATTACCCAGTTCTTTGGGCTTTTGGCGTGCCAATGAGATGACCCATGCTTTGGCCTCTGGCGTTACTTCGGGAGGTCTACCGGTACGCTCTTCTTCAAGCAAAGCGGCTTCGGTGCCCTCCGTCAGTGCTTTGTCGACACAACGGTTGACCTTAGGCACAATTGTACCCAGAATGTCTGCGATCTTTGGAATACCAATCCGTCAGCATAATGAAGAAGAATACGCGCGCGCAAACACGCCGAAACTCTTCCGAAGGCGCCTTACTGATTCGTTGAAGCATTTCACGATCCGCATCAGAAAGCTGTAGTTTTTCTTTCTTGGATTTGAAAGGCATGGTATCTCTGTACGAATCACTTCGTACGAATGAGCGGAAATTCTCCGATTCTGAGCTTGGCGCTGCCGTAGGGCACGAGCTCCAGCTCCTGCTCAGCTTGGCCCTTGGTGTCCGGGTTGAGCGGCGGCGTCCCGGCGTTATTCGACTCCATCCGCCAGTTTCGCACCAGACTTCCCCCCGTCTTAAGTCGAACAGGCGCCTGGCTGGCGAGAAAAGGCTGGCGCGGAATATCTTCCGTAACGACCGAGAAGTCCGCTCCCTCATACAAACCGAAGCGCCAAGGCGAGGACGGATAGATCTCCCAATCGCTGAAAAGCTCCCGCTTAATGTGTGGCTGCCAAATCTCCCCCAAAGGCAGAACATACACCAGCGGACCTCGCTCGATGCTGGTTGCATAAAGATTGCGGCGGGTTGCGCGCACCTCCATCGGAAGCCGCAGCTCGACCGTATCGCCGTCAACCCAGTCCCTCTCGATGCAAGCAAATCCTTTCTCTACGTCCATCCGTACCATTTCGCCGTTGATCGCAAGCGCCGGATGATCGCACCACGCCGGAATCCGCAGCCGCAGCGCGAAACGTTCAGGACGTTCTAACCGCAGTTTCATCGTCACCGTCTCGCGGAACGGATAGCCGCCGCCAACCTCGAGCGTCGCCTTTGTGCCGCCGGCTCCCACTTTCTCCTGCACCCAGCAAGGCGCGTAGGACACGGCCGCAAGGCCGCCTTTTCCGTCCGACATCCATAGATGCGCCGCCAGCTTCGGCCAGCCCTGGTGCATATTTGCCGTACAGCATCCGAAATTCGGTTCGAGGCCGAACAGGTTCGCCTCATCGTTATTGCTCCAGTTCCGCGTGGCGACATTGCACATGATCTGGTTCACCTGCTGATCGTACTGGTGCGAGGTCCAATCCGCCGAAATCGCGGCCGGCAGCGCGTTGAAGGCCACTTTGTCGAGAATATCGCCATACTGCCCGTCGCCGAACACCCGCACCAAATGCTCCATCGTGAACATATATTCGACGACCGCGCACAGCTCCACCCCTTGGCTCGGATCAGTGCCGGACAGCCATTCGTCCCCAGAGAACATGCCGTGCGCCTGACCGTGATGAGTCATCAGGCTTTGAATCCCGCGCCGAACCGCTTCCTCCTCTTCGGGATCACCGGTGAGCTCGTATCGGATGGCCGGCGTTTTGACGCCCATCGCCACATTGACGACATGTGTCCGATGGTCCCAATGCTCGACCTTGCGCCAGAACGGGAAATCGTGCAGAATCCCCGTCCAATCCATCGTCTGCGCGGCAACCTTGTCCGCCAGATCCAACAGAAACTGCTCGCCGGTGCGCTTGTATGTCCACTGGACCGCAAGCAGCATCTCCGCGCCCCTCGCCTCCGCCCAATCCTTAAGGGGCAGCCTGTCGATCGTGGCGGAAACATAACGGAAATATCGCAGCAAAAAAGGCACCACCCGCTCATCGCCGGTTGCTTCCTCATGCTGGATAAGCACCTTCAGCATAATCATGTAATGCCACCAGTCATGGTTCTTATCGATATCCTGGTTCACCGTTTCAATCCGTTCCGGCCCGAAAGAGCCGTCCGGCTTCTGGCTGGCGAGCGACCATTCAATCCACCGGTTCGCCTTGGCGATCAGCCGCTCGTCCTCCAGCAAATGCGCCAAAGGAACAAGCCCATCCAGGTAGTAAGGCCCCCTCTCCCAGCTTTCGCCCGATCCGCCGATCCAGCCGTTGTCCAGACCTACATCCGCCCAATGCTCCTCCAAATGTCCGGTCAATCCGTCTGCCTGAATGCGGAGCTGGTCTTTAAGCCACCCCTCCGGTTTGATGCTTCCGAGCGGCAATGCCTCGAATGCCGTTTGTTTCAAACTCTGCCGCATTGTCATCGCGTAAACACTCCCATCGCAATAGGTTTATTCGTCGCTACCACGCATACAACGATCGGTCTTCAGCTTCTGTGATCCATACCTGCATGAATCCGGGCTGTCGGTTGTCCCAGGCATAGTAAGGGATCAACGTGCACGGCTTCCCTTCTTCGGTATTGCCGGCCAGCAAGACAGCCCCTCCCAATACATCCGCACGGTACTCATAAGCGAAAGCCTCACCGGCGCGTACCGAGAAGGACTGATACTCCAGATGCGGATTGTCGGCGTGTTCAACGCAGTAAACGACAGGTCCCCGTTGGATCGCGATCATGCCCCTATTCGCTTCCACTTCCGGTCGGGCACGCACGATCTCCACGGGCATGTCGAGCTGCAGCAGGACGACGTCCCCCTGTATCCATTTCCGTTCAAGGACGGCATAACCGCTTTCGAGCCGTACATCGAGAGCGGGTACCGGCTCCCCGTTCACTGCCAACCGGTATCCCCTGCACCATCCAGGAATCCGCACACGGATTTCGAACGCTTCGTCTCTCTCGGGCAGAACCTCAAGGGCGATGTCTCCCTGCCACGGATAAGCCGTCGTTTGCTTCAACCTAACATTCGTATCGTTTTCTTCCAACCGAATGACGCCGGTTCCCTGGATATACTGATTCACGGCGATCCCTTTCTCCGAACACGCATAGACGTAATTACCGACGGAGGGAAGGAAGCGCGCCAGATTCGTCGGACAGCACGAACAATTGAACCATTCCACTCGGTGATGATCGCCTTTGGACGCGAGCGGATTGACGTAAAAAAACTTGTCGCCTGAAAGCGAGAGCCCGGCCAGCACCCCGTTGTACATTTCGCGTTCGACGATGTCGGCGTATTTGGCATCGCCGAGCAGCAGATTCATCCGGTGGTTCCAGAAGGCCATGGCGATTGCGGCGCACGTTTCGCAGTAGGCGCTCTCATTAGGCAGATCGTAATCATGCGTAAATCCCTCGTTATGCCGGGAAGGCCCGACCCCTCCCGTAATGTACATGTTCCTTTCCACCGTATGCGACCACACACGCAGCAGAGCATTCAGGTAATCGGGGTCGCCGGAGACATGAACGACATCGGCCATAGCCGCGTACAGATACATGGCGCGTACGGCGTGACCTTTTACATGGTGGATATCCTTGACAGGCACGTCATCCTGGCAGTAGCCCGGCCCCCATTCCTCTTTATCCCAGATCGCTCCGACACCGTGGCCGCGTCCCCGCTCTTCCAGCAGCCATAACGACAATTTCCAATAACGATCTTCCTTGGTGACCCGGTATAATTTGACAAGCGCCAGCTCAATTTCCTCATGCCCTTCCACCCAATGGCGTTTGCCGGGACCGAACAGGCTGTCGTAGTGATCGGCCAGCCTGCATGCGGCATCGAGCAGCGTTCGTTTCCCTGTGGCTTCATAATAAGCGACCGCCGCCTCGATCAGATGGCCGCCGCAATACATCTCATGCTTTTCCATATCGGTCCATTTGCGGTCCGGCTCCTTGAGCGTGAAGTAGGTGCACAAGTAGCCGTCCTCCTCCTGTGCCGAGGCAATAAGCGCCGCGATGCGGTCGATCTCCGCTTCCAATTCGGGGTCACGGTCGAGCATGAGGGAATAGGAAGCCCCTTCAAGCACTTTGTACACATCGGAATCATCGAAATAGATGCCTTGAAACTCACCCTCGGCAAGTCCGGCCGCTTTCGCAAAATTGGCGATTCGGCCCGTCTGCTCGCATTTGTCCAGGCAAACCCTTAACGTAATGTCTTTCAGCAGCGAGATTCGCGGACGCCAGAAATCGCCGCTGATGTTCACGCTCGTAAAAGGTACATGTCCCCAATGTCGCAGCCGTCCCGCCGTATGCGTACTCATTCGTGTTCCTCCCTATAAAAGTCGAATTTACCCCTTAATCCCGGTAAGCGTAATGCCTTCGATAAAATAGCGCTGCCCGATGAAGAACAGGAAGATGATCGGCGCCACAATCGCGGTTGAAGCGGCCATCAAATAGCCCCATTGCGCGTTGTACATCCCGCGGAAGGAAGCGAGCCCGAGCGCCAACGTAAATTTATTGCTGTCGCTCAAATAAATCAGCGGACCCAGAAAGTCGTTCCACGTGCCGATAAACGTAAAAATCAAAATCACGATCAGCGCCGGCGTGCAAAGCGGGATCAGAATCCGCCAAAGAACGGTCAACGGGTTTGCCCCGTCCATATAAGCCGCTTCGTCCAAATCTTTGGGAATCGTGTTGAAAAATTGGCGTAGCAAAAAGATGTTGAACGCTCCTCCTCCGAACCAGGCCGGAACGATCAGCGGCCAATACGTGTTGATTGCGCCAAGCGATTTCCAGAGGACGAACGTCGGAATCAAGGTGACGGCGTAAGGAAGCATCAAGGTGCTGAGTATCAAGCCGAACACGAGATTCCGGCCGGGCCACTTCAATCTGGCGAAGCTGTAGCCGGCCATGGTACTCGTCATGACCACACCGGCGACAACCGACAATTCAATCGTCATCGTATTCAGAAAGTAGCGGAAAAAGGGGACGACGGTCAGCGCATCGCTATAGTTCCGCCACTCGAACGGCCTGGGAATCCACTCCGGCGGGAAAATGAAAATTTGCGCAGTGGACATCAGCGAGCTTCGGAGCAGCCAGGCGAACGGAAAAACCATGGCGATGCTGCCCGCAATCAAAATAAAGTAAACGGCGAACCGATGCAGCAGTCTCGCGGTGCTGATGCTCATCCTTTCCCCTCCCCTTCGTAATAGACCCAAAACCGCGATGAGCGGAAAACGAGGGCGGTAAGCGCCATGATGATCAGGAACAGCACCCAGGCAAGCGCTGCCGCATAACCCATCTGTGCTTCCGAGAACGCCTTGCGGTACAAATAAAAGATGTAGAACAAAGTCGCGTTATTCGGGCCGCCGTTGGTCATGACGTAAGCCTGGTCGAACACCTGCAGCGTGCCGATCATCCCCATGACGACATTGAAAAAGATGGTCGGCGTCATAGACGGAAGCGTGACATGCCAAAATTTGCGCAGCGCCCCGCCGCCGTCCACCTCAACCGCCTCGTACAGATGGCCCGGAACGCCTTGAAGGCCGGCCAAAAAAATAACCGCGGCATTGCCGACTCCCCATGTACTCATCAAAATAAGGGAGGGAATCGCGGCCGTCTCGCTGTAAATCCATTGAGAGCCCGGCAGTCCGACGTTTCTTAGCATCGAGTTGAACAAACCGAAATCGGGATTAAACAGCCACAGCCATAACATGCTGTTCGCGATGCTGGGCACCAGTACCGGCAAATAATAAACGGTGCGAAAAATGGCGAGTCCTTTCACCTTCTGGTTCAGCAGCATGGCGATTAGAAAGGCGGCCATAATACCGAGCGGCACGCTTCCGATCGTATAGTAGAGCGTCACAAAAAGCGATTTGCTGAACAGCGGATCGTCGGCCGCCATGGCCCTGTAATTTTCCAAACCGGTAAATTTCATGTCCGACCCGATACTCCAGTCGGTCATGCTAAAAATAAGCGAAGCGATCATCGGCCCGACCACGAAGATGATAAATCCCAACATGGCGGGAAGCGCGAATAAAATCCCCCATTTTCTTTCCATGCGCGCGATCCCTGACAGCCGCGTTTTACGCGGGAGCTGCGCGGCATTGACGGAAAGTTCGTCTGCGACGGCGTTCATGCCATTCCTCCTCGTATACCATAATCTCGGGACGAACGAGGCTTGCGGAAAAAGAGAGCCCTTAGGAACAAGGACTCTCCTGGAGCCTCTCATCATTCGACGTCATATTTCCCTTGAAGCAGAGGCTGAATATCCTTTTCCATATCGCGAAGCACTTTGTCGGCCGGTTCTTTATTCGTCCAGATCTTGTCCAGCGCGGCAGAGATTTTGGGATCGATTTCCGCAAAGTTTTTAAGCGAGTAAGAGGGAGAACGACCGGCGTAAGTCAAGGTGTAATCGATAACCGCTTCCTTATATTCCGGCGGGTGGGCGTCGTTCTTGATCCACGAATCAATCGCCTCCGGATTGGTGTAATATTTGTCTTCCAGCGGCATCCAGAGACCTTTCTTGTAAAGATCGACTTGCTCCGGATTGTTATGATAGATATAGAATTCCAGAGCTTCCTTCGGATATTTGGTGCTGGAGAAAATGACGGTGGGCGCTCCGAGCATCATCGTCTTCGCTTCCTTGAATTTCGGAAGGACCCCCATCCCGAAATTCATTTTGGTCGAGGCAAAGTCGAGCAGCGCCCATTGGCCTTCGATCGCCATGGCTACTTTCTTCGTCTGCAGCCTGACGTTCGTTGCCGGCATATTCTGCTGCTGGGTGGCCGTCGGCGCCACGTAGTCCTTGTACATCAAATCCTGCAGCGCCTGGAACACCTCGACCGCTTCCGGCGAGTTGAGCGCATATTTCGTGCCGTCCTCATTCGTGATATCCGCGCCGTTGCTCAGGAGAAACGGATACCAACCGCCCATCCAGGTCGGGAACGAAACGCCGTATTGCACGATGTTTTTCGGGTCGAAGCCGGCATCGTTCGGCGTTCTGCCGCTGCCATCCTTCGTCAGCTTCTTCGCCGCATCCACGAATTCCTGCCAGGTCCAGGCATTGGCTCCGCCCGTCGGCGGTAGTTCCAGTCCCGCCTCATCAAACAAATCCTTATTGTAATACAGCGTAATGATTTCGGCCGCCGTGTTCGTGCCGATCGTCTTGCCCGGCGCGTAATAATAATAAGATTGTTCCAGCCGGTTTCCGAGCTCGGGATACATGTCCAGATACTCCGTCATATCCAGCACTTTGCCGTCCGCGGCCCATTTCAGGGCCAAACCTTCTCCCAGATAGGCCACATCCGGGAGTTCGCCGGTGGCCATCAGCGTATTGATCTTCGCATTGTAGTCGCCTGGCACGTGCTCGCCTTTCACTTCGATGCCAGGGTGGGATTCGTTGAAGGCTTTGATCATTTTCTCCATTGCCTCTTTCTCGAAAGCACTGCCCCAATACATGAACTTGAGCTTGGCCTTTTCCCCGCTCGGCGGGCTTGCCGGCTCATTTGCGTTATTGCCGGCCGTCCCGCCGTCGGACGAGCCGCCGGTATTTCCCGAACTTCCGGAATTGCCGCTGCATGCGGACACCACGAGCGCCAATACCAGCACAAGCATAATCACAATCGACCGTTTACGTTGAGCCATTTGCTTTTCCCCCTCCATCGATGGTTGCGCTTACAAATTTATTATGCAGGTTTCGGCGGGGAATGTTCCATAGAATCCGTTGCGCCGGTCTTTGATTTATTGACTTCTTTTTGGGAAGTTATTGAAATCTCTTTCTAAAATCGGTAGGGCTGACTCCCTGGTGCTTCTTGAATGCAATGCTGAAATAATTGGCATCCGTGAAGCCCACCTGCTCGGCAATTTCATGCATTTTCAACGCGCTGCTTATCAGCAACTCACGGGCCTTCTCAAAGCGGATTCGCGTCGTAAACTCCAAATAGGTTTCACCCGTCTCCTGCTTAAACAAACGGCTCAAATAATAAGGATTGAGATGAACGGCTGCAGCCAATGTTTGCAAGCTTATCTCCTCGCTCAAGTGCTCGCGGATCCATTCCCTTGCCTGTTCAATCGAATGGGTGACGGGCTTATCCATGGATTTCCGAACCCGTTCGGATAGAATTGTAATAAATTCGCGCACTTGTTTCATTAAACCCTGAACGGTATCGCACCCGCCCAGCGCTTCGAGTGATTGCTGCGCGTGTACCGGCAGTTCATGCCCCATCTCATCGGACAATCGGGCCGCATAGACGACAAATTGCGAAGCGATGATTTTAGCTTCCGTAAGGGGCAATTGACTCAGCTCGTCCAACCATTCTTCCATCATTCCCTGACACCCGGACCCCGCTCCCGCACGAAGCTCGCCGAGCACAAACAATTCTTTGGCGAGCAGCTTTTGTCCCCTGCTGCCAGGTATGGCCAATCTTCGCTGCAGATCATCCAGATAGCCCGATTCCTTGCGGTTTACGGTCACCTTCATGGCCGCCTTTTCCAACGACTGCAAAAGTTCGTCATAGGATACCGGCTTTAGCAGATAGTCCGAAGCTTGCAGCGTAATCGCTTCTCTCGCTTTGTGAAAATCGTCATAGCCCGTCAAGAAAATAATTTGGGTTGATCCGTTTCGGCCGCGTATATGCCTGGCTACCTCCATACCGTTTATCCCAGGCATGTTAATATCAAGCAATACGATGTCCGGCGAATGCTCGTCGAACAGCGCCATCGCGTTTTTTCCATCCCCCGCTTCCTCGACGGCTTCCACGCCGAAATCTCTCCAAGGTACGACCGTATGGATACCGCGGCGGATATGAAATTCATCGTCAACGATCAAAGCCTTTACCGCTCGTTTCATCGTTTGCTGCATCGTTTGGTTCATGGGCCGCTCCCCCCGATTCCATTATCGCCGGCATCGCCAGCTTGATTGTCGTATAGAGGCCCGGTTCACTCGTTATGCTCACTCCGAAACCCTGGCCGAATCCAAGTTTCAAACGGTCGTGCACATTTTTCAATCCATAGGTAACGCTCGTCTCTTCCGCATCAAGCGCATCCGTAATCTCTTTGATGCGTTCAGGTGTTATTCCTTGGCCGTCATCGGTGATCCGAAACGACAGGATACCAGCCTCCACCTCACCGGATATGACAATCGTACCTTGTCCCTCCTTTTCCTTCAGGCCGTGGTAAATGGCGTTCTCGACGATAGGCTGAATAATGAACTTCGGGACTAAATAGCGGCTGATGTCGTCCTCAAAGGAGAAAATGAGATCGAACCGATCCGTATAGCGAAAATTTTGCACCTGAAAATAGGCGAGAGCATGGTCCAGTTCTTCTTGTACCGCAATGGTTTGATTACCTTTATTGATGGTCAATCGGAAGTACTTGCCGAGCTTGCCGATCACGTCGCTGATATCCGGCTGGTTGCGGGAGAACGCCAGCCATTTCAGAGATTCCAATGTGTTATACAAGAAATGCGGATTGATTTGAGCCTGCAGCGCGTGAATCTCGGCTTCCTTCCGCTTCATGAGCGCATTATAGACTTGTTCGTTAAGCGCTTTGTTCTCATCGATCATCCGCAGAAACCGCCGGCCGATCTGCCCGACTTCATCCTTTTCGTCAAACCGGACAATCGAAGGGGGATCGATCGAACCGTTCACTTTAATAAGCAGGGACAATCGGTTAAGCGGCCTTCGAATCGTGCCGCTGATCCAATTGGCCAGGAGCAAACCGAAAACAAGCGTTCCAATGAAGATCCATATAATAATCGTCCTGATCGAACGCGCATCCTCGGACAGACTGCCCGCATCAATGACATGCATAATCGACCAGCCGAAAAGCTGGCTCTGCTGTACCGCACCCATCCACTGCCTATTGATGGAAACAAACTGGCCGGCATGCGGATTGGCCTGCCTTGCGGCTGCGTACAACGCGGCATTCATCTCCTTCTCCTCATTTGCATTCGGAAGGGAGTACAGCAATTTTCCGTCTTTGTCTGCGATCATAAACCGGGATTTCTCGTCCGCATTAAGAAATGAAAAACCCTCGAAAAACCGTTCTTTATTGATTTCCAAAATGATAAACCCGAGCGGTTCGAAATCCCCGCCCGTTCTTTTCAGAAGCTTGCCGACAAGCATCATTTCCCCGTTCTCTTTCCGGTTCTGGTCGAGCGATCTCCCGTCCCTGATCAACGGCATATTGTTTTCCCCTAATTCTTTATACCAATCCTCCGCTTCCGAGGGACTGATATAAGTACCGTATAACCGCCATTCCGGCGGCGCCGTCATATGATAGATCACATAACGGACGACATAGGATTTGGATTGCGTGATCGTATTCATCGCGTTGTTGATCCGATACGAGTTGCGGATATAACTGTAATCGCTCTCATCGTTCGCGGCTTGTACGTTCTGGCATACCTGATCGCTGCTTCCCGTTAGCGTGCATTGAATTTGCGAGCTGCTGATGATGACGTTGAACAAGTCTCTGAAGTCGACCAGAATCCGATCGAGATACTGGTTGGCGATGCTGCCCGCCGCAAAGCTCTGCTCCTCCGCTTTGAGCATAAGACGGTCGGCGGATATCCGGTAAACGGCTATACTGATGAACAGCATCGGAATCAGCGTGATAACCGTCGTAAGGATAAACAGTTTGCCGCGGATTTTTTTGAATTTGAACAAGTCGAGTAAAGTATCCATGGACGGTCTCCGTTTCCTCAAAGGTATACGGCTGCACACATAAGAGGTAAGCGCATTCAAATGTAATACAACATTACGGCAAAAAAAAGACCGGGGCAAGTGAAATCTGCCCGGTTCCATTTCCAACAGCTCTTTCATTGATTATCCGGTTCTCCCGGCTACCGCCATCTTAAACCGCCTATCAAAATAGGCCGACCTGAAAACTCTGGTTGGCCCAATAGCACGAAGGGCTGCCCCGTACTCTAATGGCTGCGGTACAGCGCCCTCGAATTTGAATATACAATCATGCTTCATGAATAAAACAAGCCACTTCATGACCCTATGAAATTTCGGTTAACGCGGGAACGGTCAAGGCACAGCGTTCCTCCGCGTGGGCACTGCGCGTGCGGAACCGGCAGCCCGATGGCGGATTCAGCGGACGGGGTAGTTCCCCAAGCAAAGGTGCATCGTCGCTCGATCTGCCCGGTTCATCATCCAGGGAGGGAGCCGAAAGCAGCAGCGCGCGTATACGGATGACCCGGATTCTCAAAAATTTTCTCCGTCGACCCTTTTTCAACGACTTTGCCTAAATACATGACCATGACCTCATCACTCATGTATTCCACCACATGCAGGTCGTGGGAGATGAAAATGAGCGTGAGCGAAAATACCATCGAGGCGGCGGTCGCTTATTATGAAGCGACAGGGAAAGGGACGCTGCTCGATGCCGCAACCTTGTCCGCCATATCCAACAGGAACTGCTCGCCGGTGCACTTGTATGTCCATTGGACCGCAAGCAGCATCTCCGCGCCTCGCGCCGATTTAGTGCGGGGGCATGACGCAATTTGCGGGTGTAACGGTGGTTAAGAAAGCGAATGTGTATTTCGATGGAAAAGTGACGAGCAGAACGGTGCTGTTCGAGGATGGAACGAAAAAGACGTTAGGCATTACGCTTCCGGGCGAATATGAAAGAAGGGACCCTCTGCGCCAATCCGGCGAGAGGGTCTTTTGGTTTCCGTCAAGCGCTGACCGAGCGCGACGGAATGATGTCGAAGTCGTCGTCGATGAGCAGCTTGCCTTGCGCCGCCATATGCTTCCTTGCCATGTAGATGAAGAAGACGATGACGAGTCCCGTACCGATTGCGCCTGCGATGTAAGCGACCTGCATAGGGAGCCCGAAGCCGATCGGCGCATTCATAATATATGTGAGCGACGTGTATGTCATGAACGCGGCGGGAATCGAGGCGATCCAATGATTTTTGCCGGCTAACAGCAAATACATGGCGCCGACCCACAGCGCGATCATGGCCGTCGATTGGTTGGCCCAAGAGAAGTAGCGCCACAAGAGGTTGAAATCGATCTGCGTCAGGAAGACGGAGATGACGAACATCGGAACCGCAATGATCAATCGCGGCGTCATGTTCTTCTGTGCAATGTTCAAGTAATCGGCAATAATCATCCGCGCGCTGCGGAAGGCCGTGTCGCCGGACGTGATCGGCAGCACGATAACGCCGAGGATCCCCAGCGTTCCGCCGATCGCTCCGAGCATCGTTAAGGATACTTGGCTGACAACGCCGGCTGGTCCGGCCGTTGCGATCAGTTCGTTGAGCGATTGTCCGTTGAACAAGCTCATGGCCGCCGCCGCCCAGATCATGGCGATAATGCCCTCCACGATCATCATGCCGTAGAAAATTTGCCTGCCACTCTTCTCGTTCTTAAGCGTTCTGGAGATAATCGGCGATTGCGTCGCATGGAAGCCGGACAGGGCGCCGCAAGAAATCGTCAGGAACAAGAGCGGGAAGATCGGCACTTCGTTAGGGTGCATATTTGCAAGCGACACTTCCGGAATCGGCGCGCCCGTTACGATGAGGCCGACGCCAACGCCGACCGCGCTGATCAGCAGCAGCGCCCCGAAGAACGGGTAGAAGCGGCCGATGATCTTGTCGACAGGCAGCAATGTAGCAAGCAAGTAGTAGACGAAAATAATGGCGATCCAGACGCCAAGCGTCAAATATCCCGGCGTCATGTTGGCCAGAAGCTGAGCGGGAGCGGTTACAAACACCGTACCGACCAGGACGAGAAGCAATATAGCGAAGAAGTTAACGACATGCTTCGTTCCATTGCCGAAAAACTTGCCCGCAAGCGCCGGAAGATGCGCGCCGCGGTTGCGGATCGAAATCATGCCGGTCAAATAGTCGTGAACCGCCCCGGCAAAGATGCAGCCGAATACGATCCACAAGAAAGCGACCGGGCCGTAAAGGGCTCCGAGAATCGGGCCGAAGATCGGTCCGACGCCGGCAATGTTAAGAAGCTGGATTAAGCCGTTCTTTTTGTTGCCCATC
Organism: Paenibacillus darwinianus; assembly: GCF_000598065.1. Lineage (GTDB taxonomy): Bacteria > Bacillota > Bacilli > Paenibacillales > Paenibacillaceae > Paenibacillus_I > Paenibacillus_I darwinianus. Next base: position 13,549 of record NZ_KK082131.1, on the reverse strand, counting down.
GGGACGTAATCCACGCCGTCGCCCATCGAGTATGCAGGCGTCGTGCGCGTTTCCTTAACGCCGAACACCTTTTCCACAAACTTGCCGTATAAGAAATAACCGATAATTAATAAGACGATTGCCGTAAGAAAGGTAATCATCTGATCGCAAGCCTCCTTCGAACACATTGATGTATACGCTTACACATTATCATCATTGGTGCGCGGACGCACATGTTTGCGGATAACGTGTTCATTTTCGAGGATAAGCTGCACAGATTTCGGGATGACGGCACTTCGCGCGGCAACGCTTACAGCTCTAATCGTTCCCTAAGCTCCTTCACGTAGTTGCGGCTCACGGGGATCGACTCGTTCCGGCCAGACACCTTCAACTGATAGGCTCCATGAAACCAAGGTGTAAGCTCGATGACCAACGCCAGATTGACGAGAAAGCTCTTATGGATGCGAAGGAACGACTGCTCTCTCAGCTTTTGCTCCAGCTCCTTCAAGGTCAGTTTCGTTACGTATTTATGCTGTCGCGTATATACATGAGACATGCCATTCTCGCTGGCAATATAAATAATATCCGCGGGAACGAGATACACGATCTTACCTTCTTCCTCCACGGCGAGCTTCGCCGGCGCCGCTTTCGCAACCGCTGCCGCCACGTCCCAAGCGTCCTCTTTCGCCGCTTCCCCGACGCCTGAGATGTGCTTGGCGATACGCTGGACGGTTTGATGCAGCTGCTCCTCATCGAACGGCTTCAGCAAATAGTCGATCGCTTCATATCGGAACGCGGGAAGGGCGTAATCCGGGAATGCCGTCGCAAATACGATCAACGGCGCACTCTTCAGCCTCATGATGGCATGGGCCAAGTCCAACCCCGTCATGTCCGGCAGTTCGATATCAAGAAATACGACGTCCGGCTCCGCACGAAATATAAGCTCCAGCGCTTTGCCGCCGGTATCCGCCTCGCCTGCGAGCGTAAACAGATCATATCGCTTTAATAGGTGCGTAAGCTCTTGCCGGCTGTATAGTTCATCGTCAACCACTAAAGCTTTCACGGGTCCGTTCATAGTGCAGCGCCTCCTCTACTTCTGTCGGGATGAGGAACCGGAAGCGGGATCCCCGTCCCGGCTCACTGTCCATCTGCAATCCGGCGCTTTCACCGAAGGTGTGCAGCAGCCTCTTGTTTACGTTGTATAAGCCGATTCCGGTATTTTCATTGGAAGGCAGCGGCTTTTCCGCGAGCTGCCTCATCCGCTCGGGTTCGATGCCGCGGCCGTTGTCCTCAACGGAAACGAGCACGCCTTGAAGCTCCTCCCGAATTCGGATGCGAATTTCGCTGCCTGGCTTCATCGGCTTCAGGCCGTGCTTCAGCGCGTTCTCGACGAGCGGTTGGAGCAGCATCGACGGCACCTCGCGGGTCAACGCGCGTTCGTCGATGTCATAGGTAACGTTAAGCTTGTCGATGAATCGCGTTTCTTGTATTTGCAAATACGCCTTTACATGATCCAGCTCAACCGATAGCGGCACCCTGTCGTTCTGCGAGCCGGAGACGTTCTGGCGAAGGAAGCGGGACAAGGCGATAAGGAGCTTCCTCGCCTTCGACGGGTCGGTACGGGTCAGCGACACAACGGTATTGAGCGTGTTGAACATAAAATGAGGGCTGATTTGCGCCTGCAGCGCTTTGATTTCCGCTTCCGCCGCCAAACGTTGATAGCGCTGTACTTGCCCGAGCACCAGCTGGCGGCTTAACAGACGCGACAAGCCCGTAATGAGCTCGATGACGGTCGGCGTAATCGCTTTCTCCGAGATATAGTAAAAGGTTAACGTCCCGACGACCTTATCATTCTCGAGAAGCGGCGCGACAATCGCGGCTTGCAGCGTGCAATCCGGGCGAGCGCAGCATATGTCGCCGCCGCTCTCCTTCATCCACGTGCCCGTATGGAGCACCGTACGGAAGGCGGGGGGGAGACCGTGCGCATCCGCATCGCCCGGATGGTGGTGATCCTCTCCGAGCCCGACGTGCGCGAGGATGGAGCGTCCGTCGCTGATCGCGACTGCGGCCGACTCGACCTCGCTCAAGATGATGCGGCACGCCTTATCGGCCGAGCTTGCGGACATGCCCCGCTGCATGTATTTCAGCGTGCGGTCGGCGAGACGCAGCGCCTTCTGCGCTTGGACGGCGCCGTTCTTCTCCTCCTCGCGGATGACGCTCCGAATGATGACGATGAACAGGGCGCTGCCGACGCCGTTCGCGAGAATCATCGGCACGGCGATGTTTTGTACGAGCGACCATGCTTGGTCGAACGGCCTGGCGACGAGCAGAATGATCAGCATCTGCACGGATTCGGCCAGCATGCCGACCCACCACGCGGTCAACGCCGAGCTGTGGCTGTCCCGCCGGAGCCGATTCCGGATCCACCCCGTGAGGATCCCGGCCACTACGGTAGACAAGCCGCAGGCGAAGCCGGTAAAGCCGCCGAGCAGAAGCCGATGCGCTCCCGCGATCAGTCCGGCGCCGACGCCGACCTTAATGCCGCCCAGCAGCCCCGCGACGACAATGCCGATGACGCGGGAATTTGCGATGGCCTCCTCTTCGCTGACCCCCAGCGTCCAGCGGGAAATGTCGAGTTGATTCGCGTTTACGGTAAGTCCCGTATACGTGCCTATGATGCCGAAGCAGCCAAACATAAGGATAATATTAATTTGTTGACGGGTCGTAATTTCCTTCTGATCGATCAACCTTCTGAAATAAGAGAAGCGGGTCATGACGAAGGCGACCGTAACGATGATGCCCAGTCGTTCGAACATCATCGGCAGCAATTCCCACATGAGCAGCCTCCCCCCCGATTACCGCGACTTATTATTCGTCAATATTTTTGAATTCGTTTACATTATATCTTAACTTTCACAGAAAACAACGCTCAACCCTTGCTATTATTACATGATAACTTATCATAACCCATTATATTATGTCTCCTCGAGAGCAACCACTCGACCGTTCTCATCCAAATGCCATCCGCAAACTTTCTCAACAATTCTGACACCAACCACCCCAACACCCCCACATTGACTTTCAAAAGTAAATCCCTTAATATTAGTACCAGATACTAATATCAGACAATAAGGAGTTGGTCGCGATGTTTCTAGCGGGTCCCCTTCATTCGCAGGCGGTCATTACCGCTATTGGCGCTTATGTACCCGAACGTGTGCTTACGAACGCCGATTTGGAGGCGATGGTCGACACGAACGACGAATGGATCGTGCAGCGGACAGGCATTTCCGAGCGGCGGATCGCCGCAGAGAACGAATATGCCAGCGATCTGGCCATATCGGCGGTACGCAATCTCGTCGAGCGGTACGGCTCGGACATCAGCGACGTCGACTATATTTTAACCGCAACCTCTTCGCCGGATACGGTTTTTCCGAGCGTGTCCGCACGCGTCCAGGCCGCGTTCGGCATCCTGGCCTGCGGCACGGCCGATGTGCAGGCCGCATGCGCAGGCTTCGTATCCGGGCTGCAAATGGCTAACGGACTGCTGCTCGGCGGCCTGCACCGGAAGGTACTGGTCATCGGCACCGAGACGCTGTCCAAAATTACCGATTACACGGACCGCACAACGTGCATCCTGTTCGGCGACGGCGCGGCGGCATTCCTGGTAGAAACGGCAGCTGACGGACAAGGCTCGTTCAACGCCTCCTCCGTTTCGACCCAGGGCGAGTCCGGCCACCACCTATACCGTTCCGCGCTCGCTCCCGCCCTCGGCGAATTTCCGCTGCAAGCGAGCGGTCGCATCGTCCAGAACGGACGCGAGGTGTATAAATGGGCCGTTACAAACGTGTCGGAGGGCGTCAAGACACTCCTTGAGGCAAACGGCATGCGCACGGAGGAGCTCAGCTGGTTCGTGCCGCACAGCGCGAATATGCGGATGATCGAATCGATCTGCGATCGTACCGGCATTCCGCTGGAAAAGACCCTGCACAGCGTAACGAACTGCGGCAACACATCGGCCGCTTCCATCCCGCTCGCGATAGACGCTGCGGTGAAGGACGGTAGGCTGAAGCGCGGCGATTCGCTGCTGCTCTACGGCTTCGGCGGCGGCTTGACGCAAGCCGGCCTGCTGCTGCGCTGGACGCTATAACCGACCTGCAGCACATACCGCCTTGTACAATAGATGTGCGCATGACGCGCAGGCAAGCATCGTACCTCGCTCTGTCCGGTTAACGGCTGCACAGTGATGATCATCAAATTGCGTGCAAACCCTTATGGGGCCTGCACGCCGATTTGCGTCAGAAACCTGCGCCACGGAGCGGCGTAACGGGCGAATGTCGCCTGTGCTTCCGCCGTAACCGCAGCCCGGTGCCGCAAGGTGCCCATGCCCTTGTGCTTGCGATAATAGGTCAACGGCTCCGGCAGGTAATGAAACGGATAACCCGCCAGCATCGCGCGGTACCAGAAATCCAGATCATGCGTGTAGGCGAGCGATTCATCGAAGCCCCCGAGCCGGGTATACAGCTCCTTGCGCATCATGACCGTACAGCCGTTGACCGGATTGGCTCCGACGAACGCGCGGTAAAAAGCGGGACAGTCCAAGCCCGGCGGCGATACGCACCTCTCCGTCACCTTCCCGCGGCCGTCGATCACGCTGAAGGCCGTATGCCCGAGCCAGGCGCTCTCGGCGGACATCGCCCGATACTGCCGTTCGATTTTCTCCGAATGGAGCTTGTCGTCCGAGCTGAGCCATGCGACATACGTGCCGCTTGCCAGCCTGAAACCGGTGTTCAGGGCGGCGGCCGTACCGCCGTTCGCCTGCCCTATATAATGAATGCGGCCTTCGTATCTGGCCAACTTGTCGGCACAACGCACCGAGCCGTCGTCGACGACGATGATTTCGATGCCGCTGCGCGTCTGCGCCAGAACGCTTTCGACCGCCTCCGCCACATAAGGATCGTTGTAGAACGGGATCACCACCGATACGTCAGGCATCGGCCTACTCCTCCTTTTCCTTTTCTATCATTCCGATGGTGCGGCATCGGCGATCATATCGGCCACCGAGCGGTCAAAAGGGTAACGGGGCTGCCACCCTAGAGCGCGCACGGCCGAATCATCCGCAGGTTCCGGCGACGGCCCGGCCGAATCGCCGATCTCCCACTGGATCGGCACATCCGACGCGAAGTCGAACGCAGCCGCCACCTCTCCCAGCGAACGGAACTCGCCCGACGCGACTGGGTACACGCAGCCGCTTTCGCCCAGCCGCAGCAGCAGGCCATACGCCTCCACCGCATCCCGGACATCCAGAAAATCCCGCCGCTCCCCGGCGGACGACAGCCGGAACGGCTTTGGCCGCTGCCCCCCTAATACTGCCGACTCTGCATCATCCGCTGCCGATGCTGCGGATGATGCAGATGTCCGGGCCCCGCGCAGGACGCGCACATGATCTGCGATCAGGGCGCAAAGCCCGTTAGACGGACCGGGCCCGATCAGATTCGACGGCTCGGCCACCA
>NZ_KK082131.1:4372-7960 GCF_000598065.1 Paenibacillus darwinianus | reverse complement strand
GCCACCAGCGCATCCGAGCCGTAAAGCTGATGCCAGCAACGGACCGCAGACACCTGCATCGTTTTGCTTAATCCATAAGGATGCCGCGGGTCTGGAGCCGCTCCGCCGCCCGGCCATTCGTTGCGGAGCAACGAGCCCGCCACTAGTGTCCGGCAGCCGTTCGCCAACCTGCGGACAGCCTCAAGCACATGAACCGTCGACATCAGATTCGATTCGAGAAAAAGGGCGGGAGCGTTCCACGAAGGCCCGACCGCATTCAAACCCGCCAGATGCAGCAGATAATCCGGCCGGTGCTTGACCAGCAGACGCCTCACGGCTTCGCCGTCCGTCAGTTCGCATACGTCCAGGGACGCGCATGTTCGCTCAACCTCGACCGCGCGGGCGTGACCGGCATCCCGCACGACGCCGATCACCTTCATGCCGCCCCCGGCTGGCGAAGCAAAATAGGCGCACGCATGCAGCCCGCTGAAGCCGGCTGCGCCCGTGATCAGTATCGTTCTCCCCCTCATGTCTGAACGCCGCCGTCCGGCTTCATCCAGCGGGCAAGCTCCTCCAGCATCGCCGGGTAGGGCTGCGCTTCATACCGCCAGTCGGTTCTTGTCGCCGTCAAGGTCCGATCGATCCGGGGATCCTCCGAAGGCTCGATGACAATGCCGCGTCGGTCGAACACTTCCGCGAACAGCCTCAGCAACTCCAGCTTGCTGACCGGTTCCGGCGCCGTCAGGTGCACGAGTCCGCCGACCCGTGGATTCCGGACGGCGTATTCGACCGCTTTGGCAAGCTCAAGTGTTGTGACCCCGTTCCACATGACCTGCGCATATCCCTTCACCGGATCGCTCTGGCGTAGAAACCAATAGAGAAGCCCGATTCCCGCAGGCCTTATTTCCGGACCGATAATCGACGTCCGGATCGTCAAATGCCGTGCATCCGTCACCTCGCCCAGCGCCTTCGACCTCGCGTACACGGAAGTTCCGTCCGGCCGGTCCGTCTCGGTATAACCTCCCCGGCTGCCTGAGAATACGCAGTCCGAGCTGATGTGGATCAACCGGCTGCCGATCACGTCGGCCGCATGCCTCAGCCAATGCGGAAGCATTCCGTTCACCGAATAAGCGGCCATTGGCCGCTCCTCCGCATCCTGATTGAGAACGCCCGCCGCATTGACGATAATGTCGGGCCGCTCCCCTTTCACCATTCTCAGCACCGCCTCGAAATCGTCTGCTTCAAGCAGACGCTCGCTGTCCGCGCCGGTGAGCTTCCGGACCGTCTGTATGACCTGCACGCCCGAAGCCGGCCTGCGGAAATAACGGACCAACATATGGCCGGCCATGCCATGACCGCCGATGACGAGCATGTTCATGACAGAAAGCCTCCGCCGGCCAGCATCTCGCGGATTTGCACTTTATTCATATGCGACTCGCCGGAGCTGAAGCTCTTTATGGCGATTGCCGGGTAATGACGGTATCGTTCGCGCAGACCGGGAATTTCGATGGGCGGCAGAATGACCAGATACTGACCGTCATAGACGACCGTGCTTTGGCTCTCGTAATCGGTCAGCAGGATCTCGTGTATTTTTTCGCCCGGCCGAACGCCCGTTTCAACCATTTCCACCTCTCGACCGGCGTGCTCCATGAGCACCTGCGCCAGGTCGACGATTTTGCAGGCAGGCATCGTAATGACGAAAATTTCGCCGCCCACGCTTTCTTCCGACGCTTTGAACAGCAGCCGGATCGCATCCTGCAGCGTCAGGAAGAAACGGGTCATCCGCTTGTCGGTAATCCGGACCGGATGGCCGTCCCGGATCTGCTGCTTGAACAGATGGATGACGCTGCCGTTGGTGCCGAGCACATTGCCTCCCCGCACGCATACGAATGTCGTATCGCTGCGCAGCAGGTTCGCGTACACGATCAGCTTCTCCCCGATCGCCTTCGTCATGCCGTAGAAGTTCGACGGATTGGCCGCCTTGTCCGTTGAAATATAGATGACCCGCTTCACACGGTTCGCAATCGCCGCTTCGATGACGTTCTGGGTTCCGATAACATTTGTCTTGAGCGCCTCGTAAGGGTGATCCTCACAGATGGGCACATGCTTCAAGGCGGCAAGATGATAGACATAATCGACCTCCTTGCAAGCCTCCAGCATCGCCTCCCTATCGCGAATATCGCCGATGCAAAAGCTTAGCCGCTTATCCTCGAATGTCCGGCTCATCGCCACCTGGCTGGATTCGTTGCGGGAAAACACGACGATCTCCTTCGGCTCTTGTGGGAGCAGCTGGCTCACCAACTCATACCCCCACGAGCCGGTTCCGCCGGTCACCAAGATGCGTTTATTTTTGAACATCCCATTTCCCTCCAAGCAAAAATTTAACCACTTTATCCGAGACGTCCCGCGCTTCATAGCCTTCAGGCGCATGCCACGCCGCCGGCCATGCCGTCATGGCCGCCACCGCATCCGCGATGCGGGACGGGTTCAGCCCGCATACGGCGTTGCTGCCGCAGTCCACCGTCTCGGGCCGCTCAGTCGATTCGCGGATCGTGACCGTCGGCACGCGCATGATGCAGCATTCCTCCTGCACCGTTCCGCTGTCCGTAACGGCGCACCATGCATCACGCTCCAGGCGGACGAAATCGAAAAAGCCGAACGGCTCGTGTAGCTCGACCAGCCCATGCACGGGCAAGCTGACGCTTCCCTGGAGCAGCCTTGATCGGGTGCGGGGATGAACGCTGCAAATCAGACGCTTGCCGAACCGCTCGGCCACCTGGTTCAGCCCGTTCAAAATAGCCGTGAGCCGAGCGGGATCGTCCACATTCTCGGCGCGGTGGGCGGTCACGATCAAATAATCGCCGGGCGTCAGGGCGTGGCGTTCAAGCGCGTCGCTGCCGTCGATCCCCTCCCGGTAATGCTCCATGACCTCGTATATGGGATTGCCGGTGAGCACGATCCGCTCCGGCGGAAAACCTTCCCGCAGCAAATTGGCCTTGCTGTAGGACGTATATGGCATATTAATGCTGGAGACGGCGTCGATAATTTTGCGGTTTTTCTCCTCCGGCACCCGCAGATCGTAGCAGCGGTTGCCGGCCTCCATATGGACGACCGGGATGCCCATCCGCTCGACGAGCACGGCGCTGAGCGCGCTGTTCGTATCGCCCAGCAGCAGGACGACGTCCGGACGTTCCCGCTCCAGAACAACCTCAAGCTCCCGGAACATCGCAGATAACTGCATGCCGAGCGAATGGCCCGGAAGTGTAACCTCGAAATCCGGCTTGCGCAGGCCCAACTGCTCAAAAAAGATGCCGCTGAGCGACTGCGTAAAGTTCTGCCCCGTATGAATCAGCAGATGCCGGTCGGCAAAAGCATCCAGCTTGCCGATAATCAGGCTGAGGCGGATAATCTCCGGGCGGGTGCCCAGAATAGTTGCGACTCGCAAGCACAGTCACCTCCACCTTCCAGTTATGCATCTCCCGCGCTTGCAAGCCTTCGTTCGCTTGCGTCCTTCGCGAGAGGCTGCAAGCCGACGGGATTTCGTTTTTCTGCGGCTGCGGGACCGGTCGTGCAAACCCCGGCTGCCGGATCGGACGCGCAGACCCCGGG
>NZ_KK082131.1:0-4272 GCF_000598065.1 Paenibacillus darwinianus | reverse complement strand
GCGGCGGGCCGGAACGGAACCGGACGCGGGCCGTCCCAACGCTTCGCCCTTCGGCATCGCGGCGATCCAGGGCTGGGGAACCCGGCGCACATCCTCCCACCGGCGGCCGTCCTCCAGAAACGCCTTCTCCGACGAATAAGGCCGCAACAAATCGCCTTCACGCTTGTAAACGACGGGCGAGCTTCCTTTTACGATACAGGTCGAGACCACCGGCAAATCCTTCACGGATTCACAAAAAGCAGCAAGCCGGCTCTGATAGGCGCCGATGCCGAATGCCGCCCCGGCAGACACCCGGTTTCGTTCACCCGTCTCCTGAAGCAGCCTCTCATCGGAGAGCAAACGGAACACCGCTGCGGTGAGCGATTCCACATCGCCGGTCCCAACGCTCCATGCCGCGCTGCCGGTCATCTCGTGAATTTCCGACAAGCCCCCGGAGGCGAAGGAAACGACGGGCTTGCCGAAAGCCATCCCCTCCAGGGCCGTCATGCCGAACCCTTCCGCCCCAAGACTCGGCACCACGACGACATCCATTGCCGGATACACCTGTTCGATGCGCTCGGCAAACCGGATCCAGCGAAAAAGGTCCAGCATCCCGCTCGAACGGGCGATGGCCAGACCGTCTTCAAAATACCCGGCATCCATCGGATTGCCGACGATCAGAAATCTGGCGCAGCGGCAGCGGACGGCAAGCCGGACCGCCATATCCATAAACGCGTGAAACCCCTTGCTCCCATAAATCGTTCCCGCGATAAAGCCGACCAGACGCTGCTCCTCCCCGATACCGAGCTGACTCCTGAGACCCGCCCTGTACAGGGGCCATTGGTCTGGAGCCAGATCTTCCTCGCGCCAGGAGGGCGGGAGCAGGAGCGTCCGCTCCGCGCGCTCATTGCCGAAGGGACGAAGCGTCGCCGCGGATATGCCGACGATCCGGTCGGCATGTCCGGCGATGAAGGCCGCGCATGCCGCCGTATGGGGCGTCTCTTGCAGCACCTCCATGACGGTCCAGATCACGGGAATGCCCATCGCTTTGGCGGCAATGGCGGGCAGCGGATGAACACTTGTATTGACCAGCACGGCATCGGGCTTCAAGCGAAGCAGCAGCGCTATAAGCTCCGGCCAGAACGGCTCGCTCATCCTTCGTTCGATATTCTGCGGCACATGAGGTAAACCGAGATTCAGGGAAGGAATGATAGGGATGTTCAGCATGACAACGGGGATGCCGAGCGCTCTCGCTTGGGCGGCGATCACACCCTCGTTAGATACGACCAGCATGCACGCATAACGCGGGATCAGCTCCCGCATGGTGAAAAACAGCAGCTTCTCCGCCCCCGTAACGTAATCCGGACTGCTGATATGAGAAAACACGAGCAAGCTCGGTTTGGCGTTCCGCATGGCTCATACCCGCATTTGCATGGACCGGGTATAGGTCACCTCCCTTTCGACAGGTAGTACAATATATGAAGAGGAAGCTCCCTCGGCACGACATATCAACCCTTATCAATCGTACAATTAGTCGAGAGGTAGGCTTGTATGCCCGTGCTCGGCGTCTTTGTCCTATTGCTCAAACAGCAGTGACAGCATTCGATCCAGTCGGTTCGCGTACGTATGGTCGCGCATCGTCCGGTATAAACCCCGAAGCGCGATGGCCTGTCTATGTTCCTCGTTCGCGAGATAATAGTCGATCTTCGCGGTAAGCTCTTCTGCGGACGCATAGGTTTCGATCTCAACGCCGGGCACGTAACAGGAGGAAAGCCCATCCCTGATGTCGGTCATCTGCAGCGTCGCGCACGCCGATATTTCGAAGGTGCGCGGATTGGCCGAAACGGCGTTAATCCTCGCCCCGTTTCGGTTGAATTCCGCATCGTAGGGCGAGCGATGCAGATTGATTACGATTTTGGCACCGTTATAAGTCATGGCGGTTTCTTTCGGGTCCATCCATTTATTCAGTTCGATCTGCCGCGCCAGGCGCTTGTAATTTTGCAATCTCTCCCACCAGATGCCGGAAATCCACACATTTTTGCCTTCCAGATAGTCCGTGATGCTGTCGAAAAAATCGACCCGGTTCCAATAGGCGGACCCGACAAAGCAGATGTCCCGCCTTCTTTCCGGCGGCGGATTAAGCGGCCGGAAAACGGCCGGATGAACGCCAAGCGGCAAATGATGAACTCGCCCGCACCCGATCGAGCGGTAGTACTCGACGCATGACTGCTCGAGCGTAAAGACGTCGTCGAAATGCTGGGCCAGAACGGAGGTAATATCCGTATAATAGGGATCGTCCGTAAACCAGATCGCCGTCCGCAGACCGAGCGCACGGATCGCGTCGACTCGCGCGATATCGAAATCCAGCCCGTCCAAGACAAGCACAAGGTCCGGCCGGAGCGCAGCCGCATCCCGGACGACCGTTTCCTTTCTTGTGACTGTGAGTCGCGCAACCATCCCTTTCAGGGTAACCGTGACCGCTTCGTCGAGCGGGGAGTATGGAAACCCTTTGCCGGTCGCGACGAACAGGATGTGCAGCGGCCGTACGGCCGGCATGACCGCGCCGAGACGGACCGCGTGACCGCAGGCGCCGAGACGGTAGCCGTCGCGCCAGCCGGCCGCATAGCCGTCCAGCCGTCCCCTGCTCCAATTCCTTATGCGCGCCAGCCCGATGGATCGGCGATTGCGAATGCGTGATACAGCCGACATTTTTCTCTACTCCTTTCCGCTTCGCTCTTGTTCGTTGTCATAACCAAGCTCGGAGAGCAGCCGGTTGACGCGCGCCGGATACAGGTGCTCGCGCAGCGTGCGCGCCAAACCGCGTGCGGCGATCCGGCCGCGCTCCTCCTCATGCTCCAGATAATGCCTGATTTTGGTCACCAGTTCGGCCGGGCTTTCAAACGTTTCCAGCTCGATGCCGGGCCGGTAATATCGCTCCAGATCCTCACGGCGGTCCGTCAGTTGAAAAGCGCCGCAAGCCGCAATTTCGAACGTTCGCGGATTGATCGATCTGCCCGGCAGCCTGAGCGCGTTCCTGTTGTCAGAACCGGCCTCGGCGGTGCGGTGAACATTGATGACGATCTTGGCGCCGTTGTAGTAGCGGACCGATTCGTCGACAGGCAGCCAGCCGAGCCGGATGGACGGCTTTAATCGGCGGTAGGTTCTCAACCTGTCCCAGAGCCCGCCGAAAATGCGCACGTTAAGCCCCTTAAGGCCGGGCGCAGCCGCGTCGAAGAGGGCTGCACGGTTGCGAAAAGCCTGCCCGATAAAGCATACGTCGCTCCGGTATTCCGGTCCGATCGGCATCGGCTTGAAACGGCCGGCATCTGCGGCAAGCGGCATATAATGAACGTCTCCGCAGCCGATTTGCCGGTACAGGCCGGCCGTACTCAGCTCATGCGTCACGACGGTGTCGTAACGGGGGGCGAGCTTGACCGTCTCCTCCGTCATATAAGGATCGTCTGCGAACCAGACGGCCGTCCGGATGCCGAGAGCCCGGACCGCATCGAGCCGGTCCGGATGGTCGGCCGGGAATACGTGCAGTCCGTTCATAACGAGCACCAGATCGGGCCGGACGAGCGCCGCCTGCTCGTACATCCGCTCCGGACTGGCCGTATAAAGCTCGCTGACGTTCTGTTCGAGACCGTCGGCGACGCCGTCGTCGATCGCTTCAAACCCCTGCGGAACGAATAGCACGCGCAGATTCCGCTTGCGGATGCCATTGGGCAAGGCGGACTCGGATATGGCGCGGCAAACCCCGTCACGCCACCCGCGCGCAAAGCCGTCGCGCAGTCCGGACTCCCGGCCCCTGCCGACCATGCTCATGCGCCGGTCGATCATAGGTGCAACACCGCCGATTTCAATGAGGATACTTACTCGATAACTATATGCTCCCAGCCGTTTGCCTTTATGGTCTCTTGTCCGTTATGCGCATAAAAAGGCGGTTGTCCGTAAACGCGGCTGTCGACCCTCGTTGACAACGCAAAGAAGCATCCTTTCTTCCGCGTTCGGGAGGGAGAGCGGGATGCCTGCGGAGCCGGTTGCCGACGGCTTGCCGCCGCTCTAGGGCTGGCTTTCGTAGATGAGCTGATGCCCGTCCTCGAAGCCTTTGGCAAAGCCGGAATTGTAACCTTCGTTATAGGCTTGGTTGTAGCCTCTTCTGTAAGCCGACACGGCGCGTGCGGTTCTTCTCTTGCGCCGCCGGAGTATTTGTCCCTGTCCGGCGGCTGCGCCCGAACGGCGTGCCAAGCGCTTCTTTTTCACAGGCTTGTGCCGTTTGGGCGCAAGCTTCCG
>NZ_KK082130.1:32117-56248 GCF_000598065.1 Paenibacillus darwinianus | reverse complement strand
CCCGCCGCGGGCGGAGTGGCCGGCGCCCGTCGATCGTGGAAGCGGGCGAGCACCCCGATGAGCAGCCCGCTGCCGTAATGGGCGGCGGCCAGTATCGGGGCGAGCGCGGCATTATGGAAAAAACCGACCGATACGGCGCCGATCAGGAAGATCGGATCCGACGTCGTCGTAAAAGCGACGATCCGCTCCCCTTCGGCCTGAGTCACCTGTCCGCGCTCGCGCAGCTGCGCCGTCAGCCGGGCGCCGACCGGGTAGCCGGATAGGTAGCCCATCGCAACGACGAAGCCGGAAATGCCCGGCAGCCTGAAAAGCGGCCGCATGAGCGGGTCCATCAGCGTGCCGAAAAAATGCACGATGCCGAAGCCCAGCATCAGCTCCGAGAGGACGAAGAACGGAAAAAGCGCGGGGAACAGCACCTCCCACCAGATCGTCAGGCCGCGCACGGACGCTGACAGCGCAGCGGCCGGATAATAAAGCCCTAGCAGCAGGAGTGCAACGCACAGGAGTGCCGGCAGTGAAGCGGGACGCAATAAATACCGAAGCATGGGATACCTCCCTGAGCCGAGCAGTGATACTGATACGTATGTCGCACGTTGGACAAACATCCCATCTTTCGCTGGGGACCGCGTAATAAATTGTAATCAAACTGTAAAGATAGCGCTTGCAAAAATGGCTGTTTTTTCGACAATGCTATGGTACAATTAGATCATAATGAAACAAATGGAGTGATGAGTGATGAGCATTGTCGCCGGCATCCTCGTTTGCGCTTTCGTTTATGTGATCCAGCAGTCCCTGGTACGTCCCGGGGAGGAAGACTGGGAAGGCTATTGATTCTTGAATCCGGATAACCGTCTGCCCCGGCAGCGGTTCGGTTAGTGCCAAATAGAATGACAACATGAGAGGCAGCCGATCCCCGAAAGGAGGAGCGGCTGCTTTTTTTGACATTATGATGCGGTTATCGTTCGTCATCATCTTCCGGATCCTTTTTAGGCCGCTCGGAACGCAGCATCTTCATCGTCTGCTGCATCAACTCGTATTCACGGTCGTTCAGCGTCTCCAACCTGTCCACCCATTCCTTGAGGTTCTGCTTGACCTCCTCGACCGCGTCCGGTTTTTGCACCTGCTTGGAGCTGTATTCGATCCAATGGGTTGCCAGATTGGCCGTAATCGTGCCGATCATGCCGATCCCGGTAATCATAAGGAAAACGGCGATGATCCTGCCGCCGAGCGACACGGGCGAAATGTCGCCGTAGCCCACGGTAGTCGTCGTCACGATTGACCACCAGACGGCGTCGCCGAAGTTCTGGATGCGCTCATTCTCGCCCCGTTCGAGCATATAAATGCCGAAGGAGCTCCAGGTTATGACCACCGCCGTAAAGGCGAGAATACGCAGCAGCGCGGGTTGTCGGATCAAATGCCAGGCGAGGGGCGAGGTGCGGAGAAAAGCGATCAGCCGGATGAACCGCAGCAGCCGGATGAACCGGAAGGACGGATCGAGCGGGATGAGCGCGATTAATTCCCAGCCGTTTTTTCTGAAGAATGTGATGCGGTTGTCCGCTTTCCATACCCGCACGGCAAAATCGACGGCCAGAATGGTCATCACCGTCCAATCGAAAAATTCCAGCTGTTCGTTGCTTATTTGCGGGTGCGTATCCTGGGGAGCAATGACGATGATTCCGTAAGTCAGCATCAGCAAAATCATGACGATCTCGTAAACGACCTTTAAATACACTGCGCAGTCACCGCCTCATTGGATCCAATATTGTGATATAATTAACCGGCAAGCCGCAATGCGACAAGTTTCGCGTATCACGATCAGAATGAACGGAGCTATATAAACATGGACACTTATACCACTATATACGACGCGATCGGCGGAGCACCTGCCGTGCGGCGTCTTGTCGAAGCCTTTTATCCGAGAGTTCAGGCCGATCCGCTGCTGTCTCCGCTATTCCCGCAGGATATCACGCCGGTTTTGGAGAAGCAATATTTGTTTTTAACGCAATTTTTCGGCGGTCCGACGTTGTATTCCGACCAGAACGGACATCCGATGATGCGGGCGCGCCATCTCCCGTTTCCGATTACGAAACAGCATGCGGAGGCGTGGCTCGGCTGCATGCGTGGGGCGCTTGCCGAATGCGGGCTGCCGGAGGAGCTGCAAACGCTCCTGCTGGAGCGGCTGTCGGGACCTGCATACCATTTCATCAATACCGGCAACGGTGAGGAGGCATAGCGCATGGTCGAACCTTTATTTCAGGCAAAAATAACTTGCGTCTGCTGCAGCAGTATCTTTCTCAGCTCCCGCGTTCGCCCAAGCTTCAAGAAAGCGATTAAGACGGATACCGATTTCTGTATGTGGTACAAGGAAGAAGTGAACCCCGAGTATTATGTGGCCCGCGTATGTCCGATGTGCGGCTTTTCTTCGACCGAGAACTCGCTGCAGAAGCTGAACGAACGGCAGAAGAGCCTTTATTACAACAAGCTGGGCAACAGTTGGGCGCCTCGCGACTACGGCAATGAGCGAACATGGGAGCAAGCGATGGACACGTACAAGCTGGCTTTGCTATGCGCTCAGGCGGTGGGGGAGAAGGACCGTGTCATAGCCGGCCTGCTGCATCATATCGCATGGCTGTACCGGTATAAGGACAACAAGGAGCAGGAGCTGCGGTTTTTGCGCTTTGCGCTTGAGGCATATGTGAAGGTGTACGAAACGGAAGGCGAGTCGGTTAACAATACGAGGTTGATGTTTCTGCTCGGGGAACTGTACAAAAGGGTGGACGAGCCGTACGATGCGGTCAAATGGTTCGCGCGCGTCGTCAACGACAAAAAAATTACGGACGCCGGCATGATCCGCGCCTCCCGCGAGCAGTGGCAGAATTTGCGCGAGGAGATGCTTGTCAAAAAAATGGAGCTTCCCGAGGAAGTCGAGGAAGCGTAATCGGTCTTCTCCCCGGGGGAGACCGCAACAAAGCCTTTCGAGGATCGCAGGTTTAGGGAACCTGCGATCCTCGAAAGGCTTTTGTCGCTTGCGACGGTCTATCGACGCAATTCGGTGTCGGTTAGCAGATAATCGCGGTCGGCGTCGAGGACAGTCAGCTTGCCGCGGCAGCAGGGAAAAACGAGCAGCTTTTTGCGACCTGTCCGAATGTCCTCCAATTCGGGGGGACGCAGCGGGATGAGTACGTTATCGGCGCCGCAGAACGGGCAGGCCGGCACATAGATGTCGTTCATGATCCGGTCGTAAGGCCATGCGCGTTCGAAAGGAATCATGTGCGGGGGTCCTCCGGA
Organism: Paenibacillus darwinianus; assembly: GCF_000598065.1. GTDB lineage: Bacteria > Bacillota > Bacilli > Paenibacillales > Paenibacillaceae > Paenibacillus_I > Paenibacillus_I darwinianus. The sequence goes on along the minus strand of NZ_KK082130.1, from coordinate 52,960 downwards.
GGTTTGTCCGATGCCGACGGTTCGCCATGGGCGTTTTTCGCTTCGGCGGCGGCCAGCTCTCCAAGCTTCTGAAGCAGAATATGGCGCGGCATATGCATAAGGTGCTCAATCGGCACATTCAGCTGCTTCGACAGCTTGATCGCGGTGTCGGGTGAAATTTGTAACGGTCCGGTCATGCAAAATCCTCCTTATGGTTTCCAACTGCTGGGATGCCAGCCGGGTGTCGTGTTATACTTTAAGTTATACAACGCCGACCGGATTTGCGCAAACGCGGAGGCCGGCTTCGTTCATTGCCGGCCGAATTCGGGTCGAGCACGCGTGCAGGGGAGCGATCGCATGGCAGCGTTACCGATGCGGTGGGAATTGGATTCGATTTACGAGGGCGGTTCGGGCTCGGAAGCTTTTGCCCGGGAGCTGGAGCAAGTGGAGAAAGATATCAAAGCGCTCATCTTGTCGCTGAAGGAAGCGCCGGACGTCACTGCGGAACGGCTGACGGAATGGACGGCGAGCGCCCAGTCGGTGCTCACAAGGATGCGGGAGGCGGGATCGTTCACGGCCTGCCTGACGGCGGCCAATACGGCCGACCGCCAAGCGGTCGCCGTGGACGATCGGGTCAAAAACGTGTTGGCCGACTTTCACGGCGCCATGACGGCCTACGACCGGGCTCTGGGACTGGCAAGCGACGAGCTTTGGCGCGAATGGCTGGCCGGCGGAACGGCCGGGGCAGCCGCGTTCTATGCGAACGAGAGGCGTGAGGCGGCGAAGGAGAAGCTGCCGCCGGAGCAGGAAGCGCTGGCCGCCGAGCTTGCCGTGAACGGCTATCACGGCTGGGGCGACTTGTACAACAATACGATTGTGGGGCGCGCCCGGTTTGAGGCGGCTGATGAGACCGGCGAGAAGAAGGTATACTCGGCGGGACAGCTGCACAATTTGCTGTCGCACGGTGATCGGGGCGTGCGCACGGAAGCTTTTCGCGTATGGGAAGAGGAGTGGGGCAGACAGGCGGAGCTGTGCGCCGACGCGCTGAACCGGATTGCGGGCTTCCGGCTCAAGCTGTATGAGCGCCGCGGCTGGCATTCCGTGCTGAAGGAGCCGCTGCAAATGAACCGCATGAGCGAGGATACGCTCCAGGCGATGTGGTCCGCGATCGGCGAAGGCAAGCCGGCGCTCGTGCGCTACATGGAGCGCAAGGCGAAGCTTTTCGGCCTGGAGCGGCTGGATTGGCACGACGTGGCCGCGCCTGTCGGATCGGCGTCGCCGAAGATGCCGTACGACGATGCGGCCGAGCTGATCGCGGACCGGTTCCGCGCGTTCAGTCCCGATATGGCGGATTTCGCGCTGCGGGCGTTCAGCGAAGGGTGGATCGAAGCGGAGGATCGGGCCGGCAAACGTCCGGGCGGATTCTGCACCTCGCTGCCGGTCAGCGGACAGACGCGGATTTTCATGACGTATTCGGGCACGCCGGACAACGTCTCCACGCTGGCGCATGAGCTCGGTCATGCCTATCATCAGCATGTAATGAACGATCTTCCGCCTTTTGCGCAGGAATATGCGATGAATGTGGCGGAAACCGCGTCGACCTTCGCGGAGCTGATCGTCGCCGATTCCGCCGTGGAGGCGGCGCAGGACCGCAATGAAAAGCTGGCGCTCCTGGACGATAAGCTCCAGAGCTCCGTCGCGTTTTTCATGAACATCCACGCGCGGTTTCTGTTCGAAACTCGATTCTACGAACGGAGACGCAGCGGTCTTGTGGCGGCGGACGAGCTCAGCGCGATGATGGAGGAGGCGCAGCGGGAAGCGTACGCAGAAGCGTTGGGTCTCGCTCATCCGAACTTCTGGGCATCCAAGCTGCATTTCTTTTTGACGGATGTGCCGTTCTACAATTTCCCGTACACCTTCGGGTATTTGTTCAGCGCCGGCATCTATGCGCGGGCGAAGGCGGAAGGTCCGGCTTTCGCCTCGCGTTACGTTGCGCTTCTGCGCGACACCGGCAGTATGAACGTCGAGGAGCTGGCCCGCAAGCATCTCGGCGTCCGATTGGACGACACCGCCTTCTGGCGGGAAGCCGTGGCCGGCACCGAGGCGGATGCAGCGCAGTTTCTGGCGATGACGGAATAAAACGGTGGCGTTCCGCTCGTGTCAGGCAAGGGCCGAGCTGCACCGCCCCTTTCGTCGTTCATTCGACATTTAGTGTGCCTTATATGATCGAAAATGTTGCGACAAAAATCGACTTTTCGGTCGCGAAGTGATTTTAATCATTGAATTCCCATGATTATTGTGTATTATATTTTTATGTGCTACATTATTTAATGGTATCGGTTAACATTGAAATAGGTGGGGATGGCAATCGAACTGACGGCAAGGCAAACGGAAATAATAAATTTAGTGAAAAGGCATGCCCCGATCACGGGTGAGTCACTGGCCGAATTGCTCGGCGTCAGTCGACCGACGCTCCGCTCCGATCTGGCGCTGCTCGTCATGCTCGGACTGCTGGACGCAAAGCCGAAGGTCGGTTATTTTCCGGGAACGGCTTATCAGGGCGGGGGCGACGCGTTAGCCGGATACAAGGCGCTGAAGGTCGGGGAGGTACAAGCCGTGCCCGTCAGCGTGGCGGATACGCAATCGGTGCACGACGCGGTGGTGGCGCTTTTCACGGAGAATGTGAACACGCTGCTTGTCGTCGATGCCGCTCAAAAGCTCGTTGGACTTGTAACTCCCAAGGACTTGCTCAAGGTAACGCTCGGCAATCCCAATGCGGATGCCATTCCGGTCAGTATGGTCATGACCCGCCTTCCTAATTTTGTTACGGTGAGTCCGGACGCTTATGTGGCGGACGCCGTTCGCAAAATGATCGCGCACGCGCAGGAATGCCTGCCCGTCGTGCGTGATTCGGAGGACGGGCGGGAGACGACCGGTTGGATAACGAACGCGCACGTCGTCGGTTTGTTCGGTGACATCGACTCGGCGGCGGATTGGGGAGGCGGGGGGAAGGCATGACGGATCAGCAAACGATTTATATATGCTCGGATGGCGTCGGAGAAACGGCGGAAGCGGTCGCGCAAGCGACGATGCGGCAGTTCGGCGGAGAAAGAATCCGGCTCAAGCGCTTCGCGCCGGTCAAGGACGAGGACGAAATTGCTCAGGTCGTGGAGGAAGCGGCGCGAACCGACGGCTTCATCGCCTTTACGCTTGTCCAGCCGGAGCTGCGCGAGATGATGCGGGAGGAAGCGGCCCGTCAAGGCGTGCGCGCCGTCGATGTGCTCGGACCGATGATGCAGGCTTACATCGATACGTTCAACGGCAGCCCGAAGCGCGAGCCCGGCTTGCTGCATACGCTGGACGACGATTACTACAAACGGATCGAAGCCGTGGAGTTCGCGGTTAAATTTGACGACGGCAAGGACGCAAGAGGGCTGCTGCAGGCGCAGGTCGTGCTGATCGGCGTGTCGCGCACATCGAAGACGCCGCTCAGCATTTATTTGGCGCACAGAGGCATTCGCGTCGCGAATCTGCCGCTTATTCCCGAGGTGAGGCCGCCGCAAGAGCTGGCTGCCGCGCCCGGCAAACTGATCGTGGGCCTGACGATGGAAGTCGAACATATGGCCCTGATTCGCAGCGAGCGGCTCAGGGAGATGGGCTTGCCCGAAACGGCTTCCTATGCCTCGGAGAAGCGCATCAGGGAAGAGCTTTCTTTTGCCGACGACGTCATGGATACGCTCGGCTGCAAGCGAATCGATGTTACTCGCCGCTCCATCGAGGAGACGGCCGCCATTATTTTACGCTGGTTGAATGAAATGCCCGAGAAGCGTTGAGTCATAACATAGGAGGCGTGTTCCAATGGAGAGAGAGCTTGCGCTTGAATTGGTGCGTGTGACCGAGCTCGCAGCGTTGTCGGCTTCTCCTTGGATGGGACGCGGAGACAAGAACAGCGCCGACGAAGCGGCGACGGAAGCGATGCGCCGGATGTTCGACTCCGTATCCGTACAAGGGACCGTCGTCATCGGGGAAGGAGAAATGGACGAGGCCCCGATGCTGTATATCGGTGAGAACGTCGGCAGCGGCAACGGCCCTGAGGTCGATGTCGCCGTCGATCCGTTGGAAGGCACCGATATCGTCGCCAAAGGGCTCAACAATGCGATGGCCGTGCTTGCCGTGGCGGGCAAAGGGCAACTGCTGCATGCGCCGGACATGTATATGGAGAAGCTCGCCTGCGGACCTGCGCTGGCCGGCAAGCTGAGCCTGAAAGATCCGGTGCGGACGACGGTCGAGAAGGCCGCGCTTGCGCTTGGGAAGCCGTTGTCGGATTTGACCATCATGATGCTGGACCGGAAGCGGCATGAACACATATTGACCGAGCTCCGGGAGGCGGGCGTCCGCATCAAGTTTCTGTCGGACGGCGATGTGGCCGGCGCGATGGCGCCGTGCTTTCCCGAAGCCGGCATCGATTTGTACGTCGGCTCCGGCGGAGCGCCGGAGGGCGTTATTGCGGCCGCGGCGATCAAATGTCTCGGCGGTGAGATCCAGGGCCGGCTTATGCCGGACAACGATGAGCAGTTCGAGCGCTGCATCGCGATGGGAATCAGCGATCCGCATCGTATTTTGACGATGGACGATATGGTAGGCACGGGCGACGTCATTTTTGCCGCGACCGGCGTTACGCCCGGGGAGTTTCTAGGCGGCGTCCGTTATTTGCCGGACCAGCGCGCCGAGACGCATTCCATGGTGATGCGCGCCAAAACGCGTACGATCCGCCATATCCGCTCGCTTCACTATTTGCCGAACAAGCAGCTGTACCGCAAGTAATGGCGGCAGGCGTGCTTTTTCGAATAAAGGTATCGCTTGATTGCAGGACACACGATGATAAGGAGAGCTGGGCAGGATGGAGCAGACATTTGTTATGGTGAAGCCGGACGGCGTAAGCAGAGGGCTGGTGGGCGCGGTGGTGTCGCGTTTCGAGAATAAGGGCTTGAAGCTGGCCGCAGTCAAACTGATGACGATCCCGCAGGAATTGGCGGAGCGCCATTATGGCGAGCATCGGGAAAAGAAGTTTTTCGGCGAGTTGGTCGAGTTCATCACATCCGGGCCGGTATTCGCCATGGTATGGGAAGGGCCGCAGGCCGTCAAAAATGCGCGTTCGATCATCGGCGCGACCAATCCTGCCGAAGCGGTGCCCGGATCGATACGCGGCGATTACGCGCTGATCGTGGACAGCAACATTGTGCACGGCTCGGATTCGCCGGAAAGCGCGCAGCGCGAAATCGGCTTGTTTTTTGGCTAATAGTTATGCACAATGTAAATGTTAACTGAAAAAATGGAAATGTAAGGGGAGAAGCCATGAAGTTCTTTTTGGACACTGCCAATGTGGAAGAGATCAAGCGGATCGCGAAGCTCGGACTGGTGGACGGCGTTACGACGAACCCGTCGCTGGTCGCGAAGGAAGGCCGGGATTTCAAAGAAGTGGTGCAGGAGATTTGCGGCATCGTATCCGGCCCCGTCAGCGCTGAGGTGATCGGCACCAAAGCGGACGACATGCTGAAGGAAGCGTTCGAAATCGCGGAATGGGCGCCGAACGTCGTCATTAAACTGCCGATGACCGAGGATGGCCTGTTTGCAACGCATGCTTTGGCCGAGAAGGGCATCAAAACGAACGTCACGCTGGTATTCTCCGCGGCCCAAGGCCTTATGGCGGCGAAGGCGGGAGCCACCTTTATCAGCCCGTTCGTCGGACGTCTCGACGACATCGGCACGGAAGGTATGAAGCTTGTCCAGGATTTGAACATCATCCTCACGAACTACGGCTTCACAACGGAGATTATCGCCGCCAGCATCCGCAATATCGGGCATGTCGAGCAGGCCGCTCTAGCCGGCGCGCACATTGCGACGATTCCGGGCTCGCTGCTGCCTTCGCTATGGAAGCATCCGCTGACCGACATCGGCATTGAGAAGTTTCTGAGCGATTGGAGCAAAATGCAGAAATAGACGGACTGGGCTTGATTGCTCGCACTTGCCTGCGATTTCCTTTGCCTGCGATTTCCTTGGTTGACGGTTTTTTGAGTCTGTGCTAAAGTAAAACCACAAATATCCATTTGACCCGAACGGAAGCACCGTTCACGGCCGCAGCTTTATGCTGCAGGCGTGAACGGTGCTTTTTTGCGTTTTGGAGAGAGGGGAGCGATGAGATGTTTCAATTGGCGGTTGCAGTGCGGGAGCAGGAGTATATCCGGCGGTTGGCCGATTATGTGCGGTCGTCGCCGTTTGGGCAGGAGTGGCGGATTACCGGATTCTCCTCCGCCGCATCGTTGAAGCAATATTTGAAAGGCGGATATCCGGTTGACCTGCTGCTTGTGCAGCCATGGCTTGCAGCGGAAGCCGAAGCGCACGGGGGCGGGATACCGAAGGCCCTGCTTGTGAGACGGACGGGTGAAGCCGGCTGTGTTTCGGAAGGCTGGATCGAGGTTCTGCAGTTTCAAGCCGTACCGAGGCTGCTGAGGCAACTGACCGCCGTGCGTGCCGAGGGAGGGGGGACACTGGTGAAACTGAGGGCATCCGGAGCAGGCCGCACGTCGATTATGGCCGTTTATTCGCCGGTCGGCGGGATAGGCAAAACGGCCGCTTCCCTTAATCTGGTTCAGCAAGCCGCGCTGCAGGGGATGAATGTGTTTTATCTGAACCTGGAGCCGTTTGAAGCAACGGACCTGGTGCTTGGGGTTGATGGCTCCAGCGACGAGGAGGGGCTCTCCGGGCTGTTGTATACGCTCAAGTCGCATCCCGGCGAGGCGGAAGCGGCTTTCAGGCGTCTCCGCCGGCACCATCCCGTCATGAAGGCGGATTATTTTGCCGGCGAAGCGCCCCCGGAGGAGAAGTATGCCCTTCAGTCGGAGGATACGGCCAAGCTGCTGCAGTCGATTGCGGATACGGGCGACTATGACCTTATTGTGGTCGACTTGGACAGCGCATTCTGCGAGGTCCATCTGTCTGTTTTTGAACGAAGCCGACATATTATGTGGCTGATCTCGCATGAGTTGCCCTCCTTGCGGAAAACCGAATCGGCACTCAGCTACGCCCGGCGTGCCTGGCCGGAGCGATTCGGTAACGCGGAGCGGAATATACGTTTCATCGCTTGCCGGCATATGGAAGGCGTGGGAACAACGAGACAGCCCGCCCGCAGCAATCTTCCGGTATTCGGCAAGCTGCCGTATGTTCCCGAGTGGCGTTCATTGGAGCAGCCGGGCCAGCTTCTTGCGTCCCGGACATACCGGGCAGCCGCTGCCGGACTGCTTGGCAAGCTAGGCTTGAAGGGGGAGGAATTCGTTGATTGGGGAAGAAACCGCACGGTTGCTGCGGAACCGCATTAAGGAAAAGCTCGATCTGTACGAGGCGGTAACGGATGAAGAACTGCTCAAGACCGTGGAGAACGTCGTGTTCGAGTGGGCCAGATTCAATCCTCTTACGGCGGCGGACAAGCATCAGGCGGTGCGGAGGCTGTTCCATTCGTTTCGCGGATTGGATATGCTGCAGCCGCTGTTGGACGATCCGACCGTGACGGAAATTATGATTAACGGTCATGAGCATATTTTTATTGAGCGGGGAGGGGTGATCGAGAAGGCTGACCGCGTTTTCGAGAGCAAGGAACGGTTGGAGGATTTGATCCAGGCCGTTGTGGGCGGCGTGAACCGCGTTGTGAATGAATCGTCGCCGATCGTCGACGCCAGGCTGACCGACGGTTCCCGCATTCATGCGGTGCTTCCGCCAATCGCGTTGCAAGGGCCGATTCTGACGATACGGAAATTTCCCGAGCGACCGCTGCAGATGGACGGCTTGGTCAACTCCGGAACGATTTCGGCAGAGGCCGCAGATTTGCTCGCCGGGTTGGTCCGCTCACGATACAACATACTGATCAGCGGCGGCACTGGCACCGGAAAGACGACATTTCTTAACGCGCTTTCAAGCTTCATCCCGCGGGAGGAGCGGGTGATAACGATCGAGGATTCCGCCGAGCTGCAAATAAGAAACGTTCGGAATCTCGTGTCTCTGGAGACGCGAAACGCCAACACGGAGGGACGGGGCGAAGTGACGGTGCGCGATTTGATCCGGGCTTCGTTACGAATGCGGCCCGACCGCATTATCGTCGGAGAAGTGCGTGGGGGCGAGGCGATCGATATGCTTCAGGCGATGAATACCGGACATGACGGAGCTCTCACGTCTGCCCACGCAAACGGCCCGAAGGATATGCTGGCCCGGTTGGAGATGATGGTGCTATCCGCGTCTGAGCTTCCGTTGTCCGCGATTCGCGGGAGCATCGGCTCTGCGCTGGACATACTGGTCCATCTTTCACGGCTGCGGGACGGCACCCGCCGGGTAACGGATATCGCGGAGGTGACGGGTTGCACGAAGGGTGAGGTGGAGATTAACCCGCTTTTCCGCTTTGAAGAGGAGCATGGGAGAGACGGAAAGGTCGGCGGGCGTCTTGTGGCGACAGGCAACCCGCTGGTGCATACCCGAAAGTGGCGGCTTGCCGGTCTCAGTTTCGAGCCGGAGACAGGCCGGATATCGCTGTGAGGCGGCTTTCCCGGCTGCAGTACGGTATGGCACTGGCGGCGGGGGGAATAGCCGGATATGCGGCCGGCTATCTGTTCTACAGCTCGGTCTGGATCGCATTGCTCTTCAGTCCCTTGGGCTTAATGACGCCGCGGTGGCTGCGCAAGGAGCTTGCCGTTATGCGGAAGCGGAGGATGGCGCTGCAGTTTAAGGAAGCGCTGCAGTGCATCGCATCCTCGCTTTCCGCGGGTCGGTCGGTTGAAAATGCGATTATCACCGTGCCTGACGAGCTGCGAACGGTTTTTCCCGATCCGCGCACGGAAATTAGGGTGGAGTTCGAGAGAATCCGGTCCGGCATCCGCACCGGCGATAATCTGGAGGCTTGTCTTCGCGCCTTCAGCGATCGAGTGGGACTGGAGGAAATCGCAAGGTTCTGCGATGTTTTGGCGATTGCCAAGCGTTCCGGGGGCGACATGGTGGCCATCGTCCGGCGATCGGCTGGGGCGATCGGCGAGAAACTTGAAGTCGAACGCGAAATTTCAGTTATGGTGGCTCAGAAGCGGTTTGAGGCCCGGATCATGATGGCGGTGCCGTTTGTGTTTATGGCCGTTCTCTCATGGGCGGCTCCCGACTATCTGGCGCCGCTGCGTCAGGGAATGGGATATGCGGTTGTGACGGTCGCGCTGATTATGCTTGTCGGCTGCATTTATTTAATTCATAGGTGGATGTCGTTTGAAGTGTAACTACAGTCGACGATGGAGAGGAGTGCCGCCGGATGGTCGTCGTGGCGTTGCTGTTGATGGGGCTGTGGGTGGCGGCGGTGCCTGCCGCATGGAGACGGGGCAAGCGAAGTGCGGGGAGGAGGACCAAGGGAGCGGCTGCCTTCGAGGAGCTTTTATTGGTTATGCCGTTTCTGTATTTGTTGGAGAGAGGCCAATTATTCGCGGCGCTTTCGGGGTTCACGTCGGCCGTTCAGGCAAAGCTGGTTCTTGTGCGCGGTGAGGAGACGAGCGCTGCTGCCGGCAAGCAATTGCTGGCCGGTGCTGCGGGAGCGGGCTATGCGGTGTTTACCGCCATGACAGCGCTTGGCTCGGCGGTAGATGAGCCGGCGTTACTGACAATGGGTTTGGTTCTGGCTGTACTGCTGCCGGTCGTCCGTATTCGTGCTTTATACCGCCAGGTGGAGGAACGCCGGAGACAGATCGTTCAGGCGCTGCCCGATATGCTCGGAACGCTGATGCTGCTCGTCGGAGCGGGTGAGACGGTCCAGCAGGCGTTGTTCCGGTGCATGGGGCACGGCAAACCCGATCACCCGCTGTATAACGAGCTTCGGAGGACTCTCCACTCAATACGCAACGGCGAGCCTTTCGGACAGGCCATGGAGGGATTCGGGCGCAGGTGCGGGGTTCGGGAGGTGTCGGTCTTTACCGCGGTGCTGCTGTTGAATTGTCGCAAGGGAGGCGACAGCTTTGTTTTGGCGCTGCGGGAGCTTTCGTTCACCTTGTGGGAGAAACGGAAGGCGGTGGCGCGCACGCGCGGCGAGGAGGCTTCCTCGAAGCTCGCTTTTCCGCTGGTAGGAATCTTTATGCTGCTTATGATATTGGTCGGAGCGCCGGCTTTGCTGTCGCTGTCTTAACGGAATCGGACGAGGAGGAAATTGCATGCTGTACGCATTATGGAGGGCACCGCTTCGGCGGCTGTGGAGGTCCGAGGAGGGACTGGGTACGCTTGAGGTCATATTGATTATTGCGGTCGTTATTATTATTGCCTTGCTGTTTAAGGACTGGATCATACAACTTGTCGAGAATTTAATGGGTAAAGCGGATGAACAAGCGGATAAAATATTCGTCTGACCGTGCCGCGGCCCGGCGAATCTGGCGGGATGAACGGGGCAGTGCGGTTCTGGAGTCATCGGCTGTTCTGCCTCTATTAATCATTTCTATTCTACTGCTTATGCTGATGAGTTTGCTTGTGTACGAGCGGGTGGTCCTGTATTACTCCGCGTCGGCGGCCGGAGAGAGGGTTGCCTTCCGGTGGGATAACAGCAGCCGCGATCCGATTTCCGGCATTGCGCCGGCAGGCCGGTATGACGCTTTGTATTGGAGGCTTGGCGATGACGATATGCTTGACGGCGTATTTGGCCCCTTTACGGGCAAGCAGTCCGATAATCGGTTGGCGCTGCCGCTGTCGCAGACGGACGTTTCGCCGGGCGAGTCGCTGCCGGTGCGCAAAATGAAGCCGTCTGCAGGCCGGGTTGCGGTTTCCTATAACGGAGACATGGAATATCAACGGACGCCGATGCTTCGGCGGGTGGTCGTTCGCCTGTCCTCGTCCGTGGTGATGGGGCAGATTGCCAGGCTTTCCGGCAGATCGAATAGCCGTGTCAAAGCCTCTTCCGTAATCATTGATCCGGTTGAATTCATCCGGAACGTCGATTTGGCGAGATATTATGCGGTGAAATTCGGCAGCGGCCGAACGGCAGCGGACAAGCGCGCAAAAGCGACTGCCATATTGAGCGAGCGGAAGGCCGTCACCGGCGCAACGGAGGGAGGAACCTCATGAGGAGGCGCTGCGGCTTTATCCGCAGCAGGCAGGGTTCTGTGTCGGTTTATATGATTTCGGCCGCTGCCGCCGTTTTTTTGTTCATGTCGGTGCTCATCGACTATGCCAGAATTTATGCGTTCGAGAAAATGACGGAAACGGCCGTTTACGCGGGTACAAGGTCTGTGCTTTCCGCTTACGATGACGCATTGTATACCAGATATGGCCTGTTTGGAAGAGGCGGCACTGAGAGCGACGGGATTTTTCAACAGGCGGTGGGGGGGACGCTGTCGCCGCCGGCATCGGGATTGGTATCGGGATCGGAGTCGGGGTTGAGGTCGGATGACGTGTTTCGGTTGCTGAATCCGCGTGTGGAGGACGCGCGTGTCAATGCCGGTGTGCCGCTCGGCAGGCATGATGTTCTGAAGCGGCAGATACTGGAGGAGATGAAGTATAAAGCGCCGGTTGATTTCGCGATGGAGCTTGCCGCCAGGTTCCGGCCGCTCTCCGGCGCCATGAAGGAAGCGTCGAGGACGGTGGGTTTACTGGAACTGCTTCGAGGTCTTTATGATCAGAGGCAAGCCCGATTGCTGGCCGCAGTCGCTTATCAAGCGGATGCGGCCAAGGCGCTCTCCTCATCCGGTGTGAACGCGATGATACCCGCAGGACGCACCGCAGCCGCACCGGCAAGCGAGGGTACGGCTTTTGCGGTGGCAGACGGTTTCGCCTCCTACCGGGAATGGATAAATGCAGACGCCGGGCGGACGGATGAAGGGGAGCCGATCAATAAAACAGCAATAGAAGACTATGCGCAATCTGCGCGTGACGCAACTGCCGCACTCCGTCAGTCAATAAGAAAGGCGTCAGCCTTGCACGGTCGTTTGTTGGGGGTTGTCGCGCAAGAGCTTGAGGCGGCGGAGGCGCTTAACGGCCGTATGGAGGCTGCGGTGAGGCAGGCGGAAAGCGACGGTCAAGGCAAAGGCTTTGAGCGGCTTGGCGGAAGCCGATCGGTCGGGGCGGGAGGAAGTACCGGGGGTCCAGGCGCGCAAGAGGCCGATATGACGGATGTCCGTTCCAAGACGCAAAAGCTGCTGCTGCCGAGAGACTGGTTTGTCGGCTATCGTTCCGAGCTCGAAAGCCAAGGCATGGCGCTGGCGGCGTTGGACGCGAAAGCCGGTAGCTTTCAATCTGCGGTTTCCGCCTCGCTGCTTTCGCCGGATTTCGGCTCGGGCGCCATGCTCCGCGAAGGGGCGGTAAGCTTGGCCGGAGCCTATACGAAATATGAATCAAGTTATCTGCTTTCCGGCGGTCTTATTCAGGAGAGAGAAAGAATGATTCGAAGCGGTCAGGCTGCGGACAACCAGCGACAAGCTTTGGACAAGCAGACGGATGCCAAATGGAGCGAGGCGCGAAAACTGTTGCAAAAAATATCGCTGCTCCCCCGAGGCAGTGAAGCTGCGGACGGTTTTCGAAAGCTGGGAGAACTGTTCGAGACGAACAGCAGGTGGAATAAGGCCGCCGGGTCGGGAACGGGCACGGAAAAGAGACGGGACGCGGCAGACCGGTTGCCGGACGTCTCGGATGCGATGAACGAAGCGGAAGGATTGTTCGGCGGGATGGCCGATATGATGACGGAAATGAGAGATGAATTATATGTGAATGAGTATGCCGTTCATCGTTTTGTGCCATTCGACCCGATTAAGCTGCGGCAGATGGTCGTCGAATCCGGCGGTTCAGCGGGGCCGGAAGCTGCTCGTGCGATGGCGGTTCCGAATCAGGAGACCGAATATATCGTGTACGGCCAGCCTGACCCGACAGCCAATTTGGTTGGAGCTTTCGGGGAGCTGTTTACGGTGCGGCTGGCGATCAGGACGATGGAAGGGTTAATTCAATCCCGCGCAATGGGTCATCCGCTCGTCATTTTGTCCGCCGCGGTTTTGTACGGGTTGGAGAAAGCGATGGAGGATATGGCGGCACTGTTTTCGCGCGGTTCAACCCCTTTGTCCAAATATGCGGACATCGAGGTGCCGTATGCGGATTACTTGCGGTTGTTTTTACTTCTTCGCGCTAATGAGCCGGAGAAGCTGTCGCGCATTGCCGCATTAATCGAATTCGGCACTGGGTATGGCCTGCTGACTGTGCCGGCGGCGGTATCGGGGGAAATGAAGGCATCGGTGCGATTATGGTTTCTGCCCGGTCTGATGCGAACGTTCGGCAAGGCCGGAATTTTGCGAGGAAGGGTTGTCGGAAACCGGTATGAAACGACGAGAACCGCATCCGCTTCGTATTAAGGTATTTTGGAACGAGCGGGGAAGCATGGCGCTGGAAGCCTCGATTATCCTCCCGGTATTTCTGTTTGTGCTGCTTTTGCTCATATTTATGATACGTCTTGCTGCGGCGCAGATGGCGCTCCAGGATGCCGCTTCTCAGGTGTCTCTTATGACTGCGGCCCATATCCGTCCGGCTTCGTTGGCGGCTGGCGCCGCTGCGGGCGGTCTGCCGGCATTGCCTCAGCTGCCTCTGGGGGATATTGCCCCGCTTGCCGCCGAGCTCGCCAATCGCCTGCCGGCGCCTGCCGGACCACTGCTTGCCGCCGCGCTGGAAGGCGACTGGCAGCCATTGGCGGAGGCAGCGTCAACGCCGCTCGCAGTTGCCGTATTCGAGCCGCTCGTCCGTGAGCTCGCAGAGACCTCGATATTGTCGGCGGAGCGGGTGAGTCTGCGCAGCTTATCTCTACCAGATGTGCAGAAGCGAGAACAGCCTTTTGTCAGGGTGGAGCTTGCTTATGATTTTCCCCTCGGCTTTCCTTTTACGAAGCGGGATATCCGAATAACCGCCAGCGCGAGGGAGCGGGCATGGGTAGGCGATCCGCGGCCTGCATCCGCTGCGGGTACGGGAGCCCGGAATAGGTCCGCCATCACGCTGCTGTCGCTTGAGCCTTCTCCGCTTCGCCCCGGACGCAAGGCGAAGCTGGTGGCCGTTGCCGCTCCTGGCGAGACGGTATCGCTGCAAGTCCGCTATAAAAGCGGAAACAGCAAGGCAAAGCACGTAGGCGATGCTCAGGTCGGAGCTGACGGACTTGTGACATGGGAATGGCTCGTATCCGGCAATACGACACCAGGGACTTGGGAGCTGACCGCCACGGGACGCGACGGCGCTTCGGCGGGCATGCTTTTTGTGGTAGAGAAGAAAGGGAGGAGCGTGTCGTGAATATGGCGTTTGCCGAAGTCGGGGCGGTCGTGCTGCTGTCCGTGGCTTTTGTGTTTGATATACGCTACATGACTATTCCAAACCGGCTGACCGTAACTTCGTTTGCGGGCGGCTGTGTTTATCAAGCGCTCGCGGGTGGGTGGCCGGGATTAACATCCGCCATCTATGGAGCGGCTGTCGGCTTCTTCGTTATACTGCTGCTGTATGGGCTGAAAGCGGTAGGCGCCGGCGACGTAAAGCTGTTCGGCGCGTTGGGCGCTTGGGTTGGTCCCTCCGAGGTATGGTACTGCGCCGTTTATGCGGTAATGATCGCAGGTGTATACGGCATCGTTCTCCTGACGCTGCGCCGTCCGTTTTTGCGCCGCCGGCTGGCTCAGAGACCGACGTTGCCAGCCGCATGGATCGTATTGGACGAAGAAACCGGACTGCCATCGGGCCGACTGCGGTTTCCATTCATGCTGGCGGTTGCGCCCGCTGCGGCAGCCTTATGGTTTTTGTAGCCTGTGAAAGGAGGAGGTTGGAGATGGAACCGTTTAAAGTGGACTTTACCATGCAGCGCGGCCATGAAATGCTTTTGCGCAAGGAACCGGAGCTGTCCCGCAGAGATTTGGATGAAATCGATCTGCATATGCTGCAGGCGGAACGGATTCCGCGTCTGCTTGCGGTTGACTGGCTTGACGTGGATGGAGGAATCACATTCCGCTACTGCATTTCGGGAAGACGCATGGTATCGCAAAAGCTGCTATCCCGTACGCTTTCAATGACGGAATACTACGCGCTGCTGCTTGGGGTCGTGGAAGCGGTCGACGAGTGCCGTCATTATTTGCTGCGTGAAGCATGCTGTCTGCTTGACGATAAATTTATATATGTCGGCGATAGCTGGGACGATATCCGGCTTGCTTATGTGCCGCTGCGCGACGGTATACCGGGCCGCCCGTTAAAAGAAGCGCTGCTCGGGCTGGCGGTTCGCTGGATCGCCCGCGTACCTAATGTCAACGGAGATGGACTGCAAAAGGTGTTGAATATTCTGGAGGATACAGGCGCTACGCTGAGCGCTGTCCGAGCGCGATTGCTTGATTTAATCGGACAGCCGTTCACAACTGGCGAGAAGACAGAGGCCAATTTGGCCGTCAACAGCTCTTTTAAGCTAACGGCAGTCGGTACGGGGGCGGCCGGCGGAGATGCACTACCGGATGAGGAAGGGAAGCTTTTTAGCGGCGCCGGCGTGTTTGCCGGAAAAGAATCATTCCCGATCATCCAGACTGTCGGCGGTGAAGCCTATTCGCAGGAATTTAACGACCCGGACGATGACGATTGGGAGCCGACCAGGGTCAACCGGGCCGATGCGGCCCGGGCCAAATGGCTGACCGGAGCGGTAACGGCAATCGCGTGTGCTGTCGTATGGCGGTTCGTTTACATGGCAGCGCCGAGCCTGAGTTTTTTTATGATCAGCGGCGGTTTGTCGCTTGTGATTGCTTGGGGCTTCCTGATTGTATGGAAACGTTTGGATGTGGAAAAGCCGGCAGAGGCGTTCTCGAATCGTTTTTCCGGGCGGGTAGGAAGCGTTTTGGCCGATACAGCCGATACAGCCGTTTATTCAGAACGAGAAAAGCTCGCTTCCCGAAGGCATGTTCCAACCGCCGAAGGGACTTCTCGGTGGAGGGAGCCGGGGAGTGAGGAGACGCCCGGGGCCTTCTCGGAAGCTGCGGAAAAGGAGGTGTCATTACCGGAAGCGGACGCAGACCGGAATATGCCGAAGGATGAAACGGTATACCTGGGAAGGCAAGCCGGTGGGAATCGGATGGAAGATTCGATAAGCTTGTTGCGTGAGCATGCGGGGATTACCGATTCGTTCCCGCTGGCAGAGGGGAAATTGGTCATCGGCCGAACTGCGGGGTTTTCCCAAATCGTAGATGGGTCTGAAGGAGTGTCGCGAACCCATCTCGAAATCGAGCAATCAGCAAACAAGTTCGTGGTGCGGGATTTGAATTCCCGGAACGGGAGCTGGTTGAATGGCGAGCAAATGGTGCCGTACAAATCATATGAGCTTAAACGGGGAGATGAACTAAGGCTGGCAGGTTTGTCCGGCCCGAAATATGCTTTGCAGGGGTAGGTGCCCCATGCTATGCTGAAAACAGGAGTTGATGAGCGGATGAATGAGCAATTGATTGAAATGAAAGAACTGCTGATCGGCATAAAGGGTCACTTGGATGTAATAGATGGCCGCTTCGATGCAATGGATCGTCGTTTTGACGCAATGGATGGTCGTTTTGACGCAATGGATGGTCGCCTGGATGCAATGGACGGTCGTCTTGACGCTATGGACCGTCGCCTGGATGCAATGGACGGGCGCTTGGAGGCTACGGACGGTCGCTTGGATAGAACGGAAAACATGTTGGGGCAATTGATTGGGATGGTTGGAGCGAACAATACGGAATTGCAGAACATGAAATTTGCCATGTCTTCCACAAAACAAGAATTAAAGCAGGAAATCTCGGATGTGAAACGAGAGTTGAAGCAGGAAATATCCGAAACTCGGTCAGAGCTGGGAGCTAAGATAGACAAGCTGGCCGAAGGGCAGGAGAGGCATGAGTATATATTGGAAGTGCTCTCTAAACGGTCGATCGAGCAGGAATCCTACATCGAACGGATATTACGGAATCGTTAATCGCCGTCAACCATACGGAAAGCCGACCGCCCGATGGCGATCGGCTTTCCGTATTAATTGCCAACAAGATCACGCATGGCACTGTCGACGTCAGGAAAACGGAACTGGAAGCCGGCATCGAGCGCGGTTGTTGGCAAAGCTTTCTGGCCTTCAAGTAGAAGAACCGCCATCTCGCCGAACAGCGCCTTCATCAGGAATGCCGGAACGGGAAACCAATGCGGGCGCTTCATTGCTCTGCCGATCGCTCGCCCGAACTCGTCGCTCGTCACAGGCTCGGGAGACACGGCGTTGACAGGCCCGGATATCCGTTCATTGTCAAGGCTGAAAAGGATGAGCCTTATCATATCCTCTAGATGAATCCATGGTATCCATTGCTTGCCGCTGCCGATGCGGCCGCCGCTGAACAAACGGTACGGCAATACCATCTTAGGGAATGCGCCCCCTCCATTGTCGATGAGAAGGCCGGCACGCAGCTTCACCATCCGTTCGACGGGAATCCGGTCGGCTGCTTCCTCCCACTTGGCGACGACGGATGACAGAAAATCCACAACCCGTTGCGGGCTGCGCTCGTCAAACGTTTCCGTCAATGATGTGCCGTAATAGGATACACCCGAGGCATTGACGACAATACGGGGCTTGGACTTCAGTGCCGATACCAAGGTTGCGATTCGCGAGGCAGCCGTCAAACGTGATTGAAACACGCGTTCTTTCGCCGCATCGGTCCAGCGCTGGTCAATCGATTCGCCTGCCAGATTGACGATAGCCTCGGTCCCTTCCAGGCGATCCGGCGACTCCTCTAGCTGTTTCCATGTGATGACCTGCAAACGGGCATGCCGCTGCTTCACGCTTTCGGCTGAGCGGGTCACAATCCAAACCTCGTCCCCGCGTCCGAGCAGTCCCTTCACCAACGCAGAACCGATAAAACCGGTTCCTCCAGTCACCGCTACCCGCATACCCGACACGCTCCTTAGGCTCCCATACCATTTAACCCCCGCCGTCTGCGCGGGAAGGGGGTTAGTGAGGTCGGCTCGTTCCTGCTCTGTTTTTGCTTTGTTCCTGCTCTATTTCTGCTCTATTTCTGCTCTATTAGGGGTCTATGTCTCCAACCTGCTGAAACAACCTTAGCCCTACTGGAGCCTAATATCGGCCAGCCAAAGCTGCTTCACTTTCTCGCCGCCGTTGTCGATTTCTTTTTCTGTGTATTCAAAAGCGACCTTGGCGTCCATTTCCAAACCGGACACGACCTCAGCCAGCTTGTCATCGATTTGGAATGCCTGCGGGCCTTCAGCCGTGTCGATCTCGACGGAATGGGAGTCGATTTGACCCGTATAAGTGCCGGTTCCTTCCAGGACGATGCCGGATGCGTCGCTGTCGGCGGTCGAATTGTTGACGGATGTATCATTATCCGACGTACCGGCATTCGCATTTGCAGCATCGTTCGAAGCGCTCGTGCCGCCGGATCCGTTAGCGGTTTGATCCGCCGGATCCGGAGCGGTCGCTCCTGAAGCCGGATCGTTGTCTTCCGCGGACGGATTGGCAACATTCGAGTTGGTTGTGCTTGTGTTATTTCCGCTGCCGCATGCGGTAACCAGCGCCGCCGCCAACAGGATGGTCGCCGCTATTCCCGCCTTCCGAAAGGCGTTTCTTCGTGAGTTTGCTGCTTGGTTTGTCATGGGGTAACCCACCTCCTGCTTTCTATAACGATTGTTTACCCTTGAAGGTTCCAACCCGACCCAAATTGCAACGTGAAAAGCAACAGAGGAATAGGAGCGAAGGCGTGGAACATGGCACATATGGAAAAAACGGCGGGACTTATGAAGACCCTCCGTTCATTTGTTCAGCATATGCTTGTACGGCGAATAGTCGATGTTATTCTTATCCAGAAATATCGTCAGACTCCGATAATCGCGGGCCGGAGTGGCGAGTATATACCCTTCGATGCAATGGGCGCGCGTCACTTCGCTGGCGTTGCTCTCGATCGCAACCTGGCCGATGCGCGCGGCGATCGAATGCTTGGCGATGTCGCGGAACGCCTGAGGAACCGGAGACACCAGTTGGTCCAGAAAAGCCTTCGAATCGTCGGTCCAGAGCGGACGGCTGCGTTCGACCCAGTAATTTTGCCAATCGAGCTTGGACTTGCCGTCGCGCATCGGCAGCACCTTCATGAACTTGCGGAACATGAAAAAGCCGCCGATCGACATGAAGACGACCATGACAGCCGCCCAGAACACGATTAAATAGATAAACCCGCCGTTCCACGAATCCATTCTCGCTCACCTCTATGTTGCATTATAACCGATTCCCGCAGCAATTTCGACCGCGCGGCGCGGCTGCGGCAAGTTTGGCTTTTTCGCTTCCGCAAGTTCTGTTAGAATGAAGATGATGCCCTGAAAGGAGCGGTTATTCGGATGTTAAAAATCGGTTCACACGTATCTTTATCGGACAAGGGGCTGTTGACCGCCGCGCAGGAAGCGGTGTCCTACGGCTCAAGCTCGTTCATGATTTATACCGGCGCCCCGCAGAATACGCGGCGCAAGCCGATTGAGGATTTATATATCGAGGAAGGCAAGGTTGTCATGGAGGCGAACGGCATCGACGAAATTGTCGTGCATGCGCCTTATATCATTAATCTCGGCTCTTACAAGGAAGACACGTTCGAACTGGCTGTGCGCTTCCTGCAGGAGGAGATTCGGCGCACGCACCGGATCGGCGTAAAAAATATCGTGCTTCACCCGGGCGCTTATACAGACAAGGACGCGGAATACGGCATTGCCCGCATAGCGGAAGGCCTTAACGAGGTGCTCGACGGGACAAGGGAAACGGACGTCAACATCGCGCTTGAGACGATGGCGGGCAAAGGCACCGAAATCGGACGCTCGTTCGAAGAGATCGCGGCTATTATCGATAAGGTGAAGGACAATGACCGTCTGACCGTCTGTATGGATACGTGCCACATGAACGATGCCGGCTACGACCTGATCGACGATCTGGACGGTACGCTTGCGGAATTCAACCGGATCGTCGGTTTGGACCGGGTTGCGGTCGTGCACATCAACGATACGAAAAATCCGCGGGGCGCCGGCAAGGACCGCCACGCTCCCGTCGGCGCAGGCTTTCTGGGCCATGAGGCGATCAGCCGCATCGTGCATCACGAACTGCTCGCGGGACGTCCTTTCATTCTGGAGACACCGTGGATCGGCAAGGAAGACAAGACAAGCCGTCCGATGTACGAAACGGAGATTGCGCTCTTGCGGGGCGACGCGATGGAGCGGTTCGGCGGCGGATTTTTCGACCATGTCGAGCGTCTGCACCATTTCTTCGGGAAGGAATCGATCGACCACCGCGCTTACGTGCTGTCGGTTTGGGATACGCTCAAGAATGACGCGAAGGCGAAAAAAGCGGATCCGCGCGAGCCGATGGATCGTCTTTACGACCTCGTGGTCGAGAACCGGGTACTGCCGGAGGATTTGACCGAAGAGAAGATCAATCAGCGCATTACGGCGTGGTTTGCGGGCAAGCAGCTGCTTGTGAACGCGTAACCGACGTACGGAAGGGAAGGAAGTTATCACTCATGCAGTCCAATGTATATCAGACCCAGCAATCCATGAACAGCGACAACAACAACCGCGCCCGGATGCTCATCTCATGCCCGGACCGGCCGGGGATCGTGGCGGCCGTCTCCCAGTTTCTGTACGAGCACGGCGCGAACATCGTCCAGTCGGACCAATATACGATGGACCCCGAGGGCGGCATGTTTTTCATCCGGTTCGAATTCGATTTGCAGGAGCTGGATAAGCAGCTTCCGATTCTCCAAGAGGACTTCACCCGGGTGGCGGACCGTTTCGATATGAAATGGCACACGTTCCGCGCAAGCCGGAAGAAGCGG
>NZ_KK082130.1:26343-32017 GCF_000598065.1 Paenibacillus darwinianus | reverse complement strand
AAGCCGGAAGAAGCGGCTTGCCATTTTCGTTTCCAAGGAGGACCACTGCCTGCTGGAGCTGCTGTGGCAGTGGCAGGCGGGCGATCTGGACGCGGAGATCGCGATGGTCATCAGCAATCACGAGGACATGAGAGCGCTTGTCGAATCGTTCGGCATCGCCTATCATCACATTCCCGTGACCGCAGACACGAAAGCGGAGGCGGAGCGGAAGCAGCTGGAGGCGGTTACCGGCAAGGCCGATATTATCGTCCTGGCCCGCTACATGCAGATCATTACACCGAAGTTCATCGAATATTTCCCGAACCGGATCATCAACATCCATCATTCGTTCCTTCCGGCTTTCGTCGGCGGCAAGCCGTACGCCCAAGCGTATCAGCGCGGGGTGAAAATCATCGGCGCCACGGCGCACTATGTCACCGAGGAGCTGGACGGCGGTCCGATCATCGAGCAGGACGTGCAGCGGGTGAGCCACCGGAATAACGTCAACGACCTGAAGCGTATCGGCCGCACGATCGAACGCGTCGTGCTGGCGCGCGCCGTCAAATGGCATATCGAGGACCGGATCATCGTGCATCAGAACAAAACGGTTGTATTCAACTGAGTTCGGCGGAAAATCCGACTGACAACCTTATCACCGGCGAACCGGTCCGGAATAAGGTTGTTTGGATTGCGGCCGTTCATGAATGTTCGGATATGCGCAGAATAAGGAAGCTTTTTCTTGCAGCATAGGACTATTTCTATGGAAAACGGCAGAGGCTAGTGGTACAATATTTCAAAAGCCTAAGCACTTGTACGTACAACGTGACGGAGCATACGGCTAACAGTCGAGGAATGGGAGGAAACTAAGCAATGACAGTTTCACAAAAGTCCGTCGAGCAGCTTTCGATCGATACGGTCCGCACGCTGGCCATCGACGCGATCGAAAAGGCGAAATCCGGACATCCGGGCATGCCGATGGGCGCGGCTCCGATGGGATATCAGCTTTTTGCCAAAACGATGAATCACAACCCGTCCAATCCGGGTTGGATCAACCGCGACCGCTTTGTGCTTTCCGCGGGACACGGCTCCATGCTGTTGTACAGCCTGCTTCACCTGTCGGGCTACGATCTGCCGATGGAAGAGCTCCAGCAGTTCCGCCAATGGGGCTCCAAAACCCCGGGCCATCCGGAATTCGGCCATACGGCCGGCGTAGACGCCACAACGGGACCGCTAGGACAGGGGATCGCAATGGCGGTCGGCATGGCGATGGCGGAAGCCCAACTCGCGGCTACCTATAACAAAGACGGCTTTAACGTAATCGATCATTATACGTATTCGATTTGCGGCGACGGCGATTTGTCCGAGGGTCTCTCGAGCGAAGCGGCTTCGCTCGCCGGCCATCTGAAGCTCGGCAAGCTCGTTGTGCTTTATGATTCGAACGATATCTCGCTGGACGGCGAGCTGAACCTGTCGTTCTCCGAGAACGTGCAGCAGCGCTTCCAGGCGTACGGCTGGCAAACGCTGCTCGTCCAAGACGGCAACGATCTCGAGGCGCTTGCCAAGGCGATTGCGGAGGCGCAGGCCGAGACGGGCAAGCCGACCCTGATCGAAGTGAAGACGGTAATCGGCTACGGCAGCCCGAACAAAGGCGGCAAAGGCGGCCATGCCGGTCCGCACGGCTCGCCGCTCGGAGCGGACGAGACCAGGCTGACGAAGCAGGCCTACGGCTGGCAGGACGACGCCCAGTTCCACGTTCCGGACGAGGTGCGCACGCATTTCGCGGACGTAAAATCAAGAGGCGAGCAGGCGAACGCGGAATGGAACAAGCTTGTCGCGTCCTATAAAGCGGCGAACCCCGAGCTCGGCGCCCAGTTCGAAACGGCCGTGAACGGCGAGCTTCCGGAAGGCTGGGACCGCGACCTGCCGGTATACGAGACGGACGGCAAGGCTTTGTCCACGCGCGTCGCTTCCGGCGAAGCATTGAACGGTCTTGCGAAAAACGTACCGAATCTCGTCGGCGGTTCCGCCGACCTTGAGAGCTCCACGATGACGCATCTGAAGGGGCTTCCTGTCTATAAAGCCGATAACTATGCCGGCCGCAACATTTATTTCGGCGTACGTGAATTCGGTATGGCGGCAGCGATGAACGGCATTATGCTGCACGGCGGCCTGAAGGTGTACGGCGGCACGTTCTTCGTATTCACCGACTACCTCCGTCCGGCCGTTCGTCTCGCTTCCTTGATGAAGCTGCCGGTCATCTACGTACTGACACATGACAGCATCGCGGTCGGCGAAGACGGCCCGACGCACGAGCCAATCGAGCAGCTGGCTTCGATCCGGATCATTCCGGGCCTGACGGTCCTCCGTCCCGCCGATGCAAACGAGACGGCGGCGGCATGGCGCTATGCGGTCGCCAACAAGGATAACCCGGTGGCGCTCGTCCTGACCCGCCAGAACTTGCCGATTCTGGCCGGTACGGCGGAGAACGCGCGCGCAGGCATCGAACGCGGCGCTTATGTTATTTCTGACGCCAAGGGCGGCAACGCCGTGGCGCAAATTCTGGCGACCGGCTCCGAGGTGCAACTGGCCGTAGCGGCTCAGAAAGCGCTGGCTGAACAGGGAATCGCGGTTCGCGTCGTCAGCATGCCGAGCTGGGATTTGTTCGACAAGCAGGACCAGGCATACAAGGATTCCGTCATTCTGCCTGACGTCAAGGCCCGTCTTGCCATCGAGATGGCCCACCCGTTCGGATGGGATCGTTATGTCGGCGACAAAGGCGCCGTGCTCGGCATTGACATCTTCGGTGCTTCCGCGCCGGGCGACCGCGTTATTAAGGAATACGGGTTTACGGTCGAGAACGTGATCAGCAAGGTCAAAGCGCTGCTGTAATTCCATATCATAAACAGGACCGCGGCGTGGCCGCGGTCCTTTATAAAGGAGATTAACGATTATCATGTCTCAATTCGAGAGCGTCACCCTCGTGAAGCAGGCGAACGTATATTTCGACGGAAAAGTAACGAGCCGCACGGTTCTTTTCGCCGACGGCACCAAGAAAACACTCGGCATCATGCTGCCTGGCGACTATGAATTCGGCACGGACGCGAAGGAAATCATGGAGATTCTGGCAGGCGACCTGAAGGTTCTGCTGCCAGGTGAGTCCGAGTGGACGCATATCCAGGGCAAAGGCGAATTTACGGTGCCGGGCAACGCGAAATTCAAGCTCCAGGTAGCGGTCGTAACCGACTACTGCTGCTCGTACATCACGGAATAACGATCCCCGGTACCCGGAAACCCGGAAAGCAAGAGACCGACAACAGCGAAGGCTGTCCGATACCGCCGATGGGCGGGACGGACAGCCTTCGCGGACGTTTAAGGGACGGTGGGCGTCCTTACTCTTAGCGGGCCTGCCGCAGCTTGTTCTCGATGTATTCCTCGAGCTGGATCCGCTGATAAGGCGGCAGCGCCGACAGCATGCAGCCGTAATGGAACGCGTCGCCGTGCGCTTCGATCCGGATGATGCGCGCGATCATCGGCGGCAGCGCGGATTGCTCTTCGAAATGGAGCACGACGAACATGTCGAGCCCGAGCGGAAATTCCGAAGCGACCTGCAGGCCGTTGTCGGACAGGTCGCAGAGATAACCTTGCACGGATTGGCCGGAAAATGCGCCTTCCTGCTGCCATTGATAAATGGACATCATCAGGGGAATGCTCAGCGCAAGCCTTGCGCTTCGTCTTCGCTCGCCCGCACCTTCGCCGGACAGGGCGGTTTCAAGTCCGTGATGCGCCGATCCGCCGGTTGCATACGGACGCTCGGCGGCGGCAGTCGTTTCTCCTCCGCTTCCTCCGATGGGACGGCCGATCCAGGTTTCATAGACGTTGGCGAGCGCCGCAAGATCCATGTCGCCAAGGCCGGCGGCCTGGCCGATCTGGAACAGGCTTTTGGCCGCTTCCAGCATCGGCGTCGACATGCCGAGCCCGTCCGACAGCACCGATGACAAGCGCAGGTCCTTCAGCATCAGCTCCAGCGAGAATTGGACGCTGTAGTCGCGGTCGATGATTTTGCGGCCCTTCAAATCCCCCTGCTTGCTTGCCGCGCCGCCCGATTGCACGAGGCGAAGGAAGGAGCGTGCGTCGATGCCGCCTTTGGCGGCGAGCGCCATGCCTTCGATCAGGCCGGCCGCGTTGATGCCGACGATCGTATTGTGCGCCAGCTTCGCCAGCGCGCCGCTCCCGTTCTCACCCATGGGGATGACCTCGCGGCCCATGGTGAGCAGCAGTTCTTGATTGTCGGCAATGACCTCGGAGCTGCCCCCTGCCATGAAGACGAGCGTGCCGTCGATGGCTGCCGGCTTGCTGCCGGTCACCGGCGCATCCAGGAAATCGGCGAACCGTTCTCCGACATCCCGTGCGAGCCGGATGGCCAGCGGCGGAGAGATCGTGCTGGAATCGATGACGGTCATTCCGGGCTTAAGGCCGTCGAGAATGCCGGCTTCGCCGTAGTATACATCCTCCACAGCCGCATCGTTGCTGATCATCGTGATGACGACGTCCGATTCCTTGGCCGCCGCGAAAGGCGAATCGGCCTCCTGGGCGCCGAGGGCCAACAGCTCGTCAGCGCGGCCGGCAGTCCGGTTGTATACGACGACCGGATAGCCTTTGCGGAGCAGATTGGCGGCCATGGGCGCACCCATTGTACCGAGCCCGATGAATGCAATGGTTTTCGTCATATTGCCGGCACCTTCCTTATCGTAAAATGGTGGGAATGACTCGTGCTCGTTCTCTCACGATTTTACCACATTCAGGATGGCTGCCGCATCGGGCGGCGGGGGCTGTGTCGAAATATGCTTTTCTTGTGTTCACGCGGGAAATCCATTATTGTAATGGTTAGGCTGCAGCGCACGGGTTTGTTCGTTCGCACACTATCAATTATCGAGTTGGAGGAGAGTTACGATGTCCAAAACCGTATCATTCGATTACAGCAAAGCGTTAACGTTCGTAGGACAGCATGAGGTCGACTATTTGGCCAGCGCGGTCAAAAATGCGCATGACCAGCTGCGGGGCGGTACCGGAGCAGGCCGTAAAGCTGAAAGTAAACGATTTTATTTTGAAACCGGTTACAGCTCGTGAATTGACGGCAGTACTGGACAAAATACGTGCCGAACTGGACGACGAAAAGTCCCGGAGGGAGGATATGGAGCTGCTCAGGAGGCAGCTGCATGAGAGTATGCCGGTGCTCCGGGAACGGTTCCTGGAGAGGATGGTCAGCACCGACGTCAGCGCGCGTGAGATGAAGGAGCGGATCGCTTATTTCATGCTGCCGTTGAACGGTTCCGATTACCTCGTATTCGCGGCGGATGCCGACCACTTCGGGGACAGGCAGCTGGAGGGAGACCGCGAGCTGCTGCGGTTCGCTGTCTATAATATTGTGCAGGAGATCGCCGGGCGCGAGCCGGGGGCGGCCGTGTTCCGCACCAGGGAAGAGAAGATTGTATGCATATTGTCCGGAGAAGAGGGCCGTATCCTGAATGACAAGGCGCAGCAGATGGCCGAGGACATCCGCCATTCTGTCGAGACCTATCTGCGTTTCACCGTGACGGTCGGCATAGGCCGCCCGGTGGCGAACCTGCAGGAGCTGCGTCACGCTTACCGGTCCGCAGTGTCGGCGCTTGACTACAGGCTCATGCTCGGGACGAAC
>NZ_KK082130.1:25276-26243 GCF_000598065.1 Paenibacillus darwinianus | reverse complement strand
ACTACCTCGGCTGGATCGACCTGCCGGTCCATTACGATAAACAGGAATTTGCCCGGATTAAGCAGGCGGCGGCCAAAATTCAATCCGACTCGGACGTGCTGATCGTGATCGGCATCGGCGGCTCCTATCTCGGCGCCCGCGCGGCGATCGAGATGCTGTCGCACTCCTTCTACAATATGCTGCCGGACGGCAAGCGTAAGACGCCGCAGATTTTTTTCGCCGGCAACAACATCAGTTCTACATACGTAACGCATCTGCTTCAGCTGGTGGAAGGCCGCAACTGGTCCATTAACGTCATCTCCAAATCCGGAACGACGACGGAGCCGGCAATCGCCTTTCGCATTTTCCGCGAGAAGCTTGAGCAGCAATACGGCAAGGAAGAGGCCCGCAAACGGATTTACGCGACGACCGACCGCGAGAAGGGCGCGCTGAAGAAGCTTGCGACGGAGGAAGGCTACGAGTCGTTCATCATTCCCGACGACGTAGGCGGCCGTTATTCCGTGCTGACGGCGGTAGGCCTGCTGCCGATAATTTGCCCGGATTAAGCAGGCGGCGGCCAAAATTCAATCCGACTCGGACGTGCTGATCGTGATCGGCATCGGCGGCTCCTATCTCGGCGCCCGCGCGGCGATCGAGATGCTGTCGCACTCCTTCTACAATATGCTGCCGGACGGCAAGCGTAAGACGCCGCAGATTTTTTTCGCCGGCAACAACATCAGTTCTACATACGTAACGCATCTGCTTCAGCTGGTGGAAGGCCGCAACTGGTCCATTAACGTCATCTCCAAATCCGGAACGACGACGGAGCCGGCAATCGCCTTTCGCATTTTCCGCGAGAAGCTTGAGCAGCAATACGGCAAGGAAGAGGCCCGCAAACGGATTTACGCGACGACCGACCGCGAGAAGGGCGCGCTGAAGAAGCTTGCGACGGAGGAAGGCTACGAGTCGTTCATCATTCCCGACGACG
>NZ_KK082130.1:0-25176 GCF_000598065.1 Paenibacillus darwinianus | reverse complement strand
GCCTGCTGCCGATCGCCGCCGCTGGCATCGACATCGACGCGATGATGCAGGGCGCGGCGGACGCCTCCAAGGAATATGCTTCTGCCGACCTGAAAGAAAATGAAGCCTATCAATATGCAGCGGTCCGCAACGCCTTGTACCGCAAAGGCAAAGCGACGGAAATCCTCGTCAATTACGAGCCTTCGCTGCACTTCGTTTCGGAGTGGTGGAAGCAGCTGTACGGCGAGAGCGAAGGCAAGGACAACAAGGGCATTTTCCCGGCGGCTGTCGATTTCTCCACCGATCTGCACTCGATGGGCCAGTTCATCCAGGAGGGTGCGCGCAATCTGTTCGAGACCGTTATCCAGGTAGCCGAGGTGTCGGAGCATCTGAGCATCGGGAACGACCCGGCCGATCTGGACGGTCTGAACTTCCTGACCGGCAAGACAATGGACTTCGTCAACAAGAAGGCGTTCCAGGGAACGCTGCTCGCCCACACCGACGGCAACGTGCCGAACCTGGTCGTCACGATCAAGGATTTCAGCCCGTATACGTTCGGTTATCTCGTCTATTTCTTCGAAATCGCGTGCGGTGTAAGCGGCTATCTGCTTGGCGTCAACCCATTCGACCAGCCGGGCGTCGAGGCTTACAAGAAAAACATGTTCGCGCTGCTCGGCAAGCCGGGCTACGAGAAGGAGAAGGCGGAGCTGGAAGCGCGGCTGTAGTGCCGGCGGGCAACGCAGCATGAGCATGCGAAAGGAGCCGGGCGCCGATGCTGGAGCGCTATAAGACGCTGCGACAGGAGGCCAGCCGGGAGATCGTCATACGGAAATCCCGGTTCATCGGCTATGCGAAGCCGGTTGCAGACGAAGCGGAAGCGGTCGCTTACGTGGAGGAAATCAAGAAAAAACCGGCACCGAACGCCAACCAAATCGTAATATTTTCAGGATTCAAAATGAGACCTCTCTTTAAGCAGTCGGACGACGGCGAGCCGAGCGGCACGGCAGGCAAGCCGATACTCGAGGTCATAAAGGCGCAGGGCCTGAAAAATACCGTCGTCGTCGTGACGCGATACTTCGGCGGCATTATGCTCGGCGCCGGCGGCCTGATCCGCGCCTATACGGACGGCGCGGTCGCCGGCATCGACGCCGCGGTGCCGATCGTTAACGTGCTGCACCGGGAAGTGCTCGTCGACGTCGATTACACCTGGTACGGCAAAATCGAGAACGAGCTGCGGGGACGCGGCGTCCGCACGGGTGAAGTCTCCTTCACCGACCGCGTAACCGTGACATGCTTGCCCGAAGCTCCTGAGGCCGAGCGGTTCGTCAACTGGATGACCGATCTGATCCAAGGGCAGGGCAACATTACACTCGGGGAATCGCGTTATTATGTGGAAAGCGAATAAGCCGGCATTGCCGGCATCGATAAGAAATGCCCCGCGAGCATTTCAGCGGGACCTCGCGAATCATGCGTGTCCTTTCCCGCGCGGCAAATGGGATATAATGCTCTTTCCGCCAGATCATCGACATCCGCCACGGAATGCCCGGGGACGCTAGCGGAACCGTCAGGCAAGCCGATACTCGAGGTCATAAAGGCGCAGGGCCTGAAAAATACCGTCGTCGTCGTGACGCGATACTTCGGCGGCATTATGCTCGGCGCCGGCGGCCTGATCCGCGCCTATACGGACGGCGCGGTCGCCGGCATCGACGCCGCGGTGCCGATCGTTAACGTGCTGCACCGGGAAGTGCTCGTCGACGTCGATTACACCTGGTACGGCAAAATCGAGAACGAGCTGCGGGGACGCGGCGTCCGCACGGGTGAAGTCTCCTTCACCGACCGCGTAACCGTGACATGCTTGCCCGAAGCTCCTGAGGCCGAGCGGTTCGTCAACTGGATGACCGATCTGATCCAAGGGCAGGGCAACATTACACTCGGGGAATCGCGTTATTATGTGGAAAGCGAATAAGCCGGCATTGCCGGCATCGATAAGAAATGCCCCGCGAGCATTTCAGCGGGACCTCGCGAATCATGCGTGTCCTTTCCCGCGCGGCAAATGGGATATAATGCTCTTTCCGCCAGATCATCGACATCCGCCACGGAATGCCCGGGGACGCTAGCGGAACCGTCCTGAAGCCCGCCATTCCGCACTCCTCCAGGATGACATGGTGAAGATTAAAGTCTTCGCGGAACAGGATGAACGGCTGCCCGGCCAGCGCGTGGCCCTTTGGCAGCACCGCCGCCAGCTGCTCTTCGATGCAGGGATGGACATGAAACCGGCCTTCCGTTTCAACAGGCTGTGAAATTTCTCGATCGCCGACGGGAAAAAGTGGACGCCGATCATCGGCGGTATGCCGAGCCGTACGGTCCCTTTTTCCAGCCGGATCACCTCGTCCAACTCCTGTGTCATCCGGTCCAGCGATAGCAGGATGCCGCGCGCGGAACGCAGAATCGCATCTCCCGAATCGGTCAGCTCGATCGGAGTGGCCGAGCGGTCGAACAGCTCGGCGCCCAGTTCGGACTCCAGCATTTTCACCATCTTGGACAAGGTCGGCTGCGTGACGTGCAGCGCGTCTGCGGCCTTCGTGAAGCTGAAAGACTGTTCCCTTACGAACGCGCTTCGTAATCGGACGGTCTTTTTTGCGTTGTTTATTTCGATCATCCCTGGGGAGGGATAAGCACCCAATCCGGGTCATCACTATACTTTGTAGTAGCCATCAATAATTCTTATGAAAACCATTGACTGAAAGCGAAAGCTTCTGGTAAAGTTGTTAATACCGATTGATTTAATAGGAATTAAACCCTCAACCACCTCAATACACATAAAGCGGTGCGGGTTGCATCGGACATACCGAAGGTCTGGGAGGTTAATGGACGTGAATGTCATGCTGCGCAGCCGATGGTGGAGCTTCGGCTTCCGAAGCGCTATTGTGCTCTATTTCATCGTTCTTATCGTGCTGCCGATTCTGGGTGTTTATGCACAGTCTTTTTCGCTCGGATGGCCGCCGTTCCGGGCCGCCGTAACTGATCCGCTCGCGTGGAAATCCGTGCTGCTGACCATTCGGCTGGCGCTGATCGCAACGGTCATCAACGTACTGGTCGGCACGATGGTCGGGTGGGTGTTGATTCGTTACCGCTTTTTCGGCCGGCGGATTCTGAACAGTCTGGTCGATTTGCCGTTTGCGCTGCCGACAGCGGTCGGCGGGCTTATGATTCTGCTGCTGCTTGGTCCGGGAAGCGCGGTCGGCGAAGCGGCGGAGAGACTCGGCTTCCAGATCGTGTTCCATGAGCCGGCGATCGTCATCGCGATGCTGTTCGTCACCTTCCCGTTCGTGATCCGCGCGGTGCAGCCGCTGCTGGAGGAAATGGATAAGTCGGAGGAGGAGGCGGCGTATACGCTCGGCGCCTCGAAGGCGAAGACGTTTGTGCAGGTTATATTCCCGACCATTTTACCCGGAATCGTCAGCGGCGCCATGCTGGCGTTTGCGCGGGCTTTAGCGGAATTCGGGGCAGTCGTGCTGGTGGCCGGCAATATCCCGGGCAAGACGCTGATTGCGTCCGTTTACATTTTCGGCGAAGTGGAAAGCGACAATCCGCAGGGCGCAGCCGCCGTGTCGATCGTGCTCCTTACGCTTTCCTTCCTGATCCTCTGGAGCGTCAACGTGATCCAGTCGAGGAGGGGCCGCGCATGAAAAAGCTCTGGATCCCTCTAACCTATGTCGTGTTTCTCGTGCTGCTCATTGCGCCGCTGATCAAAATTTTCACTGGCGCCTGGGCGAACGGTTGGGGCGGCTTCATCGAGGCGGTGGCCCGTCCGCAATCGCTGCACGCGCTTTGGATGACTTTTCTGATTACGATTATCGTCACGGTGATCAATACGCTTTTCGGCGTCATGCTTGCGCTCTATCTGGTCCGCGCCGATTGGCTCGGCCGCCGTATGAAGCAGCTGTTGAACAGCGTCGTCGATTTGCCGTTTGCCGTATCGCCTGTTATCGGCGGCCTGATGATCGTGCTGCTGCTGGGTCCGAATACGGTGCTCGGCGCGTTTTTTGAGGATGCGGGCTTCAAGGTCGTATACGCGATGCCTGGCATGATCATTGCGACGCTGTTCGTCACTTTTCCGCTCATGGTGCGGGAGGTGATGCCGGTGCTGCAGGAAATCGGCGCGCAGCAGGAGGAAGCGGCTTCCACCCTGGGCGCATACTCCTGGTATACGTTCTGGCATGTGACTTGGCCGTCGATCCGCTGGGGCGTCATCTACGGCATTGTGCTCACGGTCGCCCGCTGTATGGGAGAGTTCGGTGCGGTGCTTGTCGTATCGGGTAATATCATTAACAAAACGCAAACGGCCACGACGCTCGTCTATCAGGACGTGGAAAATTTCAACGTGATCGCGGCAAACAGTCTGGCGCTCATTCTCGCTGCCGTCTCCGTGGGACTGCTGCTGCTGATGGAATGGGCCAAGAAGCGAAAGGAAGTGCATTGAGCGATGCAGATCGAGGTACGCAACCTGAACAAAAGCTTCGGCGATTTCCATGCGGTCCGCAATGTAAGCTTCAATGTCGAGAAAGGGCATCTGATCGGCTTGCTCGGTCCGAGCGGCGGCGGCAAAACGTCGATTCTCCGCATGCTGGCCGGATTGGAATCGCCGTCCTCCGGCGATATCGTTTTTGAGGGCAAGCGCGTGAACGAGCTGCCGCCGCAGGAGCGTGGGATCGGCTTCGTTTTTCAGAATTACGCCTTATTCAAGCATATGACCGTGTTCGATAACGTCGCCTTCGGCCTGAAGGTGAAAAAGCAAGCGAAGGAGCGAATCCGCGCGCGGGTCATGGAGCTTATCGAGCTTACCGGCTTGAAGGGCTTCGAGCATCGGTATCCGCACCAGCTCTCCGGCGGCCAGCGGCAGCGCGTCGCGTTTGCGCGCGCGCTTGCACCCGAACCGCAGCTCTTGCTGCTCGATGAGCCATTCGCGGCCATTGACGCCAAAATTCGCCAGGAGCTTCGCTCGTGGCTGAAGGATATGATCGAACGGCTCGGCATTACCTCCATCTTCGTCACCCATGACCAGGACGAGGCGATCGAAGTGGCCGACGAAATTATGATTATCAGCAAAGGGCGTCTTGAGCAGAAAGGGACACCGTGGGATATTTACAAAAATCCGCAGACCCAATTTGTGGCCAGCTTCATCGGGGAATCGACGATCGTCGAGGACGTCTCCAAGCTGAAAGGCTTCGCGAACGCAACGTCCTGGCCGGATACGAAAGCGCTCATTCGTCCGGAATATATCGAGGTCGGCCGGCTTAGCGAGTTTCGTATCCCTTCGGCTACGGAGCGCGGCCGCGTCAAACATATCCACTTCCGCGGCAGCGAATGGCTGGTGGAGGTGGAGGTCGGCTCGAATCTGCTGATCACGTACCGCTCGCTGGAGAAGGACATTCTGCATCCCGGCGAAGAGGTCAGCGTGCTTGTGCACCGCGCCTATCTTTTTAATGAAAGCGACAGCTGGATTATGGAAAATGCGCTGAAGGAAGATCCGATGCCGATTCATATCTAGCCGGACAGCTCATGTCGAGCATTGTATCGCTCCGACTATTTCACGCAGAAAGTGTTGGGTGCATTATGAAAAACGAGACGACCCCGGTCCGCCCGAGCGGACGGGACTTGATACAGGAAGCGGCGGCTGGGGCGCCGACGGTTGCGCGCTCATGGTTCTCATTGCGGTTCAGACGGGGGACCGCCTTGGTCGCGGCGATTGTTCTGCTCGTGCTGATGGCCGCATGCGCGAGCCGATCCGAGCCGGGAGCGGGCAGCGGCGGCGAGGCGACGGCAGCCTCGACGGAGGATGTGACGCTGGTGATCGGCGCTTACTCGGTCGTGAAGGATGCGTTCGCGGAGCTTCTGCCGGCGTTCCAGCAGCAGTGGCGGGAGAAAACGGGCCAACTGGTGACCTTCCAGGAGTCGTACGAGGCGTCGGGCACGCAGGCCAGATCGATTGTCGGCGGCTTCGAGGCGGATGTTGCAGTGCTGGCGATGGAAACGGATATCGACAAAATTGAGAAAGCCGGGCTTATCACGCACAGCTGGCGGGATGCGAACGCGTACGGGGGCATGGTCACGCGCTCCCTCGTCGTTATGGGCACCCGGCAAGGCAACCCGCTCGGCATCCGCGATTGGTCCGATTTAACGAAGGAAGGCGTCAAGGTGCTTTATCCGAATCCGAAAACGTCGGGCGGCGCGATGTGGGATATTAACGCCATCTACGGAGCCGGGTTGAAGCGTTCGGAGGAGGAACTGGGGCGGAAGGATCCGGCATACGCCAAAAGCTTCCTCGCCGCCGTCCACGACAATGTCGAGTCGCTCGACAAAAGCGGGCGCGCCTCGATGGCGGCCTTCGAGTACGGCGTCGGCGACGTGATCGTGACCTATGAGAATGAACTGCTCGCGCGTATTGCGCAGGGCGTTCCGTATGAGATCGTGACGCCGCGCGATACGATTCAAATCGAGAATCCCGCCGCCGTAATTGACGCCAATGCGGACCGACACGGCACACGCGAGGTCGCGGAGGCGTTCGTCTCCTTCCTCGGCACGCCCGAGGCGCAGCGCACGTTGGCAAAGTACGGCTTCCGGCCGGTCGATCCGGGCGTGTGGGCCGAAACGAAGGATCGTTTTCCGCAGCCTGAGGGCTTGTTCGATATCGGCTATCTCGGCGGGTGGGCGCAGGTGCGCGAGGAGCTGTATTCGAAGAAAGGCATCTGGTATCAGGTGCTGGCTGGTTTATAGGAAGGGATGCGGGTTCGCCGAGCACGGCTCGGACGGAAAAAATAAGAGCACAACCGCATAAACGTCGGTTGTGCCCGAGAAGCTGTTATTAATAGCCGATATATCTGGACATCCGGTCCATCTCCGCCCACTCCGAGGCGAGCATGCTGTAGACCGACATGTCGACAAAGCCGATTTCGCGCCGTTTGGCCTGCCTGGCCGTTCCTTCCAGCGTGTAGCCCAGTCGTTCCGGCACGGCTCTGCCCCGCGGGTTGTCGACCGCGACGTGAATGACGACGCGGTTGAGCCCGCATTGCTGGATGGCGTAATCCGTCAGCATGCTGCAAGCGCGGGTCATCCGCCCTTTGCCGCGGTCCTTTTCGCTGAGCCAATAGGAGATGCGTCCGCATTTGTCGGGCGAATTGATGTCCGACAGCTCCATGACCCCGATCAGCCGATTACCCTCGTACACGCCGTACGCGTAGGCATCGCCGATACGCCGCCGCCTGTTGACGTCGTCGATGAACGCCCGCGTGTCGTAAGGCGATTTGACGCCGGCCACCCATGAGAACCACACTCTCAGCAAAGGCCGGTTGTCCTCCGTCAATTGAAAAAGCTCTTCCGAATGCTCCGGCTCCAGCAGCTTCATGTCCGTCTGATCGGTCAGGGAGTAAGCAAACATTTCGGGTTCCTCCTCCATTGTAAGCGTTTCCGAATGCAACCGTCGGCAGTGTTATATAACGTACTTTCTTATTATACAACAAATAGAGAAGCTTGAAACGGGCAAAAGCCGGCGAGCTTCGTTATTTTTTCGGGAGCATGGACGCGAAACGCAAAAAACGCCGGACGGACGGCTGCGCCGCCTCCGGCATCCTGCTGATTCAACCTGTCGTCAAACCGTCTTCCGCATGCAAAATGAACTTTTCGATGACATGCCGCACGCCCTCCTCGTTGTTGGTCAGCGTGACGTAGTCGGCGATTTCCTTCAATGACGGCACGGCATTGCCCATCGCGACTCCCAAGCCTGCAACCTCGATCATCTCGTGATCGTTCCAGGCATCGCCGATGGCGATAACCTGATTGAGCGAGCAGCCGATCCGTTCGGCCATGAAGGCCACGGCATGTCCCTTCGTGCCTTCCTTGTGCATGAATTCCAGATAATGCGCCTTCGATTTGGTGATGTGAACCCGGTCGCCGATCAGGGGGCGAAGCTCGGCCGCCACATCATCGAGCCGGTCCGGATCGTCGATGATCAGCATTTTCGTCAAAGGCTCCCGCAACAGCTGGGTGTAGTCGGGCTCTACGTTGTAAGGCACGTTCGACAGCTTCGAGTAGGCGCGGACCTTCTCGTTATCTTCGGTGGTGTATAGCTCGTCCCGTACATAAAGCTGCAGATGAAGGCCCTTGTCGCGGCAGTATTCGAAAAGCTCCTCCGCCGCATCGGCCGGCACGCTGCGCTCGTACAGCACCTGTCCGTCGAGCAGCGTTTTGACGAGCGAGCCCTGATAGGTGATGATCGGCACGTTCAGCTCGATCTGCTTGGCGATTTTCTGCGCGGAGGCGAACATGCGGCCCGTTGCCAGCGTGACGGTTACGCCTTTGGCGACGGCTGCGGCCAGCGCTTGCTTCGTTGCGTCCGGTACTTTGATATCGTCGTTGAGCAAGGTGTCGTCGACATCGATGGCAATCATTTTGTACATAGCAGGCTCCTTCTCCCTTGTTGTCGCTTGAACAATCAGGTCATACTTGATAAGCTAGCCTGATTGTAGCGGAAAAGGCGGACAGCGGCAAGGACACGGCAAGGACAACGGCTTCTACAAGGCAGCTTGTTCGCATAATCTCTATAAAGGGCATGAAAGGGCATCAAAGGTTGAAGCAAAGGTGCGAATGAGTTATCTTGAAAAGTACGGACAACGACAGGAGAGATGCGAGCATGTACCCTTCCCCATCCACAACGGGACGGCGCCGCTGGATCGCGTTTGCTATTGCAGGCGCGGTCGCGGTGGGCGCGATCGGCTTTGCGGGCGGCAGATGGTGGACGGAAAACCGTTACCCGATGCTGAAGGACCCCGCTTTTGCCAATCTGGATTACACGTATAAGGAAATTATGCAAGACTATTTGAACGGCGCGAAATCGAGCGAGCTCATTCATGGGGCGGCCGAGGGAATGACGGCTTCGCTCGACGACCCGTATTCCGAATATTTTACGGGGCAGCAGGGCGAGGATTACGTGCAGCATTTTGACGATCAAATTGTCGGCATCGGGGTTGAGATCCGGCAGGAGGATGGCCAATTCATCATCAATTCGGCGCTCAAGGGCGCCCCGGCCGAGCAGGCGGGTCTGCTGAAAGGCGATGCGATCACGGCTGTCGACGGCGTGCCCATGAGAGGGAAAACGTTGAGTGAGCTCGTCAAGCAGACGCGCGGTGTCGAGGGCACAAAGGTGAAAATAACGATCGTGCGCGTCGGCCTCACGGAGCCGTTCGACGTGACGCTGATCCGCAAGCCGGTGCCAATCCGCACCGTTACCTCGAAGCTGCTGCCCGGCGGTGTCGGCATGGTGCAAATATCGCGGTTCGCCGAGAAAACCGATGTAGAATTCAACCAGGCTGTGGACAGTCTTCTGGACAAAGGCATGAAGGGCTTGCTGCTCGACCTGCGCATGAATCCCGGCGGACTGGTCGATTCCACCATCGGCATTGCCAACCGGCTGGTGCCGAAGGACAAGGTGCTGCTGCAGGTCGTCAATAAGAACGGCAGCCGGAAAATCACCTATCGCTCGGAGCAGAAGGAGCCGTGGACGATCCCGATCGTCGTGCTGATCGACGAGAGCTCCGCCAGCTCCGCGGAGGTGCTGGCAGCCGCGCTGCGCGATTCGGCAGGCGCCAAGCTGGTCGGCGTAAAGTCATTCGGCAAAGGGATCGTGCAGACGTTCCGGCAGTTCGGCGACGGTTCGGTGCTGAAGCTGACGGAGTCGCAGTGGCGCACCCCGAGCGGAAAGTGGATACACGAGAAGGGCATTGAGCCCGACGTGAAGGCCGTGCTGCCGGCATATGCCAGGCTTCCTGTGCTGCCGACGGACGAGGTGCTGAAGGAGGGCGCATACGGCCAAGGGGTGAAGACACTGGAGGAAATGCTGATGGCCGTCGGGTACGACCCGGGCAATCCGGAAGGGATTTTCGATGCCGATACGGCGGCCGCGGTCGAGCAGTTCCAGCGCGACGAGAAGCTGACGCCGACCGGCATGATGAGCGGGCGCACGGCCTTCAAGCTGATGGACCGGCTGCGGGCCAAGCTTGCCGAAGACGATCCGCAGGTGGACACGGCGCGCGATACGCTGCAAGCGATTATGACCAAACAGCCCTAACGTCAAGTACAAGGTGAAAAAGCCGGAAAAATCGCGGTGAAACGCGATTGTCCGGCTTTTTCATGAGCGGTGGCGGCTGTTAGGACCGGTTTCGGATAAGTCCCTGAGTTTGCGCTTCCCATCGTTCATCCGCCGCAGTGGGGCGGACTTGTGCGGCGGATGCAATGGGCAAAGCTTGGGCGGTTACTGCGCGGTCAGCACAAACGGACCCTGGACCGTGAGGGCAATCGTGTGTTCGTATTGCGCCGCCAGCTTGCGGTCGAACGTGCGGGCGGTCCAGCCGTCAGGGTCGATTGACATGTAGGGGCTGCCCTCGGTCAGCATCGGCTCGAGCGTGAACACCATGCCCTCCTTCAGGCGCAGCCCTTTGCCGGGTTTGCCGACATGCATGAAGCTGGGCTGCTCGTGCAGGCTGCGGCCGATGCCGTGAGCGAGCAGATCGCGGACGATGCCGAAGCCGTTCTTCTCGGCGTGCGTCTGAATGGCGCTCGTCACATCGCCCAACCGGTTGCCGGGCAGCGCCTGGCGGATGCCTAGCTCCAGGCACTCCCGTGTCACGCGCATCAGCTTCTCCGCGTTCGGCGCAACGCGGCCGACCGCGTAGGTCCATGCCGAATCGCCAAGCCAGCCGCCCAACTGGGCGACGATATCGATCGTAATGATGTCGCCTTCCTTCAGCGGCTCGTCGCCGGGAAACCCATGGGCGATAACGTCGTTTACGGACGCGCACGTCGCGTATTCGTAGCCTTTATAACCTTTGGTAAACGGCTTGCCGCCGTTCCGCACGATCATGGCCTCGACGAAGGAATCGATTTCGCGCGTCGTGACGCCGGGACGGACCATCGGCGCAAGCGACTTGTGGCATGCGGCAACGAGCTGCCCGGCTTTATGCATCGCATCAATTTCAGACCTGCTTTTCAGAATGACCATCGCTTTTCAACATCCTCCCGAAGTGCGTGGATTGCCGATCCGACCGGCACCCCGTTCCGGCGCATCCCCCATTAACTTATGCCGATATTCGGTCTGGTGTTATGGGGAAGTCGGATTTGCAAAAATGAGCATGAAGAAAGGTCCTGTTGGACAAGCCCCTGTTGAGGCTGAAGTTCAGGAAGCCTGCGGCGGTTTCGCCGACGGCGGTCTCTATCATTTTCAAAGCCATGTAATACAGCTGTTCCGTCCCGGTCGAAACCGGACAGGACGGCCGCCGTCAGGTTGCTCACTCCGCAACCTTTTCGAATCCCTTTCTTTCGCTTAGCCAGTGGGCGCCCAAATAAATCGCCACAAACACCGGAAACGAGTAATACGGTTTCCACTGTTCAGGCGTGTACAGATCGAGCCAGGAGAAAAACGGCTCGCCTATGAAGGCGCTAATGACCCCGTAAAGAGCGCCTTTCAGAAACGGATTGACTTTCGGCTTGATCTGAATCATGAACATGGCCAGTACCGGCAAGGTCGAGAAATCCCAGGGACTGAATGAAGGAAGCAGCGGAAGCACGTCATAATTATAATGCCATGTCCCCAGGCTGATGCCGATGAAATCCAGCCACGAACTGATGATGGTGACGAAGAAGCCCGACAGAAGAACCCGGAATGCGCTCTCCTTTCTCCGAAAGATTATCCACAGTACCCAGGGAAGGACCGTCAGCAGTACGCTAAGCCACCACTGCCAGGTGAAAAGCGCTTGCTCTACCCAAAGCTGGTATTTGTCATGATGTATGGATGATATTTTGTCATAAAGCTCGGCTGTTTTTTTTAAATACTTTTCATTTTGCATTGTAGGCGGGACGACCTCGCTCACGATTGGCGAATTGGAGATTACCCTGTTATTTTTTCCGAAAAAAAGGTTTCCAATCAGCCCCTTCGAAAAATGTGTGCGGTTTTTCTTGCTTCGCGAATCGCGGGAAGGGACGAATTTCGGAGTCGAAAAGGGCCTGGGAGCGGTGTGCTCCCAGGCCTGTCCTGATCAATCCGTGTAATACATAAATCCGATCGCGCCGGGACCCGTATGGGTCGTGAGGCCCGCCTCCAGCACCTGAAAGCCGAGCGCCTACTGAAGGCTGCGACGTTGTCGGAAGCTCGCGGCTTTTTTCATTTTTTCGATAACAACAAGCGGCGTAATCGTAACGTTATCCTCGTAAGTCTCCGAATCGATATACACAGAGAGCGGAATGACCTCTACCTCGTATTGATCCAGTATTTGTTGCGGCAAGTCGGTAGTGCAGTCGGGCTGCGAAAGGCTGAAAAGACAAACACGGATCTTTTTATATGACGTACTAAATAATTGATTATCGGCTATTGCCTAATATATATTACGTCATATATAATGATAAATGTGTAATATATAGAGGAGGTGACATGATGCGCGTGGCCGTCAACGGTACGGGGCGGATCGGTAGAATGGTTTTGCGCCAATTGCTTTCCGACGACTCCGAGATTCTGGAGTTGGCTGCGGTGAATTCTACTGTGTCCGCCGACCAGTTAGCCCATTTATTGAAATACGATTCCGTGCATCGCACCTGGGATCGCGATGTGGAGAGCGACGGCGAAGCGATCATCGTTAATGGACGGCGGATACCGCTGCTGTCCCAGCGTGCGATTGAAAGGCTCAATTGGAGTCGGTACGGCGTGGAACTCGTGATCGAGGCGACGGGGAAGTTCAATAACCGCGCAGAGGCTTCCGGTCATCTGCGGTCGGGAGCGGAGCGCGTACTGCTTACGGCCCCGGGCAAGGATGTGGACCTGACCGTTGTGATGGGCGTGAACGACGACCAGTATGATCCTGCCCGCCACCGGCTGCTGTCGGCAGCGTCCTGCACGACGAATTGTCTGGCGCCGGTGCTGCATATTCTGGATCACGCATTCGGGGTCAAAAGCGGCTGGATGACCACGGTGCATGCGTACACCAGCGACCAGAATCATCTCGATAACCCCCATAAGGATTTGAGAAGAGCCAGAGCCTGCACCGGATCGATCATTCCGACCTCGACGGGCGTCGGCAAAGCGATCGCGGAGGTGCTGCCTCATCTGGCCTCCCGCATACAAGGCATTTCCATACGGGTTCCGACACAGAACGTATCTTTGCTGGATCTTCAGGCAGAGGTCGGACGACCGGTGGAGGCTGGCGAAGTCAAGGACGCGTTCCGACAAGCCTGCGCGGGTCCCTTGGGGCGCTACGTCGGCTACAATGAGCTGCCTCTCGTGTCGTCGGATTATATTGGCAACGATAAGTCTTCCATCATCGACGGCTTGAGCGTCATGGTCCGGAACGACCAGGTCAAGCTGCTTGCCTGGTATGACAATGAATGGGCGTATGCCGGGCGGGTCGTCGATTTTGCCGCTCATATCGCGAATATTGAAATGGCCACTATAGGAGGAATAAGAGCATGACGCAGAAATATGTGTATAGCTTTGCCGAAGGCGGCGCCGATATGAGAACGCTGCTAGGCGGTAAAGGAGCGAACCTGGCGGAGATGACGCGCGCCCATTTGCCGGTGCCGCCTGGCTTTACGATCACGACCGAGGCCTGCCACACCTATTTTCGGATCGGCAGCCGGATGCCGGTTGAGCTGGAGCAGCAGTACACGGCAGCCCTGAACCGTTTGGAGCAGCAA
This sequence comes from Paenibacillus darwinianus, assembly GCF_000598065.1. Lineage (GTDB taxonomy): Bacteria > Bacillota > Bacilli > Paenibacillales > Paenibacillaceae > Paenibacillus_I > Paenibacillus_I darwinianus. The sequence continues at coordinate 11,463 of NZ_KK082130.1, read as the reverse complement.
ACGGAACAAACGTTCGGGAGTGAGGATAAGCCCCTGCTCGTATCTGTACGTTCGGGTTCCGTTACCTCGATGCCCGGTATGATGGATACAATTCTGAATTTAGGCCTCAACGATGCGACGGTGCGCGGCTTGGCCAAGCTGACCGGAAACGACCGGTTCGCTTATGACTGCTACCGCCGGCTGGTGCAGATGTTCGGCAGCGTAGTGCTGGGGATCGACGGGTCCGAGTTTGAGACGCGGCTTCATCGGCTCAAGTCCCGTCTGAACGTGGAGCAGGACAGCGACGTGACGGCGGAGGGCTGGCAGTCGCTGATCGAGGACTTCAAGGACTGTATCGGACGCCGCGCAGGCCGCGAGTTTCCTCAGAATGTCTGCGACCAGCTGCGCATGGCGGTGGAAGCCGTATTCAAATCCTGGCACAATCCGCGCGCGCGCGTATACCGCAAGCTGAACCGGATTCCGGATTCGCAGGGAACGGCGGTCAATGTGCAAAGCATGGTATTCGGCAACATGGGGGAAGATTGCGGCACCGGCGTGCTGTTCACGCGCAATCCGGCGACCGGCGAGGATATGTTGTTCGGAGAATACCTGATCAATGCGCAAGGCGAGGATGTGGTGGCGGGCATCCGCACGCCGCTGCCGATTGAAACGCTGAAGCATTCGATGCCTGTTGTATTCGAACAGCTTGCTGCGGCTGCGAAGCAGCTCGAACGGCATTACAAGGATATGCAGGACATTGAATTTACGGTGCAGAACAACCGCTTGTATTTGCTCCAGACTCGCGGCGGCAAGCGGAACGCGCAAGCGGCGCTCAAAATCGCCGTTGATCTGGTGAAGGAGAACGTGCTTGCGAAGCAGGAAGCCTTGATGCGTATCGAGGCCGCACATCTGGACCAGCTGCTGCACCGCGGCTTGAAGGAAGAGGCGGTGAAATCCGTGCTCGCGACCGGGCTTGCCGCCTCTCCCGGGGCTGCGGTCGGGCAAATCGTATTCCACCCCGATAAGGCGGTGGAGTGGAGAAAACAGGGAAAGCGCGTCATTCTTGCCCGGCCGGAGACGACTCCAGAGGATATTCAGGGGCTCATTGCGGCAGAAGGCATTCTGACGAGCAGGGGAGGGTTGACCAGCCATGCTGCGGTCGTCGCGCGCGGGATGGGCAAGCCTTGCGTATGCGGCTGCGAGTCGCTGCGGATCAGTCTGGAGGACCAGACGATGACGGCGGGAGACGCCGTGATCCGCGAAGGCGACTGGGTTACGCTCGACGGGGCGACCGGACGCGTCATAGCTGGTGAAATTCCGGTCAGCGAGGCGGTGATGACCGAGGAGCTGAGTCAAATGCTCGCTTGGGCGGATGAGCTGCGGACGCTCAAGGTGTATGCCAACGCGGACAATCCGCAGGATGCGGAAACCGCGCGGAGGTTCGGCGCGCAGGGCATCGGCCTTTGCCGGACCGAGCATATGTTTTTCTCGCCGCAGCGCCTGCCGATCGTGCGGGAGATGATTCTCGCCGAAAGCCGCGAAGCGCGTCAGGCTTCACTTGCGAAGCTGCTGCCGATGCAGGAGGCCGACTTCCGGGACATGCTCGCGGTGATGGAGGGCCTGCCTGTTACGATTCGGTTGCTGGATCCTCCGCTGCATGAATTTCTTCCCAATCTGGAGGAGCTGCAGCAGAAGCTAGTGCGGATGACCTACGAGCAGGAAGGAACGGGCGACGAGCAGGCCGAGGTGAAACGGATGATCCGGCAGGTGCGGAGCCTGCATGAGGCCAATCCGATGCTGGGACAGCGCGGCTGTCGGCTGGGAATCGTCTATCCCGAAATTTACGATATGCAGGTCGAAGCGGTGTTCCGTGCGGTTTCCGCCTGCATGGACAAAGGCATCGATGTACAGCCCGAGATCATGATTCCGCTTGTCGGCCATGCCAGCGAGCTGAAGCTGCTGCGCGAGATGGTCGACCGGATCGCGGAGCAGGTGCTCGGCAAGGACAAAAGCCGGGATTGCCGCTACAAGGTCGGCACGATGATCGAGGTGCCGCGTGCGGCCTTGACTGCCCACCAAATCGCGGTGCACTCCGATTTCTTCTCGTTCGGCACTAACGATTTGACGCAAATGACGCTGGGCTATAGCCGTGACGACGCTGAGAATAAATTTATGGCGCATTATATGGACCGGGAGCTGCTGCCGAACAATCCGTTCCAAGTGCTGGATACCGAAGGCGTGGGCCGTCTGATCGATATGGCCGTGTCCCAGGGGCGCGCTGTGAAATCAAAGCTGAAAACAGGCGTTTGCGGCGAGCATGGAGGCGATCCGGAATCGATCGCTTTCTGCCATGGGGCCGGCTTGGACTATATCAGCTGCTCGCCGTACCGCATCCCGCTTGCCCGCATTGCCGCCGCCCAGGCGGCCGTTCAGCAGCAACCGGCCGAGCAGGAGGAACAAACCGCCGCGCTTGTCGTCTGAGCCTTGCGATAGCAGCTCGGCAAACAAAGGTAAAGCTGACGTCTGTGGGAATTAGACGTCAGCTTTACCTTTTTCCTAACCAAGCTTAGCCGTCTTGCCGAATGATGGAGATCATAATGCGAGATGTCTAATCCTTCGTGTCCATTCAGTTGAAGCACAATGTACGTAGGTTGGCACACCATCCAGGATGTGCACGCCGTTCATTGATTAAGCAGCGACACCTACATACGAGGCATTGCCAGCGATTGAACTCCTGCGCAGGCGCTCGATTAGCTGGGAATGGAGACGGAGAGAAGGAATTTGCGCACGTGCTGCGAATTAAGTAAAGGATAAGGCAGCGTAAGCGCAGATCGAAAGGGGGCGTTTGTGTATAAGCGGAATCGGAGCGATCATATTGGCGGCCGGACAGGCGCGAAGATTCGGCGGCGGCAAGTCGCTCGCCTTGCTCTCGGGCAAGCCGCTGTTCCTGTATCCGGTCGAGCTGGCCATCCGCTCGGGCTTGAGCCCGATTGTTGTCGTGGCTGCGAACGATCATGCTGCAGCGATGTCCGCCTGTATAGTGGATCAACCGGTTAGGCTGGTCCTTAACCAGGATGCGGAGCAAGGCATGTCCACCTCGCTCAGGGCAGGCATCGAAGCGGTGAAGGAGCATGCGCGCGCGGCGTTCATTTTGCTGGCGGATCAGCCGTTCATTCCGGACGAAGCGGTGCGCAGGCTGATCGAGCGGTATGAAGACGGATACGGCAAAGGCATCCGCATCGTGAGAGCCGCATACGGCGGCCGCCCGGGGCACCCCGTTTTGTTCGACAGGAATCTGTATCCGTTATTCGACAGCCTGCAGGGAGACGAGGGGGCACGAAGCCTGTTGAAGACGCACAAGGCAAGCGTGGCGACGGTGGATTTTCCAACGGCCGAATGGAATGACGATATCGATACCGTTGAAGACTATCGCCGGGCTGAACGTTATGTCCGGAAAGACCAATGAACGATTGCGGCTTTCATCACAAAAATCGAGGGGGAAAAATCTTGTCGATCTCAACGACTATCGTCATTCGTATGGAAATTCAGAAATCGGTTGCAACGTTCGGGGAAGTAGCCGCCGCGATCGGTGCGGCGGGCGGCGATATTGTGGCCATCGACGTCATTCGCTCAGCCAAGGAGGCAACCACGCGCGACGTGACCGTCAACCTGCACGAATCGGCCAACGAACAAATCGTCAAGGTGCTGAAAAGCATGCCGGGCATTCGTGTGGTCAATGTGTCGGACCGCACCTTTCTCGTGCATCTGGGCGGTAAAATCGAAATAAGCCCCAAGCTTCCGATCAAGAACCGCGAAGACTTGTCGCAGGTATATACACCGGGAGTTGCGCGCGTCAGCATGGCGATCCACAACGATCCGGGCAAAGCATATTCCCTTACGATGAAAAGAAACACGGTGGCTGTCGTCACGGACGGAACCGCCGTGCTCGGTCTGGGCGATATCGGTCCGGAAGCGGCGATGCCTGTCATGGAGGGCAAGGCGATGCTGTTCAAGCAGCTGGCGGGCATCGATGCGTTTCCGATCTGTCTGAACACCAAGGACCCGGACGCCATTGTCCAAATCGTGAAAGCGATCTCTCCGGGCTTCGGCGGCATCAACCTGGAGGACATCGCCTCGCCCCGCTGCTTCGAGATCGAGCGGAGACTTATCGATGAGCTGGACATTCCGGTGTTCCACGACGATCAGCACGGCACGGCGGTCGTTGCGCTCGCCGGGCTGCTCAACGCCCTGCGTGTCGTCGGCAAGCAGCTGGAAACCGTGCGAATCGTAGTCGTCGGCATCGGCGCTGCCGGCGTTTCCATCTGCAACATGCTGCTGGCGGCGGGCGCCAGGCATGTCTACGCGGTCGACCGCGAAGGCATCATTGGACGCGGTGCCGCATATCGGAATCCGGAATGGGAGCGGCTCGCGGCGGTCACGAACCCGGAGGGGATCGAGGGCTCGCTCGCAGACGCGATGCGCGGCGCCGATGTGTTCATCGGGGTGTCCGGACCCGGCGTTCTTCAAGTCGAGCATTTGGAAAGCATGGCGCAGGACAGCATCGTATTTGCGATGGCCAATCCGAATCCGGAGATCGAGCCGGATGTCGCCGAGCGGTATGTCCGCGTGCTGGCGACGGGGCGCAGCGACTACCCGAACCAGATTAACAATGTGCTGTGCTTTCCGGGCATTTTCCGCGGCGCGCTGGATTGCCGCGCGGCAACGATTACGCCGGCTATGAAGGTAGCGGCGGCCAAGGCGATTGCGGCGGTCGTGCAGCCGGACGAGCTGAACGAGCAATATATTATCCCGAGCATATTTAACGACAAAGTGGTCGAGTTTGTCCGGAAGGCCGTGATCGAGACGGCGATCGAATCTGGGGAGGCGCGGCGGATACCCCCCGACTTTATGGACCGGCCCGAGCCCGAAACCCGGTAGCGCGGCAAACGTATACATCAGCTTAATCTCCTAAGCGGAAAGGTTTCCAAAATGACTTCGGAATGTCGGTTTCGAAGCGCATCTCCGTTTGCTTTGCCGGATGCACGAAAGCCAATATGCGGGCATGCAGGCCCAGACGCCCGATTACCTTCGATTTGGAGCCGTATTTCTTATCGCCCACGATTGGGTGGCCGATATCTTCCATGTGCACGCGGATTTGATTTTTACGTCCGGTTTCGAGATGAATTTCCAGCAGCGAAAATCCGTTGCCCGACTGAAGCGCCCGGTAATGGGTGACGGCGTGCTGGCCGTCGTTCGGGTAGCGGCTGGAGTACATTTTCAACGTGCTGCTTTCCTTCAGCCAGGAGGAGACGGTGCCCTCCGTTTTCTTGACCTGTCCCTCGACGAGCGCGACGTAGGTCCGCTCCTTGACCGCCTCCTGCCAGCCGTTCTGCAGGGCCTGCTGAATTTGTTCGCTTTTGGCGAACATCATGACCCCTGACGTGTCCCGGTCCAGGCGGTGTACGACGAAAATTCGGTTCCGGGGGTCCCTGGCGCGCACATGCGCCATAAGCTGGCGGTAGGCGGTCACTTCATTATCCTGGCCCTTGCCCGAAGAGATGGAGAGCAGGCCCGCATCCTTCAGGATGACGATGATGTCATCGTCCTCGTGGAGAATGGACATGCCCGCGAACGGCGCCTGTTCGGCCGCCTTCTCCTTTTGGACCGTGACCGTGTCTCCAGGCTCGAGCGGATAATTATAGGCCGTGACGGCTTTGCCGCCTACGGAAACCTGTCCGCGCGCGAGGATCGATTTCACTGAGTTCCGTCCCTCGCCGGATAATTTAGCCAGCAGAAAAGGCAGCAGCTCCACCGGTTCGACGACCGTAAATTGCCGAGCAATCGGCTGTCCGCCTGCCGATGGGGCCGTTTTTTGATAACGTTTATTCGGGTGCTTGTTCTGACGCTTGTTCATGATCGGATCTCCGTTATTGGCTTTTGGTTTCACTATAGCATGATACCGGAACGACCGCCATGCGGCAGGGCCGTTAATTGCCGTAGACAACGGGCGGATTCGGGTGTTACGATGGGGAATGGGAAATACAGGAGAATGTCTGGGGGAAACGGGAACCGTATGAAAACATCCATGAGAAACAAAATTTTGATGCTGCTTGCGGCGGCGTTTATCGCTTTGCCCGCGCAGACGGCGATTCTCGCGCCGACGTCGTCGGCGGATCAGACCCCGGCGATGCAATCGGAGATCCGGGTTTATGTGGATGGCAAGCCTCTTGCGCTCAAGCCGGCTCCGGTCCAGAAGAATGGGACGCTTCTCGTGCCGATGAGACCGATTTTTGACGCGCTGCGCGCGCCGGTTGCCTGGCAGCAGCAGACGAAAACCGTTTTCGCCCAGAAGGGCTCGCGGAATATTTCACTCAAGATCGGCTCCGCACAGGCGGTGGTCAATGGCAAAGCGGTCAAGTTGAGCACGCCGGCGCAGGTGATTGGTGGCGCGACGATGGTGCCGCTCCGTTTCGTCAGCGAGGCGCTTGAGGCCGATGCGGCCTGGGAGAGCAGGACGAAATCCGTCCGTATCGCTTCCGTCGAATACCGGCTGGAGCAGGAGATGAAACGGCTCGATAACGGGCAGACGGCGAAATCCGACAGGCAAAAGCTGTCCGCGGCGGAACTTGTGGCCCGCAACGACGAATATGTCGTGATGATTACGACGAATTACGGGCAAGGCAGCGGGATCGTGTTGTCCGACCGGTGGGTGTTAACCAATTATCACGTGATTAATGGGGCCAAGGAGGGCCAGGTGCAGTTGAACGACGGCGTGTCGGTGCCGCTTCAAGGGATGGTCGCCGGCGATCAGGAACAGGATTTGGCCATCCTGCAGACGAAGGAGCCGATGCAACGGTTTGCGCAAAGCGAGGGCGTCGTGATCGGCAATAGCTACGACGTACGCAAAGGCGACCGCGTTTACGCGATCGGCAGTCCGCTCGGCATCCGCAATACGGTCTCGGAAGGGCTGATCAGCAATATCACGTTCGAAGGAGGCGTCCGCCTCTTCCAGACGAACGCGCAGATCGACCACGGCAGCTCCGGCGGCGGGCTGTTCAACGAATACGGCGAGCTGATCGGCATTACGACGTCGGGCGTGGAGGACACGAAGGCCGACCTCAACTTCGCGGTGGACCTTTCGGGTCTCGAAGGCTGGCTGCTGGATTTGGAGCAGAACCCGGTTGAGGAGGGCAAGATCGCCTTCCCGGCGTCGGCGCTCCCGGACAGCCTGAAGGATGCGACCGACGAAGAGATACGCCAGCTGCTCGAGAACAATTTCGGCGAGTCGCAGACGTCGCAAGGCGTGGCGGCGTTTAACAATTGGGCGGTAGCGCGCGATGCGCAGGGCTGGATCGTCGTCAGCGCGGTTATCGACCCGGCGTTCTACATAATATACGGCGACAAGACCTCCAACGAGCTGAAGCTCTGGGCGCTGAACATCGGCTCGGAGCTGCGCCGCATGCTGCCGGACCAGCGGATTCAATTCCTCGTCTATTACGAGCAGACGTTCAATGCGAAGCCCCGGGGCTTCGCGGACGGCGAAACGACGGACCTCGGCGGTGGCAAGTGGCGGCTGCGCTACGACGTCATCAACCTGCAAATTCTTGAACGGATGCATATCCGCGTCAGAAGCTGATTATCGGAAGAGCGGTGCCCGCGCGGCGGGGCCGCTCTTCTTTTTTGTTCGCCGTTTCGGTACAATAGAAGGCGAAATGGGATCAGCCGGGAAAGCTTCCGGAATGCCGGCATCCAGCTGGAAAAATGCGATAGAAAGCAAAGAGGGAACGAATATGAAAGTCGTCCTGGCGACCTTGAACGCCAAATACATACACACGTCATTGGCGCTGCGCTGCCTGAAGGCTTACAGCGAGCGCGATTTCGATATCGACATTGCCGAATATACGATCAAGGACCCGGCCATGAATATCGTCGCCGACCTGTTCGCGCGCCGCCCGGACGTTGTCGGCTTCTCCTGCTACATCTGGAACATCGAGGAGACGATCACCGTTATCGGCATGCTGCGCAAAATCATGCCGGAGCTGCGGATCGTGCTTGGCGGCCCCGAGGTGAGCTATGACACGGACTATTGGATGGAAAGGCTGCCGGAGGTCGATTTCATCGTCGTCGGCGAAGGCGAGGAGACGTTCCACCATCTGCTGACGGAAATCGCCGGCGAAGGCAAATACCATCTTGTTTTCGGCACCGCTTACCGCAAGCGGAAGGCGGATCGCGCGCCTGAGATCGTTGTGATGCCGGGGCGGCCGAAGCTGGATCTGGCCAAGCTGCCTTCGCCGCACCGTTTTTCGGAGGATGTGAAGTCGCTCGGCAGCCGCGTCGTATACTTTGAGACGAGCCGGGGCTGTCCGTTCAGCTGCCAGTTCTGCTTGTCGAGCATCGAGGTCGGCGTCCGCTACTTCGATATCGAGCGGACGAAGGCTGACCTGCTGTACCTGATCGATTCGGGCGCCAAGCTGATCAAGTTCGTCGACCGGACGTTCAACATCAAGCGGGATTACGCGCTCGAGATGTTCCGTTTTCTGATCGAGAACCACCGCGGCGCCGTGTTCCAGTTCGAGATTACCGCCGACATCATGCGTCCCGAGGTGCTCGATTATTTGGCGGAGCATGCGCCTCCGGGCATTTTTCGCTTCGAGATCGGGGTCCAGTCGACCAACGATATGACGAACGAGGCGGTACAGCGGCGCCAGAACTTCGCGAAGCTGACGCGCACGGTGACGAAGGTGAAGGAGAGCGGCAAAATCGACCAGCATCTCGATCTGATCGCCGGGCTGCCGCACGAGGACTACAATACGTTCCGCAAAACGTTCAACGACGTGTTCGCGCTTCGTCCCGAGGAGCTGCAGCTCGGTTTTCTGAAAATGCTGCGGGGCACCGGCATGCGGCTCGACGCCGACAAGCACGGCTACCTTTTCATGGACCGCGCCCCGTATGAAATACTCGGCAACGATTTGCTGCCTTTCTCCGATATTGTGCGGATTAAACGGGTGGAGGATGTGCTCGAGAAGTACTGGAATGCGCACCGGATGGACCGGACGCTGCTCTACATGGTCGAGAATGCGTTTCCATCCCCGTTTGACTTCTTTCAGCAGTTCGGCGATTATTGGGAGGAACGGGGCTGGCAGAAAATCGGGCATCAGCTGGAGGATCTTTTCTCGCGGCTGTGGTCGTTTCTGAGCGAGCGGGGCGCCGCATCGGCGGAAGCCGGGACGTTGGACCTTGAGGTGGCGTTCGGGCTGATGAAATATGACTTTTTCCTCGGCCATAACTACAAGCCCCGCAAAGCCTGGTGGCCGTTCCTGATGGACAAGCGGGAGCAGGGCGGCTGGATGCGCCGGCTGGCCGAGCGGCCGCAGGACGTATCGGAAGCTTTTGCCGCGCTCGCGCCGGCGGAGAAGGACCTGCACAAGCATGCGGTGATTGAGCGGCTGTCGTTCGATCTCGACGCTTATTTGCGCGACGGCGTCCTGCGCAAGGATACCGACACGCTGCTGGTCGTGCTCTATACGCCGGACGAGGAGCTTAAAGCGACGCCCTACACGCTGCGGATCGCCAAGAGCGAATCCCCGGAAAAGCTGCAAGCCCAACCGTAAGGACTTATTTAGGATTGTATGGTTCCCATTCGAGGAGGTATCGGAGAGCTATGGTCTATCAAGCAGCTGATTCGCGTTATGCAACGATGAAGTACAACCGCACGGGCCGTTCGGGCCTGCTGCTGCCGGCGATTTCGCTTGGTCTGTGGCATAATTTCGGCGGTGTGGATGTCTATGAGAACGGGCTGGCGATGCTGCGGCGCGCCTTCGATCTCGGCATCACGCATTTCGATCTGGCCAACAATTATGGACCGCCGGCGGGCTCGGCGGAGACGATGTTCGGCCGCGTGCTCAAGAGCGATTTCGCGCCGTACCGCGATGAGATGATCATCTCGACCAAGGCAGGCTATTACATGTGGGAAGGGCCATACGGCGAGTGGGGCTCGAAGAAATATCTCGTATCCAGTCTCGATCAGAGCCTCAAGCGGATGGGCCTCGACTACGTCGATATTTTCTATCATCACCGTCCGGACCCGAACACGCCTCTGGAGGAGACGATTGGGGCGCTGGATTTGATCGTGCGCCAGGGCAAGGCGCTGTACGTCGGCGTCTCCAATTACAAGGCGGAGGAGATGGCGCGCGCGATCGAGATCGCGAACGGTCTCGGCACGCCGCTGCTCATTCACCAGCCTTCGTACAGCATGCTCAACCGCTGGATCGAGGACGGCCTGCAGGATGTGCTGGAGCAGAACGGCGTGGGCAGTATCGTTTTCAGTCCGCTTGCTCAAGGGATGCTGTCGGATAAATATTTGAACGGGATTCCGCAGGACTCCCGCGCGGGCGGCTCTAGCGTGTTCCTCAGCGAGAAGAACCTGACGCCGGAGCTGGTGGACAAGCTGCGTCAGCTCAACGAAGTGGCGGCGGGGCGCGGCCAATCGCTCGCCCAGATGGCGCTGGCCTGGGTGCTCCGCGGCGGCCGGGTGACCTCGGCACTGATCGGCGCAAGCCGCGTCAGCCAAGTCGAGGACAGCGTCGCGGCGCTGAACAACCTGGAATTCTCGCCGGAGGAGCTGGCGGAGATCGAAACAATTTTGAAGGGTTGAGCTTCATGATGAGGCGGCTGTCTGCAGACAGCCGTCTTTGTTTTCGCCTGGAATGAGGCCTGCCTGTGGGAGAGGCGGGCCGTTTTACATTGCCGGCAGACTGCGATGCCGACGGTTGATACCCCGCCTGAAGTGTGGCTGCTCGGTTCAAGCGGACACAGCGCAACGCGGGCCGCCGAGCTGGGCGCGCCGTTCTCGTTCGCGTATTTCATCAATGGAGACGGTGGCTGCGGCTGTTGAGAAGAAGCGGCTTAGCCCGGCAAAAGGTTTTCATGGTTTTTGTTAACGTGTATAATGAAAGTAACTAACGGAATTATTGCGTACTCATGCGTACGGACAAGGTGTGGTACCGGTGAACCGTGCATGCGGCATTGACATCTATCTGCTGGCCGGCATAAAAACCTGGCCGGGCTTCTTCGAACCGTTGATGAGCCGGCTGGCTGAGCTGTGCCGGGAGGAAGAATGGCGGGACTCAACCGTGCGTATCGTATATCCGTACGGCGATTACAGGCGCGGGCTGCTGCGGCAAGTCCGCGAGGTGAAGCGGGATCTGTCCAGCCGTATGCTTGGAGGCGCGCGGCTCGGCGGGATCGTTGCCGCCGATGCCGTACGGCGCGGCTCCGCCAAAGGGCGCAGCGTGCTGCTCATCGGGCACAGCGGCGGCGGAGTGGCGGCTTACCACGCTGCGAGTTTGCTGCTTCGGGAAGGCGCCGTCGCGGATTGCCGTGTGGTCCAGATCGGCTCGCCGAAGGTCAGGATTGACCCGGACATGCGCGGCAAGGTCGGCTATTTCTTTGCGGTTGACGGCCGGGGGCGCAGGATTGACGCCG
>NZ_KK082129.1 GCF_000598065.1 Paenibacillus darwinianus | reverse complement strand
CTGCACGCCGCCCGGCAGGCCGCCGACAAAGTCGTAAAAGCCGGTTTCCCGGCAAATCCCCCAAAGGAGATCGGCCAGCGAGCCCTGCCGCGCTTCATTGCGCCAGCGATTCAGCCGTTCGAGAAACAAACCGAGCTTGTGCCGGATGCCGTCATCCAACAGCAAATCGTCCGCAGCCTGGAGAACCGCCTCGTAGTAGGAGCCTCCGCCCGCATACACCCGGATTTTCGCCAGTTCCTCGGCCGTCAGTCCGAAAATAGGCGAACGAAGCGAACCGGCAAGAGGGATATCCTGAAACGGGTTGTCGATGACCCGCAGCAGCGAGAGCATGATTTCGACCTCGGTGGCCTCGAAATAACCGGTGTTCAGCTCGGCGTAGGCGGGAATGCCGTGCGCCTGCAGCTCCTCCACCAATATAGGGGCCCATTGCTGTGTCGCCCGCAGCAGAATGACGATATCGCGCCAGGCCGGCTTGCGGTAGGAACCCAGTCTGCCGTCGTACATACGGAACGGCTTGTCTCCCTCCGAGCCGCCGTCGATCAGCGTGCGGATGCGCCGGGCGATCCAGCGCGCTTCCAGCTGCGCCGTCTGCATATCGGCAGCAGCTTCCGCCGCTGC
>NZ_KK082128.1 GCF_000598065.1 Paenibacillus darwinianus | reverse complement strand
AAGCTGGATGTAGGGTATTGCCTACATCCAGCGATTTTGCAGGTATGAACCCAGTTGTGCGAACTTAAAGGACGCCGTCAGGCGTTTTTCTTAAATTACAGGCGGTATAGCGCCGGGAGGTAAACAAGATGAAAAAATTTCTAGACCCTAAATTTATCACAACCATTTTTACCATGTTTGCCATAACCGTCAATAAAAAGTTTGGTTGGGGGTTAAGCGAATTAGAACTTGGCGCTTCCATTGCTGTCAGTGTGAACTTCATCTTTGCACAACTTGCCGTTGATTTTGCCAAAATGAACCGTGCCGCTGCCGGGGGCTTCAGCTTTAGATTCGGCGGACAGCCGCCGATATAAAAGGAAAGAAACGATTGCGCCTCGCCATGCGGCTGCGCTGAGCGGAGAATAAGGATAGACGGAAGAGAGGAATCTCGGGATGAACATCAGCCAACTTATGCGCGGACTGCTCGGCGAGGTGCAGCAGGACGGCGCCAAGGCGCTGGAATTGAAGATCGGCCAGATCGTGCGGGGCGTGATTGTGCAGATGCTCGAGGAGCAGGATGCGCTGGTACAGATCAACGGCTACACGGTGCGTGCGAAGCTGGAAACGGTGATGCAGCCCGGGCAGACGACGATGCTTCAGGTGCAGCCGGAATCCGCGGGCGCTCAGGTGGTCCTGAAGCCGGTCGATCTTCCGGGCGCGGCGCTGCCGGAGGAGACGGCCAGGGATTTGGCGCGCATGCTCGGACTGCCCGACAAGAAGTGGGCGCATGAGCTGGTACGCGATTTGAAGCGGGACGGCTTTCCGCTGACGCGCGAAGCGGGAGCGGCGCTGCAGCAGGCGGCGTCTGCGATGCCGGCAGGCGCGGCCGATGAGCAGTGGATGCAGGCGGCTGCGACAGCGTTCAAGCGTGGCCTGCCGATGACGGGCGCGACGGTGGACGCGCTGCGGCAGACGCTGTTCGGCAAGCCGGCCGGCGAGCTGCTGCAAACGCTGGGCGCGCAGCTGGCTGAGCTCGCCGGGGGCGCCGACGGCGAGCTGGCGAAGCAGGGGCAGGCAGGCAGCGCCGGGCGGCAGGCGATGCCGGAGGCCGCCGCGCGCGTGCAGGCGCTGCTCGCTGAAGGCGAGGCGCTGATCCGCGCGGCATTCGGCGGGGCTGCGGGAGGCGGCAACGC
>NZ_KK082127.1:87332-103015 GCF_000598065.1 Paenibacillus darwinianus | reverse complement strand
ACGTTTTGCACGCGGTGAAATAACGGAGGAAGAATACAAAAGGATGAAGGACATAATGCGTGGCTAACGAGACACACATGTTCGCCCCATTGCCAAAGCTTTGACCAGTGGATTCGGAGAAGCTTTCTTTTGGGAAGCAAGAGGGCCGAAAAGTTTGCTTTCTCGCGATCTGGAGCTTTGTTAATCTCTTTTGGAACCGCCGTATGCCGACCCGCATGTACGGTGGTGTTAGAGGTCGAGAGGTCGAGGGCTCGCCGCCCTCACCTACTCGATTTCATCAAATGAAGAAAATTTAGATATAGGCCAATTCGGCGGCTTTTGTTACCCCGCACAGCAGGATAATTTGGATACATCTTTATCGAAGGTAAGCGCGGCTAACTTAAGTCCTTCCGCCATTGTCAGATACGGTGCAAGAGTTTCGCGCAAATCTTGCACCGTCAACCCAAATTTTACTGCTAATGTTGCTGCATAAATAACGTCTCCCGCATTTTCGGAAACAATATGCACGCCGAGAACTTTCAGTGTTTCTGATTCGGCGACTATTTTGAAAACACCTGTGGTTTCGCGGTTGACAATCGCCCTCGGCACAGCTTCTAACGGTAAAACGGACGTTTTCACTTCATATCCCGCCGCTTTCGCCTGTTCTTCCGTGAGGCCGACAGTTGCAATCGAAGGATTCGTAAAGGTTACGCCTGGAACAACATTGAGATTGACCTTGCGCGATGCACCTAAGGCATTGTGGGCTGCCACGCCGCCTTCATAAGCCGCCACATAAACAAATTGCGGCCCCAACGTCACATCGCCTGCCGCATAAATGCGAGGATTGCTGGTCCTTAAATATTCATCTATGATAATCTGTCCGCGGTTTCCAACCTTTACTCCGGCAGCATCAAGATGCAGGGCTGCTGTGTTTGGTTTTCTTCCCGTTGCAATCAGAAGTTGTTCTGCTTCAATCACCTGATTCTCACCGTTAACCATAATGTGGGCACGTTTTACTTCTCCGTCTTGTTCTACTCGCACAAACGTGGCTCCGTTAATTAAATGGATTCCTTGCTCGGTCAGGGCCTCGGTTACAGCTTCAGCGATCTCGGGATCATACGTTTTTAAGATGCGCGCACTTCGTTGCATTAATGTAACTTCAGCTCCCAGATTGTGGAACAACTGGCCCAATTCCATGGCGATATATCCGGAACCGATTACGGCAAGTCGTTTGGGAAGTTCTTTCAGTTCAAGAGCAGAGGTGCTGGTGAGATAATCGATTTCTTTCAGTCCTGCAATGTCCGGAACTTCTGGTGCGGCGCCTGTTGCGATCAAGAAGCCTTTCGCCGAGATCTTCCGGCCACTAACTTCAATGCTCTTTTCATCCATGAATCGAGCTTCCCCTTGAATAAGTTCAAAGCCGTAATCATCGATCAATTTGATATACTTTTCCCGGCGAAGCGTATCTACAAGTTCATTTTTTTTCTTAACCAGTGCAGCCAAATCCACTGGCCCGGCGGAAGTTTCTATTCCAAGAAAAGGGTTCCGGTGAGCAAGGTGATTGATTTCCCCGGCACGGAGCAGTGTTTTTGAAGGCACACACCCGATATTGACACATGTTCCGCCGATGGTGCCGCGCTCAACCATGGCTACTTTAGCTCCTTGTTGGACGGCTTCAATGGCGGCCGAAAAAGCGGCTCCGCCTGATCCGATAACAACCAAATCATAATCGCCTGCGTGGCTGATTTGAGGCTTGACTTCTTTGATCACATGCTCTTCGCAGCCTGTGCAAGTCATCCCTTGAACCGGAATGCGAACTTTAATTTTATTTTCACTCATCATGAACTCGCCTCACTATATGTATGTTTTGCTTACATGATAAAATCATAACCGAAAATAACGGCAAGGTACAGCCCAATGACCCGAGTGCCTATGCGATTCCGTATAGGGAGAGGGATAGTTTGGCGCCTTTCTTCCATTCCCAACCGCAACCGTAAAGGCTATCCAAGGCATAGCTTTTCCTAATACCTGGGCAAATACCGATACACGAAACGAATCTGCCAAATATTTGGGCAGGTTCGCCGAAAGGTTGGATTTCCACAGGGAGGGCTTTCTTCACGGGCCAATAAAAAAAAGTCGGAGCGGCGATTTCTCGCCCTCCGATTTTTTTCAATGAAGCTATGCTTATAATGCCCTTACTTCTTCTGCAGCATGGAGGTCCACAGCTCAGCCGGCTCATAGCCGAGGCGCCAGGCCGCGACGCCCGCCAGGTCGTATTTCTTGGCCAGGTCGATGCGCGCCAGCGTCGTTTGCGGCGTTTCCGCCCAGAATATGTACTGAAAGCCGTCCTTGACGTACGTATATTTCGTCTGCCCAAAACGGCTGTCGAACTCGGCTTTGGCCTTGACCGAAGCAAGCAGGGCGGGCACGTCCTTCATCAGGATAGCGCGGTTTTCCAGGAGCTTGCCCGTGCCGTCCAGCTTCCACTCCCGCACATAGAACGGAACGCCGAGCATGAGCTTTGTCCGGGGTATCCCATAGGAGAGGAAGTCGAGTATGCCTTGCTCCGCCCATTCCAGACCCGAGACCGAGCCCGGCGCGTCGCTGCCTTTCCAATATTGATCGTAGGCCATGATGACGACATGGTCGACCAGAGCGGCGAGCTTCTCGTGGTCATAGGCGGTCCGGCTGTTCCACTTGATATCCCCGCGGGGAAGATCGATGGAGATCGACAGGCCGCGCAGACGAGCGGCTGCAGCCAGGTCGCTCACAAAAGCGGTGTACCGGTCGCGGTCGGCACCGGCCATCGCTTCAAAGTCAAGGTTGACGCCGTTCGCGCCGATTTCGGCCAGCTTGCCGACGAGTGCGTCGATGAACGATTTCTGCGCGGCGGCATCGGCGAGAAATGCGCTGGTCAGCTTGGAATCGAACTGATTGTGGACGAGCGGCATCACCTGCGTGCCTTTGGCCTGCAGCTCGGCCACGACGGAAGCGTCGGAGGTGTCGGTCAGCTTGCCCGTTGCGTCGGCAAGCTCGAACCAGGTAGGGGAGTCGATATCAAGCCCCTGCGTGTTAGCGACGTGCGATAGAATTGTATCCCGCTTCGAGGTGCCGTTCCATCCAAGATAGAGCAGCTCGCGCAGGTTGTCCCAGATCGTGGTGCCGCGCTCCGTCACGATCCGCGCGCTGTCGTAGCCTTTGGCGAACGCCAGGGCGCCTTTTTTCGTGTGAAAATAGCGGACCAGCTTGTCGCCCTGCATCACCTGAAGGTAGGGAATATTGGTCCACCAGACGAGCCCGTTCTTGACAATTTCGGCGCCGGTTAACGTTTTGGCGTATGCAATCGCATTATCGAGGCCGAAGAAGCGGCGGACATCGTTTCCGTTTTGTGTCACCTGATAAGCGGGCACGTTGGAGTGGACGATCTGGCCGGTCACGGTGTTCATCACTTCACTGTTCGGCACGGAGGCCGCAGCGCGGATCGCATCGAGCAGAAAAGAATAGCCGTCACCGCCGGTCGGCATGCCGTCCGCATTGATCTGGTAAATGGCCGTCTTCCGGCGCTCGCCTTCCTTCTGCGCGGCGGTGAGATTGTCCCAGATCCATTGGTTGGTGACGGTGTCCATAATATGAATATTGCCGTAAAATTTCGCTTCCTTCTTGGCTTCCGCGATGGTCAGGAAGCTCCATTTTGGAAGCGTCCTGTCTCCCTGGTAAACCCGATATCGCGCATACCGGCTGTACACCCAGCCAGGCTGTTCCAAATCGCGGATATGTACGTTCGTCATCGTCTTGGCGATGCGAAGCGCTTCCGCATATGTCCGATACTCCCACTTGTCCGATGTGGCGCCGTTCTGATACAGCTCATAGCGGGGAAAATTGTCCCACACCCACTGGCGGTCGGCAATTTTCTCGACGCGGCTGTAACGGAAGCTTTTCGCGTAGGCGACAGCCTGCGATTCGGTGGCGAATTCCCGCAGCGCCTTCTCGTTCTGATATACCCGGAATTTCGTCATGCGGTCGGCGTCCGGAGCCGCGTACGCGCTTGCGGCCGTGAGGCCTGCTTGGACGGTAAGCAACAACGCCAATCCAAGCTTGATCCTGTTGTTCATAATTGCGTTATTCACTCCTCTCCCAATCTATTAATTAGACGCAATAGAGAGGGAGAGGTTGCACGGCAATGTCGACAAAAGAGGAAGAAAAGCAATAAAAAACGGGAAAAATCCCGTTCATGATTCATTAGCCGGCGAGAACAATCGACACTTCCGCTTTAATGGAGAACGAAGCCAAAAAACAGGCTGCTTCTCAGCAGCCTGTCTGGAAAACGTATTAAACGGCGATATCGGCCCAAATCTCATCGTCCAGGCCGAGCGTGATTTGCGAGCGGAAGGCGCGAATGCCATATTGGCGCAGCACGTACTGCTCGATCGCTTCCAGCAGGTTCGATTCGACCAGAAACTGGCTTCTGCCCTGCACCCAAACCTCGGCGGTGTAGCCGTACTCCTCATCCCATGCCAGCTCCACCTCGACCTCGGCCGGCTGAACGCCTCTCCGGTCGGCCATATGGAGGCAGACGGCATTGATGACTTCATCCATATAAATTCGCATGCTTAGTACGGTCTCCGCTGGTTATCCAGTCTGCGTTTCTCACGGAAGTAACGAATGGCGGAGCGGATACCGATGAAAATGAAATAGATCGCGAGCACATTAATCAGCAAGCCGATGAAATCTCCGAACCCGCCCATATTGGCGAACATGCCGCCGAACAGAAGACCGGCCAGGCCGCCAATCATTAAACCTTTCATCAAGCCGCCGCCGCTGAAAAATCCGCGGTTCTGCGTAGCCGCGCCTGCGCCTGTCGTTGCGCCCTGCCTGTTGCTCGGCTGCGAAGATTGTACGTTGTTGTCGGCCGGCTTCGAAGGCGTCTGCGTGTAGCTTTTCTTCGGCGATTTGAAACCTCCGCGTCTTGCGTCGGACGTGTCGGGCATCGAGAATGCAAAAAATACGGTGAAAGCCATGACTAAAAGCATCAATTTTTTCATTTCGTAATTACTCCTCCTGGTGATTGGGATAGGTTCGTTGCCTTCGTCTATAATTACGTCTAATATAAACAGTGGTTTCACTTTTTATCCGAATAAAGTGAGCCGGACCATGAAAAAGACGGCTTCCGACGAAGGAGTGTGCGGGCATATGGATCATTACCCGGAAGCATACCGGGCTTATCTGATAGAATTTCATGCGACGAGAGATTATTTCGAATGCCACGAGCTGCTGGAGGAATATTGGAAAGCGCTCCCGCCGGCCGAGCCGGACCGAGACGTATGGATGGGACTGATTCAGATCGCGGTGGCTTCCTATCATCATCGCCGCGGCAACCGGAGCGGCGCGCGCAAAATGTTCGGCCAGGCGGCCGTCAGAATGAAGCGCGATGCGCTTGACCGGCTCGGCCTGGACGGGGAGGCGTTGCTGCGCATCGTCGGCGAGCGGCTGAAGGAGCTGGACGCGTGCCCGGAATCGGCGCCTTACCGGGAGTTTGATCTGCCGATCGCCGACCATGCTCTTCTGATATCCTGCATGGAGGCGAGCGAACGGAAAGGGTTCGAATGGGGAACGCCAAGTCCGATGGGAGATCGGGGCTTGATCGACAGACATACGCTGCGCGACCGTTCGGACGTCATTAAAGCAAGGGAGGCGGCGGTTTCGAAAAAGAAAATGACTTGAAGGCGCATCGTCAGCGGCTTTAAGTCCTTTTGCTCATGCCTGAGCGGCTGCTCCGTTAGCGGCGGAGTAGCCGTCAACGACCAACTCCAGCGCGCCGGTCTCCGGATCGACTAACAAGCCGTGCACCGGCGTTCCCGGCGGAAGCAGCGGATGATTGCTCACGATGCGGACGCTGTTCTCGACGCTGTCCCGCACGCTGTCGAAGCCGGTGAGCCAGCGGTTAAGATTGAAGCCCGCGTTCGTCAGCGTTTCGATCGTGCTGTCTGCTATGCCGCGCTCCGTCATGTGGGAGAGAACGATTTCCGGGTTGAGCCCGGTCATTCCGCACTTATGGTGGCCGATCACGAGCACCTCGGCGGCGTTCAACTCATACAGGGCGATCAGAATGCTTCGCATGATGTTGCCGAACGGCTGTGTGACGATTGCGCCGGCGTTCTTGATCACCTTCACGTCGCCGTTGCGCAGGTTCATCGCCTTCGGGAGAAGCTCCGTCAGCCGCGTGTCCATGCAGGTTACAATGACCATTCGTTTATCGGGAAACGCATCGGTGAGATACGCTTCGTATTCTTTGTTTTCGACAAACGCCAGGTTGAAGGACAGTATGCTCTCAATGTTATTCAATATGAATTTCCTCCTATCCGATACGGGGCTGCTTGCCTGGCTCTATTTAAGAAGAAGGAGATGGGTGGTGTAGGTCTGGTTGTCGCTTCGCAGGATGAACGACGGTGTTCCGGGCCTGTAATCCACCTTCAGCTCGTCTTCAAAAAAAACTTCATATCGCTTCTCGTACCATATTTCGTATGGACTGCTGACCGCCTTCACATCGCCTTCCTCCGGTTGCTCGATGCGCAGCAGGGTCGGAACGCCGTTCATGACGCAGCCGCAGCCTTCTGTATCGTAAAGCAGCTTCAAACGGGATGATTGACCGGACAGTTCGGATGTCAAACGCTCGATCGCCGCAGGCGAAAATGTAATTTTCATGGTGTTGCTCCTTTCGACCGCCCGGAAAAAAGGGCAAAGCCTGACGATTAGGGTTAAATTTGATTATACGACGCGCAAAAAGTATGATCAAGTAAAGCTGAGAACCGAAGGGTGGGTATTCGATGGAGAACGGCACGAAAGGGACGCTGCAAATCTTCCGGGACAAGATCAAACAAATCAAAAGCTATGAAGAAGCGCTTGGCGTATTAAACTGGGATTTACGGACCGGTGCGCCGAAAAAGGGCGTGGAGCAGCGATCCGAGGCAATCGGTGTGCTGTCCGAGGCAGCGTTCAGGCTGTCGACCTCCGACGAGATGGGCGAGCTCCTGGACGCGTTGGGCGCGGACGGGAACAAGGAGCAGCTCCACGCCATCGACCGCAAGCTGGTGGAGGAGACGAAAAAGGATTACGACCGGAACAAGAAAATCCCGCCGAAGCTGTATCAGGAATACGTCGTGCTCACCTCGCAGGCTGAATCGTACTGGGAGGAGGCGAAGGAAAACAGCGATTACGCGGGCTTCCAGCCGTACCTGGAGAAAATCATCGATTATACGAACCGCTTCATCGATCTGTGGGGCGCGAAGGCGACCCGATACGATACTCTTCTGGATCTGTATGAGCCGGAGATGACGACCGCCGAGCTCGACCGGGTATTCGGCGGTCTGCGCGAGAAGCTGGTGTCGCTCGCAGCCGCTGTCGCCGCTTCGCCGCATCAGCCGGACCGGTCGTTTCTTGGGCAAACCTACGATAAAGAGGCGCAAAAAAAGTTCAGCTTGTTCATTCTCGAGCAGATGGGCTACGATTTCAGCTCCGGCCGTCTCGACGAGAGCGTGCATCCGTTCGCTACCGGACTAAGCCCCGGCGATGTGCGGATTACGACAAGATACTTGCCTGACGATGTAACCAGCGCACTGTTCGGCACGATTCACGAAGGCGGGCATGCGCTGTACGAGCAGAACATTATGCCGGAGCTAATCGGCACGACGCTGTGCACAGGCACCTCGATGGGCATTCACGAATCGCAGTCCCGGTTCTGGGAAAATGTGATCGGCCGCAGCCGCCCGTTCTGGCAGCAATATTTCGGCGAGCTGCGGAAGCTGTTCCCGGGACAGCTGGACGTAGACGTGGACGATTTCTACCGGGCAATCAATACGGTCGAACCTTCGCTGATCCGGATCGAGGCCGACGAGCTGACCTACAACCTGCACATCATCATCCGTTATGAGATGGAAAAGGCGATTTTCAACGATGGCGTGAAAGCTGCGGATTTGCCGGAGCTGTGGAACGAGAAATACCGGAGCTACCTCGGCATCGCGCCGCGTAGCGATAAGGAAGGCGTGCTGCAGGATGTGCATTGGTCGGGCGGCGCGTTTGGCTACTTTCCATCCTATTCGCTCGGCAACATGTATGCGGCGCAGTTTGCCGATACGCTCGTGAAGGAGCTGCCGGAGCTGTGGACGCAGATCGGGCGGGGAGAGCTGCTGCCGACGAAGCAGTGGCTGACCGACCGCATCTACCGGTACGGCAAGCTGGAGACGCCGGCCGAGATCGTCCGGCGCGTGACGGGCAAGCCTCTGGATCCGTCCTATCTCGTGACGTATCTCGAAACGAAATATAAGGATATTTACAAGCTTTGAATCGTTTGTTGAAAGCCGATCCGCGCTCTCTGGAGCCAAGGATCGGCTTTTTTGCGGAAAGCACCAGTGGGCGTCCGGCTGCATAGGTTATCGTACCAAACGTTTAGGCGGTGATTCAGATGCGGTGGCGCAAGGCCATAGCGTTAGTGCTGATTGCGGGTCTGTCCGCTTCGCTGGCGGCCGGCTGCGGGCAAGCGAAACGGGAAGAGAATGTGAAGGTGCGCGTGGGCGAGGTGACCCGCTCGCTGTTCTATGCGCCGGAGTATGCCGCGCTCAGCCAGGGATTTTTCAAGGAGGAAGGGCTTGACGTCGAGCTGCAGACCACTTTCGGAGGGGACAAAACGATGACCGCGCTGCTCTCCGGCGGAATCGACGTCGCGCTGGTCGGATCGGAAACGACCATTTACGTGTTTCAGCAGGGCGCGGAAGACCCGGTCATTAATTTCGCGCAGCTGACCCAAACGGACGGCACCTTTCTTGTGGCGCGAGATAAGCCGGCGGCATTCGAATGGAGCCAGTTGAAGGGGAAAACGTTCCTTGGACAGCGCAAGGGCGGCATGCCGCAAATGGCGGGCGAATTCGCCCTGAAGAAGCAGGGCATCGATCCTCAGGGCGATTTGAAGATGATCCAGAATGTCGACTTCGCTAACATTCCGGCGGCGTTCGCATCGGGCACGGGCGATTATGTGCAGCTGTTCGAGCCGCAGGCGTCGGTTTTCGAGCAGGAAGGAAAAGGGGAAGTGGTCGCTTCGTTCGGCGTGGAGAGTGGAAATCTCCCTTATACGGTTTTCATGGCGAAGCGCAGCTATATCGACAAAAACAAGGAAACGATCCAGAAGTTTACGAACGCGCTCTTTAAGGCCCAAAAGTGGATAGCGGAGCAGCCTCCCGAGGCGATTGCTGACGCGGTGCTGCCTTACTTCGAGGACACCGAGAGGGAGCTGGTCGTGAGCGTCATCAAAAGATATAAGGATCAGCAGTCGTACGCGGCCAACCCGGTGATCGACGAGCAGGAATGGAACAATCTGCTGGACGTGATGGCTTCAGCGGGCGAGCTGAACGAACGGACGCCGTTCGGGGCGATCGTCGACAACAGCTTTGCGGAGCGGGCGATGAGACGGTAGTAGCGGGCCGACGGAGGTAGGCGGGAAGGAGGGAGCTCATGCCCATGCTGTCGAAGGATCGGAACGGCGAACGCAACGTTACGCTGGAGCTGACGGGCGTTTCGCACGCCTACGTCGGAGTGCGCGGCGCCCGTCTGGCTTTGGAAGGCTTAAACCTGGCCGTCGGAACAGGCGAATTCGTCAGCCTCGTCGGGCCGAGCGGCTGCGGCAAAACGACGGTTCTCAGTCTGTTGGCAGGACTTTTTCCGCCTTCGCGGGGGCGGGTGCTGCTGTCTGGACAGCCGGTAAGGGGCCCCTCCGCCAGAATCGGCTACATGCTGCAACAGGATTATTTGTTCCCTTGGCGCACGATTCGCGATAATGTGCTCATTGGCTTCGATATAGCAGGCAACCGGAATGCCGGGGCTTCAGAGGCGGCAGACGCGCTGCTTGCAGAGCTCGGCTTGCCGGATGCAGGCGGCCGATACCCGCATGAATTGTCGGGCGGCATGCGGCAGCGCGCCGCGCTGGCGCGCACGTTAATCGCCGGACCTGACGTGCTGCTGCTTGACGAGCCATTCTCCGCGCTGGATATGACGATCAAGTTACAGCTGGAGGACCTGGTTTGGGAGACGCTCCGCAAGCTAGGCAAGACGGCCGTTCTGGTCACGCATGATCTGGCCGAAGCGGCCGCCATGAGCGAGCGGGTCGTCGTGCTCGTCGCCGATCCGGGAACAATCGCCGACGTCGTCGATGTGCCGGCCGAACTTCGGCGGTTGAAGCCGACGGAAGCGCGGAAGGCGCAAGGATTCAATGCGTTGTTCGATCGGCTGTGGAAGCGGATCGGTCGGGATGGCGGCGGCGCGGAAGAAGGCGGGGGGGTTGGCGATGGAGAAGTACCGCAGGAATAAGGCGGAGCTTGGGGATGCCGCTTCGGCTTCGGCGGCCGAGGGCCGGCAAGATTGGCTAAAGCAGCTCGAAGCGGAGTATGCGCGCAAGGCCATACGTACGGCGGCGGCCGTCAGACTCGTGCAGTTGCTCCTGCTCGCAGGCATGCTCGGCCTCTGGGAAGCCGCAGGCGGC
The DNA here is from genome assembly GCF_000598065.1 of Paenibacillus darwinianus. Taxonomy (GTDB): domain Bacteria; phylum Bacillota; class Bacilli; order Paenibacillales; family Paenibacillaceae; genus Paenibacillus_I; species Paenibacillus_I darwinianus. The sequence goes on along the minus strand of NZ_KK082127.1, from coordinate 92,511 downwards.
AACGGGTGGATCGACCCGCTGCTGTTCAGTTACCCGAGCCGGATTTTCAGCTATTTGTGGACCGCGGCGGCGGACGGCACGCTCTGGCCCCATCTTTTGACTACGGTGATCGAGACGGTATCGGGCTTCGTGCTCGGCACGCTGCTGGGGGCGGGGCTGGCCGCGCTGCTATGGTGGATTCCCTTTCTGTCGCGCGTGTTTGATCCTTATATGGTCGTGATGAACAGCATGCCGAAGGTGGCGCTCGGCCCGATTCTGATCGTCGGACTCGGTCCCGGCTACCTGTCCATCATCGCGACGGCGCTGTCGGTCACCGTCATTATCACGACGCTGGTCATTTACAACCGGTTTCGAGAAATCGACGGCAATTACGTCAAGGTCATCCGCCTGTTCGGCGGCACGCGGGGCCAAGTATTCCGGTTCGCGATTTTGCCCGCCTCTTTTCCGGCCATCGTATCCGCCCTGAAGGTCAATGTGGGGCTTGCCTGGATCGGCGTGATCGTTGGCGAATTTCTCACGGCGAAGCAGGGGCTCGGTTATTTGATCATCTATGGCTTTCAGGTTTTCAATTTCACGCTGGTGCTGTCCAGCCTTATGGTCATCGCCGTTGTTGCGGCGGGTATGTACCGGCTTGTATCGGCGCTGGAATCGCTGTTGACGTCCGGATGGCGAGAGCGGTAAACTTTCTGGTAAAGTACAGAAAACGACCGTTGGAGGTTCCGGATGGGCATTCGCGTGATCAAAACCGCATTAGCCGCTCTATTGGCGATTTATACCGCTTATTACTTCCAATTGTCATCCCCCCTGTCGGCCGGCTTGCTGGCGGTTATCGGCGTAGAGGTGACCCGAATGAAAGGGCTGAAAAGCGCGTTCGCCCGATTGGCGGCGGCGGTGCTCGGCCTTTTTTTCGCTTCCGCGATCTTTCTTATGTTGGGATTTCATATATGGGCGGTTTCCTTGTTTATTCTGATCGGCTTTCCGGTCATGTCGCGATTGGGGCTGAAGGACGGGATCGTGACAAGCTCGGTCGTTGTTTTTCATCTGTTCGCAGAGGGGGAAGTGTCCGGCGCGCTGTTCCTGAACGAGGCGCTGCTGCTGCTTACCGGCTTGGGCTGGGCGACAGCCGTCAATCTCGCCTATATGCCGCGGGAGGACCGCAGGCTGGAGGAGCTGCGGCGGAGGACGGAGGAGAAGCTCCGGGATATTTTTCGCGAATTGGCTGCTACGCTGCGCGATCCCTCCCGCATCTGGAGCGGGGAGCAACTGCTGGAAGCCGAGAAAGCGATTGAGCAAGGCGCACACTTGGCGGAGACTAGCCGGGAAAACCGGTTTTGGCGGTATCAGGCTTATTGGGGAACGTACTTCGATATGCGCGGCAGGCAGTTCGAGGCGGTCGGGCAGATGGCTGTGATTATCGCGTTCGTCTATGAAAAAAGGCCGCAAGGCGAGCTGATCGCCGACCTGCTGTATATTCTCTCGGAAGATATCAAGTCGGATGTATACACCGGCGTTGCCGAGCGGGAGCTGGCGGCTCTGGAGCGGCGTTTCCGCTCGATGCCGCTGCCGCAGACACGTGAGGAATTCGAGGTGCGCGCCGCGCTGCTGCAGCTTTGCCGGGAGGTCGACCGCTTTCTGTCCGTCGCGAAAAGATGGAAGAAAAAAAGCTTCCAACAGCCGTGAACTCGTCCAGTGAAAAAGAGAAAAAACCGTGTCTGCATCGGTGTTCCCTCATACGCATACGAGCATTCGGAAAAACCGATAATAGCGCAAGCCTGATCGATCATAAATATTTAGTTAGTATGGTTTAATCAACATTCGCCTATGTCCTGCATACACTTTAAATGAATGATTGTATGGAGGAGGTTAAATACATGGCATTAGCAGATAAACAGCTTGCGCGTAGAGAGATTATTACGAAAGCTGTCTGCGGCAAAGGTCGTAAGTTCTCCACCGTAAGCCATACCGTAACGCCGCCTCACCATCCGTCGAGCATCCTGGGGGCATGGGTCATCAACCACCAGTACGAAGCGGTTCGGTCAGGCGACGGCATCGAGGTGATCGGTACTTACGATATCAACATCTGGTATTCTTACAATCGCAACTCGGAAACGGATGTGGCAAAAGAAACGGTTTCGTATGTAGACAGCGTACCGCTGTCCTATCTTGACCCCAAACATAGGGCTTCCACGGAAGAGGTGTCCGCGGAATCCACCCAGGAGCCGAACTGCGTCGAGGCAAACATCGCTGCCGGCGGTACGGGCGTAGTCGTGCGCGTTGAGCGGGAGTTTAAAGTCGAGATGGTCGCCGAGACAAAGGTGTGGGTGGCTGTATTCGGCAGCGGAGACGACGGCAAGGACTATGAGTACGGCATAGCAGACGGCGACTATGAGGATCTTGATCCGGATTTGCTGGACGACGAGCTGTAATCCGGAGCCTTGGGCCGCATATCGTCTCGTTGATGAAATCAGTGTATGCGGCAAAGGTTGGCGTTTTGAGGGCGGAAGCCCTCTTTTTTGTTGAAAACGCCAAAATAGGCGACTGGCGTGAGGGGGAGCGGCTGAGCATTGCTGCAGCAGGCGGACACGAGGAGGTGTGGAGATGGTCGGAAACGTATGGATTGGACCGAGCGCATCGAACGGGGCATACGGGAAAAAGCGTTCCGCAGTCGCAAAGGCGGCCGCTCTGCTTGTGTGGCCGACGGCGGGACGTGACGGTGATCCGGAGGACGGGGACGCAGTGCTGGATATCGCAGCGGATGGAAGTGGCGCGGAAGCTGCTGTTCGGATTGATGAGTGGGAGCGAAAGGGCATATGGGTGCTTCGCGGGTGGGGCTCGCGCGGAGGACCGTCCGATTGGACGGATGCTTCGCTGCAGCTTCAACGTGCCGGCTTTCCGGGGACGGAGGAGGATGCCGACAATGAGCAGGGCGGAAATTGCTTGGCGAAGCCTGCGTCTGATCGCGGCAAACCGTATTTGCGGAGCGAAGCAGGCGGGCCGGCGATGTCCGGTCCGGTGGGGGTTGCGGGTGCGTACAGGGCGAATAGGCGGTTTTTCGAGGTGCCGGTGTTTCATCTGGACGCTTTGACCGTCCGGCGCACCGGTGAGGGGCGTGTTCCTGCGGATTGGAGCGAGAGCCATCCGCTGTACAGGAAGCTGTACAGGGAAGCGGTGCGTGCCGTCTATGCGCTCGGGCTCGACTACTCGGTTGTGCGTTTGTCCGCCGACGACCAGGGAACTATACGCGCGATCCGTATTCGGAGCGTTTCTGCGCAGGACGTGCAGTTATGGAAATCGGCGATGGCGGCGTTTGCGGACGGATGGCGGAAGGCGGTTTGCGGCTGCAGGGATGAGAATGGCAGTGGAACGAAGAAGCGGGAGATCGGTGAAGGAAGCGCAGTCGGAGGCGCTGTCGGGGGACACGGCGGAAGCCCGGAAAGAAGGGATAGATGGCCGAAAATCGGTGGTGTCGATGAAATAGCAGAACACGGCGGGAGAACGGAGGCGAGCGGAGTTGGCCGCAGGAGCGACGGGAGAGACGTTAGGCATTCGGGGATGCTGCTTATCGGAGCGGATCCCGAGTTCGTGCTGCTTCGCCCCGACGGTACGATCGTTTCCGCCGACCGGTTTTTTCCGCCTACGGGCGCAGCAGGCACAGACACGGTCCGTTCGGGCACACGGCTGCTGCGGCCGATCGTCGAGCTGCGCCCGGATCCGGCGGGAGATCCGGACGGACTGTTGCGCAACCTGTGGAGGCTGCTTCACCGGGCTTCCGCGTTAACGGCGGGACAACCGCTGCGCTGGCTGGCCGGCGCGATGCCGGTGCGCGGAGTGGCGCTTGGCGGCCATCTTCATTTAAGCGGCGTCGAACTAAACGCCCGGCTGCTGCGCACGCTCGACAGCTTTGTCGCGCTGCCGCTCGCCGCCGTGGAGGATGCGGCCGGACGGCGCAGACGCCTTCGCTACGGAGCGCTCGGCGATTTTCGCCGGCAGCCGCACGGCGGATTCGAGTACCGGACGCCGCCGAGCTGGCTGGTCTCGCCCACGGTGGCGAGCGCCGCGTTCGCCTTGGCGTTGGCGGCGGCAAGAGATTATGCGCGGCTTGCCGTGACGGAGCTGCCCACCTATGAGGATCGTTATCGCCGCGCTTATTATGAAGGGGACAGGGCATTGCTGCGGGATGCTTGCAGCCGGCTTCATGACTCGTTGGAACGGTTACCGTCATATTCCGGGCTAAGCCGGTGGATCGAGCCGCTTTTCAAGGCGATTCGGCTAGGGGAAACATGGGACGAAACCGCCGATTTTCGCTCGAAATGGGGTGTTCCGTTGCCGTAGCCATCGGCATGTACGCGTATCGTGCGGCGCTCGGTCACGCTCGAGGGCCTGGGGTAATCCCGGGAAGCCCTGCTACAAGCGCGCGCCGACAGGCGAGCTTGCTCGGCGCAAGAGGAAAAGCGAGCCGGCGCTGCATAGTGGGGATCCGGAGCAGCGCGACGACTGGGGAGACGGAGTTCGCTCCACGCGACGGGCCATTTCTGGTATAATGGCGAAAGACGCTGAAAACGGGCGCGGACCCATAGGAGGAGCGGCATGACCACCACATACACGCCGATGATGCAGCAATATCTCGCAATCAAGGAAGGGGCCAAGGATGCGTTCCTGTTCTTCCGCCTCGGCGATTTCTATGAAATGTTTTTTGACGATGCTATTCTTGCTTCACGCGAGCTGGAGATCACGCTCACCGGACGGGAAGCCGGGGCCGAGTCCCGTGTTCCGATGTGCGGCGTGCCTTATCACTCTGCGGAAAATTATATAGCGCGCTTGATTGAGAAGGGCTATAAGGTTGCCATCTGCGAGCAGGTGGAGGATGCGTCCGCCGCCAAGGGCGTCGTGCGGCGCGAAATTGTGCGCGTGGTAACGCCTGGCACCGTCATGGAGACGAAGTCGCTCGACGGCAAGGGCAATAACTTCATCGCAGGCGTGACGGAGGAGAACGGGTATTTCGCGGTCGCGGTATGCGATTTATCGACTGGCGAGCTGTATGTCACTTCTTTCCCGTCTTCGTTCGAGCTGATGCAGGATGAGGTGAATGTTTATCTCCCCGCCGAGATCGTAGGCGATGAGCGGCTGCTGGACCGTCTCCGCGCGGGGACCGGCTCGGTCGGCCGCCCGATTGTTTATA
>NZ_KK082127.1:84127-87232 GCF_000598065.1 Paenibacillus darwinianus | reverse complement strand
TTTCGGGCAGGCGAAGCTGGCCGCCCTGCCGTCCGTCCGACGCAAGGCCGTCAGCCTGCTGACCGGCTACCTGGAGGACACGCAGAAGCGTACCCTCGGCCATGTCACGCAGTTCCGGGCCTACGAGCCCCATCAATATATGATTTTGGACCAGTTCACGCGGCGCAACCTGGAGCTTACCGAAACGGTGCAGGAGCGCAGCAAGAAAGGCTCGCTGCTCTGGCTGCTGGACCGGACCTGCACCTCGATGGGCGCGAGGCTGCTCAAGCGTTGGATCGATAAGCCGCTGCTGAGCAAGCCGGCGATCGAGGAACGGCTGGATGCGGTGGAAAAGCTGTACAACGATCTCATTTTACGTGAGGAGCTTCGCGACGCTCTCCATGAGATTTACGATCTTGAGCGGCTTGTCGGCCGAGTCGCCTATGGCAGCGCGGGCGGGCGCGATCTCAACGCGCTCAAGGTATCGCTGCGGCAGGTGCCGGTGCTCGCCAAGTTGTGCTCTGATTCGGTTTCGGACACGCTGCGGATGCTGGTGAGCGGTCTGGACGTCTGCGCCGATCTTGCCGATCTCATCGATACGGTGCTTGTGGAAGAACCACCCGTTTCGGTGCGCGAGGGAGGCTTGATTCGTCCCGGCTACGATGAGTATCTGGACCGGCTTCGCGAGGCGAGCACGGACGGCAAGAAATGGCTGGCCGATCTGGAGCGTCGCGAACGCGACGCGACGGGCATCCGAACGCTGAAGATCGGCTATAATAAAGTGTTCGGCTACTATCTGGAGGTGTCCAAAGCGAACCTTGCGATGCTGCCCGAGGGCCGCTATGAGCGCAAGCAAACCTTGGCCAACGCGGAACGGTTCGCTACGCCCGAGCTTAAGGAAAAGGAAAGGCTGATCCTCGAAGCGGAAGAGAAAATGGTCGATCTCGAATACGAGCGCTTCACCGAGCTTCGGGATCATATCGGCTCCCACTTGCGGCGGCTGCAGCGGCTGGCGGAGGCCGTAGCGGAGATCGACGTGTATCAATCGCTGGCGACGGTCAGCGCGGACCATCGGTTCGCCAAGCCGGCCATTACGGACGGGTACGACCTAAGGATCGAGGACGGACGTCATCCGGTTGTCGAGGCGGTCATGCAGGGAACGCCGTTCATTACAAACGGCTCGGCGTTGACGAAGGACAGCCCGATGTTGTTGATTACCGGACCGAATATGGCGGGGAAAAGCACGTACATGCGCCAGGTCGCGCTCATAAGCATCCTCGCGCAGATTGGCTGCTTTGTGCCTGCCAAACGGGCGGAGATACCGCTTACGGACAGAATTTTTACCCGTATCGGAGCTGCCGACGACCTGATCGGCGGGCAAAGCACGTTCATGGTGGAGATGAAGGATATTCAGGTCATGACTGAAAAAGCGACCGAGCAGAGCCTCGTCATTATCGACGAGCTCGGCCGCGGCACATCGACCGGCGAAGGCATGGCGATCGCGCAGGCGGTCATCGAATTCGTGCACGACCGAATCGGCTGCAAGGCGCTGGTGTCGACGCATTTTCACGAGCTTGCGCATTTGGAAGAGTCTCTCTCCGGGCTAACGAACGGCAGCATGGCCGTAGAGGAAAGCGGAGACGACGTCACATTCCTGCGCAAGCTGGTCGCTGGCGCGGCGAGCACAAGCTATGGCATATATTGTGCGCAGCTTGCCGGCTTGCCGGATACGATCATCAGGCGCGCTTATCAGCTGCTTCACTCAGACGATAACAGCGCCGCTTCTGGTACGCCGCCCGCGCCGGCTGCCGTGATGCAACTTTCCATGTTCGAGGAGCCGGCTCCGGCTCCGTCCAGGTCGAAACAGGCGGCGAAAGCCGAGCAGTTGGCGGACCAGCTTAAGAAGATCGATTTGATGAACATGACGCCTATGCAGGCGATGCAGTGGATACATGACATGAAGGCGAAGCTGTCGGAATAGACGGGAGGGACGCGCATGGGTAAAATCAAAGTGCTGGACGAGCAGCTGGCGAACCAGATCGCGGCCGGCGAAGTCGTCGAGCGGCCGTCCTCGGTCGTGAAGGAGCTTGTGGAAAATGCAATCGACGCCGGCAGTACGACGATCGACGTACAGGTGGAGGAGGGCGGGTTGACGCTGATCCGCGTCACCGACGACGGCTCCGGCATCGACCCGGAGGATCTCGAAACGGCATTCCAGCGGCATGCGACGAGCAAGCTGCTGACAAGCAAGGATTTGTTCCGCATCGCCAGCCTCGGCTTCCGCGGAGAGGCGCTGCCGAGCATTGCGGCAGTGGCGAGGATCGAATGCGTGTCCTCTGCCGGCGCGGACGGTCTCGGCAAGCGGCTGGCGATCGAAGGGGGAGCGGTTCGCTCCTTTGACAATGCCAATGCGCCGCAGGGCACCGATATGACGGTGCGCGATTTGTTTTATAATACGCCGGCCCGATTAAAGTACATGAAATCGATTCAGACCGAGCTCGGCCATATTTCCGATTATATGAATCGTTTGGCGCTCGCCCATCCGGGCATCGTTTTCACCCTGAAGCATAACGGCAATACGCTGCTTCGAACGCTGGGCAACGGCGACCGTCTGCAGGTGATCGCGGCCGTCTACGGGACGAATACCGCCAAAGGCATGATTCCGGTTGCGGGCGATCATCCGGATTATCAACTGCTTGGCTTCGTTTCGAAGCCGGAGTTGACGAAGGCGAACCGGAACGGCATTACCGCGATCGTAAACGGCCGATACATACGGAGCTTCGCGATTAACCAGGCGATTCTGCAGGCGTACCATACGCTGCTTCCGATCAACCGGTACCCGATGGCTGTGCTGGAAATCGGCATGCACCCGGGTCTTGTGGACGTGAACGTGCATCCGTCGAAAATGGAGGTGCGCTTCAGCAAGGAGCCGGAACTGAAGTCTTTTATAGAGGAGACGCTCCGCGCAGCGCTCGGGGGACGGGTTCATATCCCGTCAGGCGTGCCGCAGGAGCGGTCCAAACCGGTTATGGTGCAGGAGCGCATATCGTTCCATCAGCCCGAGCCGGAATTTCCGCCTTTTTCACGCACGGCGGACGAACGTCCTGCCGGCAGCCGCAACCCGGC
>NZ_KK082127.1:82969-84027 GCF_000598065.1 Paenibacillus darwinianus | reverse complement strand
CAGCCGCAACCCGGCTTCAACCGGGACATACGCTGCGGAGGGACAGCTTTGGAATCGCGGTGCCGAGCCGTTTGGGAACAAGGGCAGAGACCGGCGAGCCGACGCGCCGACGCCGACCGTTCCGCCGGATGCGGCAGAGAAGCTGTACGGTCCATCAGGCAAACTACAGGCGGATTGGGCGGTCAGGGAGTCGTCTGCCGCGCTGGAGTCTGCCGCACGTGCTGCGGATGAGCCGATCCAGGTGCCGTCCGATCGGGCAGAATCTCGCGACGGAGCTCCCGCGTCTCATCCGGCCGGGGAGGAGCCGTTGCAGGAGGGCAAAGGGAGTTTTCCCGAGCTTACCTGGATCGGCCAGCTTCATGGGACTTATATGGTGGCCCAGAATGAGGACGGGCTTTATTTGATCGATCAGCATGCTGCTCACGAGCGGATCAACTACGAATATTATTTGCGCAAATTCGGAGAGCCTGCGCCGTACAAGCAGCCGCTGCTCGTCCCGCTCACGCTGGAATTTACCGCAGGCGATGCGGAGCTCGTGCGCAGCCGGCTGGCGGCTTTCGCCGAGGCGGGCGGAGGGACAGCTTTGGAATCGCGGTGCCGAGCCGTTTGGGAACAAGGGCAGAGACCGGCGAGCCGACGCGCCGACGCCGACCGTTCCGCCGGATGCGGCAGAGAAGCTGTACGGTCCATCAGGCAAACTACAGGCGGATTGGGCGGTCAGGGAGTCGTCTGCCGCGCTGGAGTCTGCCGCACGTGCTGCGGATGAGCCGATCCAGGTGCCGTCCGATCGGGCAGAATCTCGCGACGGAGCTCCCGCGTCTCATCCGGCCGGGGAGGAGCCGTTGCAGGAGGGCAAAGGGAGTTTTCCCGAGCTTACCTGGATCGGCCAGCTTCATGGGACTTATATGGTGGCCCAGAATGAGGACGGGCTTTATTTGATCGATCAGCATGCTGCTCACGAGCGGATCAACTACGAATATTATTTGCGCAAATTCGGAGAGCCTGCGCCGTACAAGCAGCCGCTGCTCGTCCCGCTCACGCTGGAATTTACCGCAGGC
>NZ_KK082127.1:57383-82869 GCF_000598065.1 Paenibacillus darwinianus | reverse complement strand
CGAGCCGTTCGGGCTCAATGCCTTTCTCGTGCGCGCCCATCCGGAATGGTTGCCGAAGGGCGAGGAGCAGGCGATCGTCGAAGAGATGGCCGATTGGATTCTTTCCGAGAAAAAGGCGGTCGACATCGTCAAGCTTCGCGAGAAGGCGGCAATTATGTGCTCCTGCAAAGCGTCGATCAAGGCGAACGACCGCATGACGCGGGAGGAAGGGGAGGCACTGCTGCACCGTCTGGCTGCTTGTGGACAACCCTATACGTGTCCGCACGGCCGGCCGATCGTCGTTCACATTTCCACCTATCAATTGGAAAAAATGTTCAAACGGGTGATGTCATGATCGTGACGACCGCCGGCAAGCCGGCGGAGGAGGTAATCGCCAAGGCGGCCGCATTGGCCCGGGAGTTGGACGGCCGCTTCGTGAGGCGGGGCAACGAAACGTTGGCCGGGATCCGGCGCAAGCAGTCGGATGACAAGCTGCTGGTCGTCCGCCCGGAAGGGATTCGGTTGTACGACGGGGACGAGCCGGCGTTGTATTTTCACCCCAGCATGGCGTTTGTCCGGGTCAAGAGGCTGCGTCGCGGTGAGCGCGATCCAATGCTTGAAATTGCCGGCTGCGAGCCGGGCGACAGTGTGCTGGATTGCACGGCGGGCCTCGCGGCCGACGCGATCGTTTTCTCCTACGCGGTAGGCGCCGGGGGAACGGTCGCCGCTCTGGAAAGCGAAGCGTTGCTGCACGCCGTGGTCAGGGAGGGGTTGCAGACCTACGATACCGGGCTTCCGGACGTGAACGAGGCGCTCAGGCGAATCGTGGCTTTGCGCGCCCATCACTTGCAAGCGCTGGCTGCCATGCCCGACCGAAGCAGGGATATCGTTTATTTCGATCCGATGTTCGGGCGCCCGCTGCGCGAATCAAGCGCATTGGAGCCGATAAGGACGCTGGCCAATGACGAGCCGCTAGCCGCAGAGGCAATCGAGCATGCCAGGCGGGTTGCCCGCAAAACCGTCGTGCTCAAGGAGCACCGCGACAGCGGCGAGTTCGACCGGCTCGGCTTCGAGCGGGCGCGGCCGAGGAACACGTCGAAAATCACATATGGAGTGATTCGGATTTGAGTTTTCACGAAAACGAACAAGACCGCAGCGGGCAGGGTGTGAGCACCGTCAAGCCGCGCTTGCTTGCGCTAATCGGCCCGACTGCCGTCGGCAAGACGGCGTACAGCCTTGAAATCGCGAAACGCTGGAACGCGGAGATCATTTCCGGTGATTCCATGCAGGTCTATAAAGGGATGGATGTAGGAACCGCGAAGCTTCCGCTCTCGGAGCGCGAAGGCATTCCGCACCATCTGATCGATATCTGCGAGCCCGACCATCCGTTCTCGGCCGCCGAATTCCAGGAGCGCTGCAGGACGCTGATCACCGAGATTTCCGCACGGGGCAGGCTGCCGTTCATTGTCGGCGGAACGGGGCTTTACGTGGAGTCCGTTTGCTACGAGTATGAATTTGCCAAGACCGGCTCCGATGAAGCCTTCCGTGCCGAGCAGCAGCGTTTTGCGGAGTCGCACGGCACGGAGGCGCTGCACGACAGGCTGAAGTTGGTTGACCCGGCGTCCGCTGGGCGGCTGCACCCCAACGATCTGCGGCGCGTCATACGCGCGCTGGAAATCGCGCACTTGACCGGTGGAACGATGTCCGAGCAATTGGCGGGCCAGACAAAGACGTCTCCCTATGAGCTCTGCCTTGTCGGTTTGACGATGGACCGTCAAAAGCTGTATGATCGGGTGGAACGGCGCGTCGATCTGATGCTGGAGGAAGGGCTTGTGGACGAGGTCCGCCGGCTGCTTGAACGGGGCGTGCCCGAGAGCGCCGTCTCGATGCGGGGGCTTGGGTACAAGGAAATCGTCCCGTACATTCTGGGCGAACGGACGCTTGGAGAAGCGGTTTACCTGCTTAAACGGGACACCCGGCATTTTGCGAAGCGGCAGCTTTCGTGGTTCCGGCATATGCACGACATATCATGGGTAGACGTCACGGACGAGGGAAATTTTTCGGGCAACGTTCAGGCAATTCATGATATACTAGCAGGAAAGTTTGGGAATCAGCTTGAATATACTTGTAATCAATCTTTTTTCGATGGGGGTAACGGCCAATGAACAAATCGATCAATATTCAGGATACGTTTCTCAACCAACTGCGCAAGGACAGCATTCCGGTTACGGTCTACTTGACCAACGGGTTTCAGATCCGCGGCGTAATCAAAGCATTCGACAACTTCACGATCGTCATTGACAGCGAAGGCCGCCAGCAAATGGTGTACAAACACGCCATTTCGACCTTTACCCCGCAGCGCAATGTGTCGCTAATGCAGCAGGAGCCTAACGGCGATAATTGAAACCTTTTACCGAATTAATACGTTTAAAAGCATACCGGTGTGCCAGAGCAACCCGTCTTGCATGTGCCGTCTCCCGCGATTTGACGGGTGGCCGCCGGCGCGGGTTGTTCTTTTTATTACAATCCGGGTATAAATAGAGGATAGCGAAAAAGAAACCGGAAGGGGAGTCTGCCGTGACGGAGAAACGTGCTGGACAAACAAGCGGCAACGCAAATAACGCGTCAAAACGCGTAAATAAAGGGAAGCAGAAGAAACCGGGAAAAAAGATCGGTGCCATCCTGTTCTTCACTGTGGCGACGGCGATCATCTGCGGCATTATTGGCTACCTGTTGATCATGCTGAACGGGGAACGCATTCTCGCGGCCAATCAAGGCGCCTTCGACTTCGCGGAAACCTCAGCCATCTACGATGCAAACGGGATTGAGGTGTCCAAGCTGTATGCGTCGGAAAATCGCGAATATGCAGACCTTTCGAAAATACCGAAGCTGCTCCAGGACGCGTTTATCGCCACGGAGGACAGGCGGTTTCGGGAGCACTCCGGCGTAGATTTCTGGGCGATCGGCAGAGCGGTCGTCAAGGATGTCGTGGCGCGTAGCGCCGTTGAGGGCGGGAGTACGATCACGCAGCAGTTGGCCAAAAACATGTTCCTGACCCGTGACAAGACGTTTTTCCGCAAAGCGTCGGAAGCGTCGATCGCCGTGGCGCTCGAAAACAAAAAGACGAAAGACGAAATATTGGAGCTATATCTTAACCGGATTTATTTTGGCAAAGGGGCGTACGGCGTGCAGGCGGCGTCCGAGCTGTATTTTGGCAAAAAAGATCTCAACCAGCTGAAGCTGTGGGAGATGGCGACGCTGGCCGGTATGCCGAAGGCGCCCAACGGCTATAATCCGATCGGCAATCCGGAGCGCTCGCGGGAGCGGATGGGTGTCGTTCTGGACCTGATGCTTGATCAGGGGCTTATTACGTCGGCCCAGGCCGAAGAAGCGAAAGCGGAGGCCGAGCAATACGAGCCGCCTGAAACCACGAGGAATGGAACATTGACGCAAGCCTATCCGGCGTACGTCGATTTCGTCGTAAACGAGGCGGAGCGCGTTACCGGGCTGACCGAGGAGGAGCTGCGCCTTGGCGGCTACAACATCTACACGACGCTGAATGTGAAAGCGCAGCAAGTGGTCGAGAAGGAATTCGCGAACCCGGATAACTTCGAGAAGAGCGTCGACGAACAGATCGTTCAGGGCGCGATGATTATTATGGATCACCGGACCGGCGAGATCGAGGCGATCGGGGGCGGGCGGGAATATGAGAAAAAGGGCACCAACCGTGTGCTGGAGCCAAGACAGCCCGGCTCCGCCTTCAAGCCGATCACGGTGTATGGGCCTGCCCTTGAGACGGGCGATTGGTTCCCCTGGTCGATCTTGCGGGATGATAAGAAGTGCTACGGTAATTACTGTCCGACCGATTCGAACCGCATCAAGCATATCGGAGCGATTAGCATGGAGCAGTCCCTTAAGGAATCCCGCAACGCCTCGGCCGTGTGGCTATTGAATGAAATCGGCATCCAACGCGGACTGGATTTTGCCAAGACGCTTGGATTTCAATTGACGAAGGAGGATCGCAACCTCGCCATCGCACTGGGCGGCCTTTATAAAGGCGTTACTCCGATGCAAATGGCGACGGCATACAGCGTGATCGCGAACGGCGGCAAATCGGTCGATCCGCATTCCATCGTCCGGATCGAGAGCAAGGACGGCAGCATGAGGTACCAATATGAGAAGCCGCGAGTGAAGCAGCTCATGAAGCCTGAAACGGCCTGGTATTTGACCGAGCTGATGCGAACCGTCGTACAGAAAGGCGGAACAGGTACCCGGGCGGCGATCGGCGGACGCGAGGTAGCAGGCAAGACCGGCACGACCCAGCATGGCATCGAGGGGTTCAATTCCAGCGGCAATCGTGACGTCTGGTTTGCCGGGTACACGCCGGAATGGACGGCGGCAGTCTGGATGGGCTACGTCAAGACGGATCGCGAGCATGTGCTGAAGAAAAGCAGCGGCATGGCTGCCTCTTTGTTCAGCAAGGTGATGTCGCAGGCGCTTGAAGGTGTGCCGAGCGGCAAGTTTACAAGACCGAAAGGGGTCAAGACGATTGAGAAACCGCCGACCGTCGGAGGGTTCTCGGTTGTCTGGAACGAAGCCGAACAGGGCGTTCAGCTTAGCTGGAACCGCCTATCGGGCGAGGGACTGGCTTATAATCTATACCGTAAGGAAACGTCGGAATCCGAGTTTGCGCTGATCAGTCAGACTTCGGATTCATCGGCGCTCGACCGCGCCGTGCAGCCGAATTTGACATACGAATATTATGTAGCTGCTTATTACGAACAAACGGGCGCCGAGGGCGACACCTCGAGCCGTCAATCGATTACAATTCCGGAGCCGCTTGCAGAGCCCGTTCCACCGGACCAGCCGGGCGAACTTATGCCGGGCAACGGCGCCAAGGTGCCGGAGGGCGGAGCGAATGTGCCGCCGGAGGGCGGAGGCGCAGGCATCGTGCCCCCTGATGGGGGCATCGACATTGTGCCGCCGGATGGCGGTACCGGCAATAATGGCGCAGCGCCGCCTTCCGGTGACGGTACGACGCCGCCGGCCGACGGTGCGGGCACCCCGCCGGCCGACCCCGCCGCCGGCGGAACGCCAACGGATCCCGGAACGGGCGCCGCTGCGCCGACGGTTCGTAATGACCCAGCGGCGTTTCTACCTTAATCACAAGCCAACCCGCTATGCCCGCGCGGGCCGCATCAAGTACCGGTTGCAACGGGGGCCTGCGCCCCCGTTTCTTTTCGGTGGACGGCTCGGTTTATTTTTTCCGTTAACTGGAGATGACCCGCAAGTTGTGGTAAGCTTTTTTCATGGAAGGTTTGGATAGTCGGGTTCGCCGAAAGGCCCGGCAAGCAAGCGGGCACTTTCCACTTCAACGGAAAGGTACGTAGCTTATGAAACGAAAATTTTCGGATCGTGCCAATTGGCGTCGCATCCTTCGGAAAAGCTACACCTGCTTGTCCATGGACGGAGACGATTTCCGGGGTCTGGTGACCTTTTACCGGATTCATGAGCTTCGCGAACCGCTTTGGAAGGAATATGACGGCCGCAAGCTGTGTCTGGCTGACCGGGGCTTCCTGTGGATGCAGCATTATCCGAAGGGTGAGCATTTCGTCGTGACGACCATGTTCGATGACAAGGGCAAGGTTGTGCAGTGGTATATCGATATTTGCAAAACGCAGGGCTTGACCGATCAGAAGGTGCCGTGGTTTGACGACCTCTATCTCGATATCGTCGTGCTGCCATCCGGCGAAGTATTTCTGCTCGACGAAGACGAGCTAGAGGACGCGCTGCGCTCGGGCGACGTCAGCGCCAAAGATGCCGAGATGGCCCGCAAGACGGCCGGGCGTCTGCTGTCGTTGATTCGCAACGGTCGATTCCGCTATTTTACGCTCAGCTTGAAGCACAGAAAGACGCTTGCCGAGAGGGTGAGCGGAAAGGAGCCTTCGTGAGAACGGGAATTCATTCTAAGGCTCAGGGCAAAGCCAAACGGCGGAAGAAGAAACGCTTCCGGCCGTTTGCTTTTGCGTTTCGGTCCGCAGTCGTTCTGGGCTTGCTAGGCGCAGGCTGGATCGGATACTTGCTGTGGACCATCGATACTTTTCAACCGGAGCCGCTTGAGGAGAAATACGATGCCGGAATCGTGCTCGGAGCGGCATTGTGGCGTAATGAACCGAGCCGGGTTTTAAAGGAACGTCTGGATCAAGCATTGGCGCTGTACAAGGAAGGCAAATTTGATGTCTTTATTCTAACCGGCGGTTACGACTACAACGGCTCGACCATTCCGGAAGCAGAAGGTATGCGCAATTACTTGCTGGCCCGTGGGGTGCCCCAAAACCGGATGCTGCTCGATCCCAAGGCGCAGAGCACCTACGACAATCTGCTGAACAGCAAAGCGATCATGAAACGGGTAGGAATCAAGTCCGTCGTCATCATCACGCATGAGTTTCACTCAGCGCGAGCAGCCGACATTGCCCGTTATCTGAATTATGAACGGCCCGCCTTCTCGATGGCGGAATCGATCGCGCGGCCGGCCGGGCAGCAGTTGCGGCGCGAGGTGATGGCGTTTACCAAATGGAAGCTTGACAGCGTGCTGCTCCGTTTCGGGAGACGGCTGCCGGATAACATGGGTTTGTAAGTCCGCACGGGGAAGGACCAATCTGCGACTATGGCGGACCTCTCGCGCATACATTGGATAAAGCGGCGGATGCGGAAGCAGAGCGCTTGTCCGTATCGAATCGACTCTCGTAAGGGTAGGTGATGCCCGCATGAACGGACGTGCGGCCTTGACGAACGATACGGCCCCAACGAGGCCTTCCCGACAGATCAGCGTAATTTTGCGCGGGAATGAATCCCACATGCAGGCGGCGCAAGCGCCCGCCCCGGAAGCGGATAACGCAGCCAAGGCCAGGCCCGGCGAGGGCCATCCGTTTACGGACATACAGAAAGAGCTCGACGCGATGGTAGGTCTGGACAACGTCAAGTCGCTCATGTATGAAATATACGCATTGCTGCAGGTCTCTCGGCTAAGGGCGGAAGCGGGACTGGCCGGAGGCGCCCATGTTTATCATATGGTTTTCAGGGGAAATCCCGGCACGGGCAAAACGACGATCGCGCGCATCGTAGCTAAGCTTTTTCAGCGGATGGGCGTTCTGCATAAAGGTCACCTGATCGAGGTGGAACGGGCCGATCTGGTCGGCGAATATATTGGGCATACTGCCCAGAAGACGCGTGATTTGGTTAAAAAGGCGATCGGTGGGGTATTATTCGTCGATGAGGCCTACAGTCTCGCGCGCGGCGGGGAGAAGGACTTTGGCAAGGAAGCGATCGATACGCTGGTCAAGGCAATGGAGGATTTCAAAAATCAATTTGTGCTGATTCTGGCCGGGTACCCGGAGGAGATCGAGAACTTTCTGATGACGAACCCGGGGCTGCCGTCCCGGTTTCCGATCCAGATCGATTTCCCCGATTATACGGTCGATGAACTGATCCTCATCGCCGAGCTGATGGTCAAGGAGCGCGATTACACGTTGCTCCCGCAGGCGCTGTTCAAGCTCAGGCAGCATTTGACGTCCGAGAAAAACGAATCCTTCTTCGCATTCAGCAATGCCCGCTATGTGCGGAATTCGATTGAGAAGGCGATCCGCCACCACGCGGTAAGGCTGCTCAATCAATACGCGAATGGTTCGCCCGGCAAGCATGAGCTGATGGCTTTGCGGCCCGAGGACTTGAAATGGGATACGTAATCAAAGGAGCTGCAAAAGATGGCGACGTCTACTTACGATACGAATAACGATGTGCAGGACAGAGCCGTTCTCGTCAGCCTGGTGACCGATGATGTGAAGCGCGGGTCCGCCGATCCGGAGCATTCGCTGGCCGAGCTTGTGAGCCTGGCGGAAACGGCCGGCGTTCGGGTGTTGACGACGATAACGCAAAACAGGGAAACGCCGGATTCCAAATGGTTTATCGGCAAAGGCAAGGTGGAGGAGCTGCGCGCCGCGGCTTCGGAGCTGGGGGCGACGACGGCGATTTTCGATCAGGAGCTGTCGGGCGCCCAGGTGCGCAACCTGGAGGAAGCGCTTGATCTGAAAATTATCGACCGGACCCAGCTGATCCTGGACATCTTCGCCGGCCGTGCCAAAACGCGGGAGGGCATCATACAGGTCGAATTGGCGCAGCTCAGCTATTTGCTCCCCCGGCTTTCCGGTCATGGCAAAAATCTGTCGCGGCTCGGCGGCGGGATCGGGACGCGGGGCCCCGGCGAATCGAAGCTGGAGACGGACCGGCGGCATATCCGCAATCGCATTGCCGAGCTGAAGCGGCAGCTGGATGAAGTGGTCCGCCATCGGAAGCTTCACCGCGAAAGGCGAAAAAAATCCGGCGTTATCCAGGTGGCGCTCGTCGGCTACACGAACGCGGGGAAATCGACGCTGCTGCGCGAGCTGACCGAAGCGGATGTCTATGTGGAGAATCAGCTGTTTGCGACGCTGGATCCGACCTCGCGCAATTGGCAGCTTCCAAACGGCAAGGAAATCGTGTTGACCGACACGGTCGGGTTTATCCAGAACCTTCCGCATGATCTCGTGGCCGCATTCCGCGCCACGCTCGAGGAAGTGAACGAGGCCGACCTCATTCTGCACGTCGTCGACAGCTCGTCGCCGATGCGGTCGGAACAAATGGCCGTCGTGGCAGACATTCTGACGCAGCTCGGCGCGGGCGACAAACAGCAGCTGACCGTGTTCAACAAGAAGGATCTGTGCACGGAGGAGAGCAGCCATCTGCTTGCCGGAGGGAAAGACGCGCTGTTCGTCAGTGCTTACTCGGAGCCGGATTTACAGCAAATTCGGGAAGCCGTGCAGCAGAGGCTGACGGGAGATACACTGACGTTCGGCATTCCGGCAGACCGGGGCGATCTGATCGCGCTGGCTTACCGCAGCGGCGAGGTGCTCGGACAGGACGTTGGGGATGATGACGGGCTGGTGAGTCTTACCGTCCGCTTGAACAAACAGGAATACGAGCTGAACGGTCACAAGCTGCAGCCATACATCCGGCTGTGATGTCCGGCGGAGGATTGACGGGGGCTGGAGGCACGTCGGCGGGTAGGACAACGGGGGAGAGAATGAATGCAACAGGCTGACAACAAACATTGGCAGGCTTGCCTGCGGCTGGCCGAATCGACTGAGGAACGGCTTCAGGGACGGTTCCGGGAGATGGACCGGATGGCGGAAAGAAATCATTGGAAGGTGATCCAGGCATTTCGGCGCCACCGAGTGAGCGACTATCATTTTGCAGGGTCGACCGGCTACGGCTATAACGATCGCGGACGCGAGGTGCTCGACCTCGTTTATGCGGACGTTTTCGGCGCGGAAGCGGCGTTGGTGCGGCCTCATTTCGTGTCCGGCACACATACGATCGGCTGCGCGTTGTTCGGCGTTTTGCGCCCGGGGGATGAACTGCTGTACATAACGGGCAAGCCTTACGATACGCTGCACAAGGTGATCGGCAAGCCGGGAGACGGCGGTGGGTCGTTGCGCGATTGGGGCGTCGGGTACCGCGAGGTGCCGCTGTCGGAGGATGGAGGCGTGGATTGGGCGGGTGTGAAGTCAGCCATAAACGTCAGCACCCGGGTCATCGGCATCCAGCGGTCCAGAGGATACGATTGGCGGGCCTCCTACACCGTTCGCGAAATCGGCGAGATGGTGCGCCGCGTCAAGTCGATCAAGCCCGATGTTATCGTGTTCGTCGACAATTGCTACGGCGAATTTACGGAGGAATCGGAGCCGACCGAAACGGGCGTCGATCTGATGGCCGGCTCCTTGATCAAGAACCCGGGCGGCGGCCTGGCAGCCACCGGCGGCTATATTTGCGGCCGGGCGGATTTGGTGGAGAAGGCGTCATTCCGGCTTACAGCGCCGGGCATCGGCGGAGAGGTCGGGGCGACGCTCGGTACGCTGCGCGGCATGTATCAAGGACTTTTCCTGGCACCTCATATGGTTGGACAAGCATTGAAGGGCAGCGTACTGGCGGCCGCCATGTTCGAAGCGCTCGGCTTCGAATCGCAGCCGAAATGGGACAAGCCGAGGACGGATTTGATTCAGGCCGTTCGTTTCGGCTCCGCCGAGCATCTGATTGCTTTCGTTCAAGGCATTCAGCAGGCGGCGGCGGTCGATGCGCATGTCGTTCCGGAGCCGTGGGACATGCCGGGCTACGAGCATCCGGTCATCATGGCGGCCGGCACATTCATTCAGGGAGGCAGCCTCGAGCTCTCCGCCGATGCGCCGCTCCGCGAGCCATACATCGCCTACATGCAGGGCGGATTAACCTATTCACACGTTAAATACGGGGTGTTGACCGTCTTGAGCCGAATGGCTGAAAAGGGAATAATTGTGATCAAACCTAACATACCTTGACATGTTTCGGTTAGAAAGCTACAATAAACCCATATCACAACAATTGGAAGGTTGATGCGGCATGGGGGATGAAATACGCAGGAATATGGCGCTGTTCCCGATCGGGATTGTCATGAAACTGACGGATTTAACCGCAAGGCAAATCCGGTATTACGAACAGCACGAGCTGATCGTGCCCGCGCGGACGGCCGGCAATCAGCGGTTGTTTTCCTTCAACGACGTCGAGCGTCTGCTCGAAATCAAATCGTTGATCGAGAAAGGCGTCAACATTGCGGGGATTAAGCAGGTGATGAATCCCGTGTCAAAGGAATCGGAGGAAGCGACGGTTATTACCGAACAGACCGAAAGCAAACGCCGCGAGCTCTCCGACATGCAATTGCACCGCCTTCTTAAGCAGCAGCTGCTGGAGAAGAGACCGGGCAGAGCCTCTATGATTCAAGGCCAGTTGTCCCGTTTCTATAGTAATAAACCTTGATGAGTAACGAATACGAATAAAGCACGTAGAAGGAGAGGATCCCGTGAGTTTGACGAGAGAAGACATTTTGCGGATTGCCAAGGAAGAGAACGTCCGGTTCATCCGTCTGCAATTCACCGATTTGCTCGGAACGATCAAGAACGTGGAAATTCCGCTCAGCCAGCTTGAAAAGGCATTAGACAACAAAATGATGTTTGACGGATCTTCTATCGAAGGGTACGTGCGGATCGAGGAGTCCGATATGTATCTATATCCCGATTTGGATACATGGGTCGTGTTCCCTTGGGTGACCGAGGATCGTGTGGCTCGTTTGATATGCGACGTATACATGCCGGACGGCACGCCGTTCGCAGGAGATCCGCGCGGCATTCTGAAGCGCTGCCTGAAGGAAGCGGAGGAGTTGGGCTTCACGGCGATGAACGTCGGACCGGAGCCGGAGTTTTTCCTGTTCAAGACCGACGAGAAAGGCAATCCGACGATGGAGCTGAACGACCAGGGCGGTTATTTCGACCTTGCTCCGACGGACCTTGGCGAGAACTGCCGCCGTGAAATTGTATTGACGCTTGAGGAAATGGGCTTTGAAATCGAGGCCTCGCACCATGAGGTGGCTCCTGGCCAGCACGAGATCGACTTCAAATATGCGGACGCCATCAAGGCTGCCGACCAAATCCAAACGTTCAAGCTCGTCGTGAAAACGATCGCGCGCCAGCATGGTTTGCATGCAACGTTCATGCCGAAGCCGCTCTTCGGCGTAAACGGCTCTGGCATGCACGCACATCAATCGTTGTTCCGCGGCAAAGAGAACGCGTTCTACGATGAGAGGGACAAGCTTGGGCTCAGCCAGACGGCGCGTCAGTACATGGCAGGCGTGCTGCGTCATGCGCGCGGTTTCGCGGCCATTACGAACCCAACGGTTAATTCGTACAAGCGTCTCGTACCGGGTTATGAAGCGCCGGTATACGTCGCTTGGTCTGCAAGCAACCGCAGTCCGATGATCCGTATTCCGGCTTCGCGCGGACTCAGCACGCGTATCGAGGTGCGTAATCCCGACCCGTCGGCCAACCCTTATCTGGCACTGGCAGTCATGCTGAAAGCCGGACTGGACGGCATCAAGAACAAGCTTCCGCTGCCTGCGCCAACCGACCGCAACATTTACGTCATGACCGAAGAAGAGCGTGTGGACGAGGGGATTCCAATTTTGCCGTCCAGCCTGAAGGAATCGCTGGAGGAGCTGTTGCGCGACGAAGTCGTCTGCGAAGCGCTCGGCGACCACGCCCTGGCACATTTCTACGAGCTTAAGGAAATTGAGTGGGATATGTACCGGACTCAAGTGCATCAGTGGGAACGCGATCAATATCTGACGCTGTATTAATCAGCTTGATGTAGATCGGCATGCGAAAGCCGTTCTTTTTCTGCTCGCAGGAGCAGAAAAAGACGGCTTTTTTATTACCCTTTATAGTGTGGTGCTGTCAGAGGCGAGTGTTGCGCCGCATCTTAGGTGGAGTGTGAAGGCCAGCTGTAAATGCCCGCGCCGCAGCTCAACGGCGTGCGTAGGGGAGGCAGGACGCTTACTTTAATCGCTGCTGCTTGCGCACGGCAATGGGTTTAACTGACAAAAAGCCACCCGAACGGGTGGCTTTTGCGCTTCATATGAGACGGAATTAGTGGATGTTTCTGAACAAGCCGATGACTTTTCCGAGTATGGTGACATGCTTCAATCGTATCGGCTCCATCGTCGGATTCTCGGGTTGGAGGCGGATATGGTCCTTTTCCTTGTAGAAGGTCTTGACCGTTGCTTCGTCTTCTTCCGTCATCGCGACGACGATCTCGCCGTTCATGGCCGTCTGCTGCTGGCGCACGATGACGTAGTCACCATTATGGATACCAGCTTCGATCATGCTCTCGCCGATTACATTGAGCATGAAAACCTGATTGTCGCCGACAAAATGGGCGGGAAGGGGAAAATACTCTTCTATGTTCTCGGTTGCGGTGATCGGAACGCCGGCCGTAACTTTGCCGACGACGGGGATCTTGGATACGGCGAGTGGAAAATGGATGTCGCTTTCTCCGTCCTGATCCAGTATTTCGATCGCGCGCGGCTTAGTCGGGTCCCGGCGGATAAGCCCTTTCTTCTCCAACCGGTCCAAATGGCCGTGGACGGTGGAACTGGAAGCGAGACCGACCGCTTCCCCGATTTCCCTGACGGAAGGCGGATACCCTTTCTCGCGGACTTCATTCTTTATGAACTCCAGGATCGCCTGCTGGCGGTTGGAAATTTTGGACACCATCATCACTCCATCGATCATTGTTGTGACGAATTATAGCACAGAACCCGAGTTCGTACAAACATAAGTTCTTAAAAACACTCGTTCGCAAATCAGCGTAAGATGGTTTTTCAAAACAAGCGAACAAATGTTCCAAAAAGCATTGACGCAAACAAACGTTCCTGTTATATTAAATGCAAGAGGAAGAGAACAAACGTTTGGGGAGCTGCGAAATGTCTTATAAAGTTGGATGTCTTTCATACGTATCAATACATACCTGTAACGGTAAGCCCGCCAGCGGGCTTACCGGCGGCAAGTGCGATCTACAGGCTGGCAGAAGAAGCTTAGCGGTGCGTTTGATAGCGGCGGGATTGTTTTTTCTTATATTGTTCACAGGGTTTGCCATTGTGCAGTCGGGAGCCTCAGGCACGAAGGCCGAGGCTGCCGCGAAGGGCGAAAGAACGATTATCGTGTCCTCGGGGGATACGTTATGGGAGATCGCGCGTAGCGTGCAGCCGGAGGGCGATGACGTTCGAAAGACCGTGTACATGATTAAAAAGCGTAACGGTCTTTCGGGCAGTGCTTTGCAGGCTGGACAGTCACTCATCGTACCTGCGAAGTGAGCATTGGACCGGAAGCGGTTATGGACTTGGTTAAATATTGAATGTAGGCCGCAGGCAGCGGAATGTTCGTTCGCGCCGCGGTCTTTTACGTTGTCTGGAGGTTTCAGGAGCGGCGGGCGCCATCCTTGACAAGCACTTATCGATAATGTCAAAGTAGGGGGAGGGCAACAACGCCAACCGGCTGGGGAGACTCGAAGGAGGAATTCATATGGGTAAATTGCTGGACAGAATCAATGAGCTGTCGCGCAAGCAGAACTCGGTCGGGTTGACCGACGAGGAGTTAACCGAGAGGGACGAGTTGAGAAAGAAATATCTTGCGCAGTTCAGAAGAAATTTCAAGGATCAGCTGGACAACATCAAATGGGCCGATGAAGAGGAAGATACAACGAAGCACTGAGGTTTGTTTCATAGACGGAGGGGAATGCATGGAATACCGTTTGTTGGGGAGAAGCGGCTTGGCCGTTTCAGAGCTTTGTCTGGGAACGATGACGTTCGGCAATACGACGAGCGAACAGGATTCGGTGTCGATGATACACCGGTTTATGGAGGACGGCGGCAATTTTCTTGATACCGCTGATGTGTATGTCAGCGGCCGCTCGGAGGAGATTGTGGGTAAAGCCATTAAGGGCCGCAGGTCTGAGGTCGTATTGGCGACCAAGGTTCGCTTTGCGACAGCGAATCATCCGAACGGTGCCGGCGTCTCCCGCAAGCATATTATGGACGGCGTGGAGGCTAGCCTGCGGCGTCTGCAAACCGACTACATCGATTTGTACCAAATGCATGTCTGGGACCACGCAACGCCGATCGAAGAAACGCTGCGCACGCTTGACGATCTCGTATCATCGGGCAAAGTTCGTTACATAGGTTGCTCGAACTATTTGGCCTGGCAGTTGATGAAATCGCTCGCTTACAGCGATTTCAACCGGTTTGTGCGGTTTATCTCGATCCAGCCGCAGTACAGTCTGGTCAGCAGGGAAATGGATCGGGAAATGATGGAGCTATGCCTGAGCGAGCAGGTTGGCATCATTCCATGGGCACCGCTCGGCAGCGGATTCCTTACCGGGCGTTACGGCCGCGAAGAGCCCCAGTCCGGCCGGTTGGCCGCCAAAACGGGAGAAAGCTCGTGGGCGAATCGTTCGACCGAGAAAAACTTTGCCATCCTCGACGAGGTGCGCAAGGCGGCCTGCGAGCTTGGCAAAACGCCGGCGCAGGTTGCGCTTCGCTGGCTTATCCAGCGGCCAGGCATTACGTCACCGATATTCGGCGCCAGTACGCTTGAGCAATTTGAAGACGATATCGGGGCTGCGGGCTGGACGATGCCGGGAGACATTTGGAGCAAGCTTGACGAGATCAGCGCATTACCGCCCGAATATCCGACCCGTTTCATCGATAAATTCCGCAGGCCTATCTAAATAAGCGATTGCTGATGGACAGACATAACAAGGAGGAACGACGATGTCCCGCTCATGGGAGCGCAAGGTGAGACGCAATACCGATGTTATCAACAAGCAACGCAAAAAAGAAGGGAAGCCGAGCTTGTCTGCAACCGCCGCCAGGACTGACCGATATGTCGGCCGTAATTATTTATTGCCGGCGCTGCTGGTTTTGTTCACGGTGTTTTACATTTATATGGTCACGATCCCGACTGGTGATCCGAATGCCCCCAGAGCGGCCGACTCGGCCATGTTTTGGGTGACGATCGCAGCTTATTTGCTGCTTGCCGTCCTGTTTTTTTTCAGACG
This sequence comes from Paenibacillus darwinianus, assembly GCF_000598065.1. Lineage (GTDB taxonomy): Bacteria > Bacillota > Bacilli > Paenibacillales > Paenibacillaceae > Paenibacillus_I > Paenibacillus_I darwinianus. The sequence continues at coordinate 67,377 of NZ_KK082127.1, read as the reverse complement.
TCCGTATCTGAGCGTCTCGAAGGACTGCCTGGGAACGCGGCGAATGACCGGCGACAAGCTGATGTTAGCTCCTAACATTAAGTCAATCAGCGTGCGGCCGGGTTATGTGGTTGTGGAACAGGCGAAAGGCGCGAACTGGGTGTTTTCCCGGATGATGAACCGCTATCCGACAGACCAGATGGCTGAGCGGCTCCGGATATTCGCAAAGGATAACGGGATACCATTCCAAGAGGAAACGACATAGCACGGGAGCGAATACATATGGCGAAAAAGGCGGTTTTATTTGATTTGGACGACACCCTGCTTTGGGATGAAAGAAGCGTAAAGGAATCGTTTGAGGCGACGTGCCGGCTGGCGTCGGAGCGCGTTGGCGTCGATGTCGGGCAACTGGAAGAGGCGGTCAGGCGCGAGGCGAGAGCGTTGTACGAATCGTACGAAACGTTTCCTTTCACCAAAATGATCGGCATTAACCCGTTCGAAGGGCTTTGGGCCGAATTCCGCGAAGGCGAGCAGGCTGAGTTCCGTAAGCTGCAGTCGCTGGCTCCGGAATATCGGCGCCAGGCATGGATTCGCGGCCTGCGCGCGCTCGGCGTGGAGGATGAAGCGCTGGGCGCCGAGCTGGCGGATCGGTTCCCGGCAGAACGCCGGTCACGGCCGATCACTTACGAAGAGACATTCGAGGTGCTTGACCGTTTGCGCGGCCACTATAAGCTGCTGCTGCTCACCAACGGTTCGCCCGACTTGCAGCGCGAGAAGCTGTCCGGAGTTCCGCAACTGGCACCCTATTTCGATCATATCGTCATCTCGGGCGAATTCGGAGAGGGAAAGCCGGCGGCAAACATTTTCCGCCATGCGCTGGCGATGCTGGAAATTGAGCCCGAGGAGGCCGTCATGGTCGGCGACAAGCTGACAACCGATATTCTTGGCGCCAATACGATCGGCATGGATTCGGTATGGATCAATCGCCATGGCGCGACGCGGACGGACGAAATCGTGCCTAAGCATGAAATCAAGCATCTGAGCGAGCTGCTCGATATTTTGCAATAAAAGCCAAGGCATAAAACGGAAAGCCCGTTCTTCGCATGACGCGAAGAACGGGCTTTCCGTTAAGCCGGTAAACCGGCCGCTTTTATTTCGTCATTTCGTTACTTCGTCACTTCGTCACGCTTTCTGGAAAGCGGGGTCCTCGAAAGGATGGGCGATCCAGCCTTCGGTTTCGATGAACAGGCGTACGGCCACGATTTGGCGGTTCTCCATCAGTGTGAAGAAGTGGGGCTTATGCTCAGGCACAGAGATGACGTCTCCCGCTTCGAGCTCAACGTCGAAGTAACCGACGTCGTCCGAGCCCTTGATAATAAAAATGCCGCGACCGGCTGTGATGGCCCGGACCTCGTCCTCGGTATGGGTATGCACGGATTCGAATTTTTTCAGCAGTTCTTCAAGGTTCGGCGTCGCATCGGAGAGGGCGACAATGTCCCACGTCTGATAGCCGCGGCGAGCGGCAAGATCGCGAATCTCGACATCGAAAGTGGAGAGGATTTGATTTTTTTCGTCGTCGGACAACACAAATTTATTTTGCAGCTCTTGCGGCAGCTTGGAAGCGTCCCAATGCTCGTACAGAACTTCTTGCTTGCTTAGAAAAGCGCGAACGTTTTCTTCGCCGGAAATGCGTTCGTCCGTATTGCGGATGCGGATTTCAGCCAACGTTTATCCCTCTTTCCTACATGGTATAAAGCGGTCGATTCCATTATAAAACATAAACCGCAGACTGTCGACCGAATGCGCTTTTCAGGACCGTGCGATTCTGGTAGACTAATGGGTAACGATTTTTGCGGAAAGGTGCCTGATGATGACGAAACCGAGCTTACAAGAATTGATGAAACAACGCATCCTCATTCTGGACGGCGCAATGGGTACAATGCTGCAGCAGGAGGATTTGACCGAGGATGACTTCGGCGGGGAGGAGCTGGACGGCTGTAACGAAATGCTTGTCCTGACCCGCCCCGACGTTATACAAAAAATACATGAGCTTTATTATGAGGCCGGCGCCGATATCGTCGAAACGAACACATTCGGCGCTACGAGCGTCGTTCTTGCCGAATACGACATTCCCGAGAAAGCGCGCGAAATCAACCTCGCGGCGGCGAAGCTGGCCCGCCTGGCCGCCGAGAAGTATTCGACACCCGAGCGGCCGCGCTACGTTGCGGGCGCATTGGGACCGACGACCAAGACGTTGTCCGTCACAGGCGGCGTCACTTTCGAGCAGCTGGTCGAGAGCTACTATGAGCAGGCGCTGGCACTGGTCGAAGGCGGCGTGGACACGCTGCTTCTCGAGACGTCTCAGGATACGCTGAACGTCAAAGCCGGAAGCATCGGCATCCGCAAGGCGATGGACGAGCTGGGCGTACAGCTTCCCATTATGATTTCCGGCACGATCGAGCCGATGGGCACAACGCTGGCCGGACAGAACATCGAGTCTTTCTATATTTCGCTCGAACACCTGAATCCGCTATCGGTCGGCTTGAACTGCGCGACGGGGCCGGAATTTATGCGCGACCATATCCGGACGCTTTCCCAAATTTCGCATGCGGCGGTCAGCTGTTATCCGAACGCAGGCTTGCCGGACGAGAACGGTCAATATCATGAATCGCCGGAATCACTGGCCCGCAAAATCGCCGGCTTCGCCGAGCAGGGCTGGATCAATATCGCCGGTGGCTGCTGCGGGACGACGCCCGCGCACATTCGCGCGCTGGACGAGACGCTGCGTCAATATGCGCCGCGCCCGCAGGAAGGCAGCCATCCGCCCGCCGTTTCGGGCATCGAAACGGTATATATCGAGCCGGAGAACAGACCGGTCATGGTGGGCGAGCGGACGAACATTTCCGGCTCCCGGAAATTCAAGCGGCTGATCAAGGAAGAGAAGTTCGAGGAAGCGTCCGAGATCGCGCGCGCGCAGGTGAAGAACGGGGCGCATGTGATCGACATCAACCTGCAGGATACCGATATCGACGAAGCGTATGCGATGGAGAACTTCCTCAAGCTTGTCGTCAACAAGGTTAAGGTGCCGTTGATGATCGACTCCACCTACGATCACATCATCGAGCTCGGCCTTAAATATTCGCAGGGCAAGGCAATCATCAACTCGATCAATCTGGAGGACGGCGAAACGAAGCTCCAGAGCATCGTTCCGCTCATTCACCGGTACGGAGCGGCCGTCGTCTGCATTCTGATCGACGAGCGCGGACAGGCGGTTTCCCGCGAGGCGAAAATGGAGGTCGCGACTCGGTCGTACGAGCTGCTTGTCAACAAGTACGGGTTGAAGCCGCACGACATCATTTTCGACCCGAACATGTTTCCGGTCGGCTCCGGCGATCCGCAATACATCGGCTCCGCCGTTGAAACGATCGAAGGCATTCGGATGATCAAGGAGAAATATCCGGAGTGCAAAACGATTCTCGGACTCAGCAACATTTCGTTCGGTCTGCCCGATGCCGGCCGCGAGGTGCTGAACTCCGTGTACCTGTACCATTGCACGAAGGCCGGTCTGGACTACGCCATCGTAAATACGGAGAAGCTTGAGCGTTACGCCTCGATACCCGACCATGAGCGGCAGCTGGCCGAGCGTCTGATTTATAATACGAATGACGAGACGCTTGCCGAATTCGTTGCGGCCTTCCGCGACAAGAAGGTCGACAAGAAGGAGAAGGTATCGAACCTTTCGCTTGAAGAACGACTTGCATCCTACGTTGTCGAGGGCACGAAGGAAGGGCTGATCCCGGATCTCGACGAGGCTCGGAAGAAGTATTCGCCGCTTGAAATCATTAACGGGCCTTTGATGGCCGGCATGGAAGAGGTAGGCCGGTTGTTCAACGGCAACGAGCTGATCGTAGCCGAGGTGCTGCAAAGCGCCGAGGTCATGAAGGCTTCGGTTGCCCATCTGGAGCAGTTCATGGAGAAGTCCGAATCGTCGGTCAAAGGGAAAATCATTCTGGCGACCGTTAAGGGCGATGTGCACGATATCGGCAAAAATCTCGTTGAGATTATACTGTCAAACAACGGCTATAAAATCATAAATCTCGGCATCAAGGTGCCGCCGGAGCAACTGATCGAAGCGTACCGGAAGGAGAAGGCGGATGCGATCGGCTTGTCCGGCCTGCTCGTCAAATCGGCGCAGCAGATGGTCGTGACGGCGCAGGATTTGCGCACCGCAGGCATCGATGCCCCGATTCTCGTGGGGGGCGCGGCTTTGACCCGCAAATTCACGAAAACCCGGATCGGTCCGGAGTACGATGGACTTGTACTCTACGCGAAGGATGCGATGGACGGTCTCGATATCGCGAACAAGCTGATGGACCCGAACCATCGCGCACGCATGCTCGAAGAGCTCCAGGTGCTGAAGGCCGCCGGCTTTGAGGAAGAGGAGGCGAAGCCGCTTCCTGTGCTTACGCGGGCGATTCGCTCGAATATTTCGACCGAAGCGCCGGTGTATATCCCGCCGGATACGGAGCGTCACGTACTGCGCGACATACCACTCGGACATGTCCTGCCCTATGTCAATATGCAGATGCTGCTGGGGCATCATCTCGGCGTGCGCGGCAAGGTCGAAGAGCTGCTCGCCGCCGGCGATGCAAAGACGGTGCAGCTGAAGGAAACGGTCGACGGCCTTCTGCACGAGGCCGCCGCACAGGGCACGCTGCATGCGCATGCGATGTACCGCTTCTTCCCGGCGCAAGGGGACGGCAACGATATTGTGATCTACGATCCGAACGATCAGTCTAAGGAGATCAAACGATTCTCCTTCCCGCGCCAGCAGGTCGAGCCGTATCTGTGTCTTGCCGATTATTTGAAGCCGGTGAAGAGCGGCATCATGGATTATGTCGGATTCCTGGTCGTTACGGCCGGTCAAGGCGTTCGCGATCGTGCGAACGAAATGAAGGACCGCGGCGATTACTTGCGCTCCCATGCGTTTCAGGCGGTGGCGCTTGAGGTCGCGGAAGGCTTGGCGGAACGGGTTCATCATATGATGCGCGACGTTTGGGGCTTCCCGGATCCGCACGACATGACGATGAAGCAGCGGCTCGGGGCCAGGTACCAGGGCATCCGCGTATCGTTCGGCTATCCGGCATGTCCGAATCTGGAGGATCAGGAGCCGTTGTTCGAGCTGATGAAACCGGAGGATATCGGGGTTCATCTGACGGACGGCTTCATGATGGAGCCGGAAGCATCTGTTTCCGCGATGGTGTTCGCACACCCGGAGGCCAATTATTTTAACGTGGACAAAGCTTGAAGACAAGCGATTCGTCAACTCCGTTTCCGGAAGGAAACGGGGTTTTTCATCTCCTTCGCCCCGCAGTTTAATCCGTAGGGAAAAGGCGGATGCTACAAATCGGAGGTGGAAGCTGTGGAACTTACGTTCTTGGGAACGAGTGCAGGAAGGCCGCTGCCCGGGCGCAATGTGTCGTCTACCGCGCTGCGTCTGCCGCCGGCATGCGGGGCCTATTGGCTTTTTGATTGCGGGGAAGGAACGCAGCAGCAGATCATGCGTACGCCGGTCAAGCTCAGCAAGCTGGAGCGGATATTCATTACGCATCTTCATGGCGATCACACGTTCGGGCTGCCGGGATTGCTCAGCAGCCGGGCATTCGCAGGCGGTACTTCGCCGGTCTGGGTGTACGGGCCTCCCGGCATTCGCAAATGGATCGAAATGACTCTAGAAATAACCGAGACGAGGCTGGAATACGAGCTCCATCTGGTCGAGATTGAACGGGAAGGCACGGTTTACGAAGACGGGCACGTCCGGATCAGCGCGGCTGAGCTGGTTCATCGCACGGTTTGTTACGGGTATCGGATCGAAGAAAAAGCATCGTTCGGCAAGCTGGATGTGTCGAAGCTTGAGGCTTACGGAGTGCCGAGCGGACCGCTGGCAGGCCGGCTGAAATCGGGCGAGGACGTGACGCTTCCGGACGGGCGGATCATCCGCTCGGCGGATGTAGTGGGGCCCCCCTCGGCCGGGAGGGTCATTACGATACTCAGCGATACGTCGCCGTGCGACAATGCGGTCATGCTGGCAAAGCACGCGGACGTGTTGGTGCATGAAGCGACATTTGAGGCCGGACTGGAGAGCAAAGCGCTGGAATACGGCCACTGCACCACGGTTCAGGCGGCGGAAACGGCTCGGAAGGCCGGAGCCAAGCGTCTGCTGCTCACACATTTTAGCACCCGCTACCGTGATGAGCGTCTACAGCTTCTTGCCGAGGAAGCTAAAGCTGTTTTTCCGGCCGCGTTTGCGGCGTATGACCTGCTTGAGGTACATATTCCAAAGACGAAATAGGCCGTTTCAAATAACGGCTCGAGGCTCGATGCCATTGCCCTATTCGTTCGCGCAAAAAAAGCAACCCCTGCAGCCATTTCGCACGCCGCGCTGTGGGGGTTGCCCGCGTTCGCTTTTCGGTGAAAATCGGGGGTTAAGACCGGTTGTTGTAGTCGGCCTCGTCCTTGATTTCGGAACGGAAGCCGCGAATGCTCTCGCGGCGGTTCTCATTTTTTTTCTCAATCCGGCTCTGTTCGGCAGAACCGATCTCGTCGGCATGCTCGGACAAGTAATCCTCCGCCTCATTGAGATTTTCAACCGTGTTCTGCACCGCTTCCTGCAAATGCTCGACATTATCCGAGCGGTCGTCCGGTTTGGCCACGATGATCACGCCTTTCATTGGGAATGGTCGTATGCAGAGAGCGGGCCATTTGATGCGGTTCGCCCCGGTTGATAGGATGCGGCGAGTTGCCATGCGTTATACAGCATTGTTAAATAGGATTGCGGGGCGAACATGCATTCTGTACAATGGAATATAACGATGGCAATCGGACACTTACAACGGGGAGAGAGAACGGACATGAACCGATGGACGGGAAAAACGTCAAGCCTGGAGGAGTGGCTGGAGCTGCTGCGGAAACAGCCGGAGGTGATGGCTAATGTAACGCACTGGCACACGATTCCGTCAAGGGAAGCGCGCACCGCGCCGATGCCGGCCGATCTGCATCCGGACCTGATCGAAGCGCTTCGCTCCCGAGGAATCGAACGGCTGTTTACACATCAGCGGGACGCCTACCGGAACGTGCGGGAAGGTCGTCATATCGTCGCCGTAACGCCGACCGCCTCCGGCAAAACCATGTGTTATAACCTGCCCGTCCTGCAATCGCTGCTCGAGAACGACAGCGGCCGGGCTTTGTATATGTTTCCGACCAAGGCGCTGGCCCAGGACCAGGTGGCCGAGCTGCAGCAGCTCGCCAATCTGATGGGCGCCGATATCAAAACGCATACGTACGACGGGGATACGCCGCCGACGGTTCGGCAGGCGATCCGAAACGCGGGTCATATCGTCGTGACCAACCCTGACATGCTGCATTCGGCTATACTGCCGCATCATACGAAATGGGTCAAGCTGTTCGAGAACGTCAAATATATCGTGCTCGACGAGCTGCACGCCTATCGCGGCGTGTTCGGCAGCCATGTGGCGAACGTTATCCGGCGGCTGAAGCGGATATGCCGGTTTTATGGCTCGAATCCGCTGTTTATATGCGCTTCGGCCACCATTGACAACCCGGGAGAGCATGCGGAGCGGCTGATCGGGGAGCCCGTTGCCGTCATCGACGACAACGGCGCGCCGATGGGTGAGAAGCATTTCGTTTTCTACAACCCTCCTGTCGTGAACCAGCAGCTCGGCATCCGACGCAGCAGTGTGCTGGAAACGCAGCGGCTCGCATCCATGCTGCTGAAGCAGGGGGTGCAGACGATCGTGTTCGCGCGCAGCCGGGTACGTGTGGAACTGCTTCTTACTTATCTTCAGGATCTCGTGAAGCGCGAACTCGGCACCCAATCGATCCGCGGTTATCGGGGCGGTTACCTGCCGAAGCTCAGGCGTGAAATCGAGCGGGGGCTGCGCAATGGAGAAATCCGGGGCGTTGTCAGCACGAACGCGCTTGAGCTGGGCATCGATATTGGCCAGTTGCAGGCCTGTGTCCTGAACGGTTATCCCGGCACGGTCGCGAGCACCTGGCAGCAGTCGGGGCGCGCGGGCAGACGCCAAGGCAGCTCGGTGACGTTCATGGTCGCCAGCAGCAATCCGCTCGACCAGTACATCATTCAGAATCCGGACTTTTTCTTTACCCGTCCGCCGGAGAGAGCGCTCATTCATCCGGACAACCTGCTGATCCTGATCGATCATATCAAATGCGCAGCGTACGAGCTGCCGTTCGAGGAGCATGAAACGTTCGGCGGGGAGCCGATCCGCGACATGCTGGAGTTTCTGGCCGAGGAGCGGGTGCTGCATCATGTGAAGGACCGGTGGTACTGGATGGAGCAATCGTTCCCGGCTCATGGCATCTCGCTCCGTTCCGCCGCGCAGGAGAACTTCGTCATCATCGACCTGACCGAAGGCGCCCGCGTGCTCGGGGAGGTGGACCGCTTCAGCGCGCCGACCCTCATTCATGAAGAGGCCATCTACATCCATGAAGGCGTGCAGTATCAGGTCGAGAAGCTCGATTACCCCGAGAAAAAGGCATTCGTCCGCGAGGTCGACGTCGATTATTTCACCGACGCCAATCAAGCGGTGGAGCTAAAGGTACTGCATGTGGACAAGGAGCGGCTTCAGGGCGAAATCGTGCGGCAGTACGGCGAGGTTACGGTCAACGCCAAGGCGACTATTTTCAAAAAAATCCGCCTGCGCACGCACGAGAATATCGGCTCCGGTCCGATCCACCTGCCTGAGGAGGAGCTGCATACGAGCGCCTATTGGTTCTCCTTCAGCGAGGAGGCGGCCGCGCGGCGGAGCGCAAACGACATGCAGCATGCGCTGCTTGGCATCGCCAACGTGCTTGTTCATATCGCCCCGATCTACCTGATGTGCGACCCGTTCGACATCCGGGTCTATCCGCAGGTGAAGGCGGTGCACACGAAGCGGCCAACGATTTATTTCTACGACCGGTACCCCGGCGGGATCGGCCTGAGCGAACGGTTGTACGAAGTGCATGACGAGCTTCTGCGACGTGCCGGGGAGCTGATCCGCTCCTGCAGATGCCTGAGCGGCTGCCCGGCATGCGTCGGTCCGATCGAGGAAGTCGGCTTGCTCGGCAAGACGCAGGCGCTGCAACTACTCGAGGAAACCGGAAGGGCGCGATGAGCGGCATTCGCGAACGGATGAATCTGCTGCGCGGGCGTCCGTCGGCCGGGCCGGAACAATCGGCCGATGATGCTGTGCGGGAAGCATTGCGGGCAACGGAGGAGCAGCCGGCGGCGGACGCCTTGCCGGGTGGCTCCGCGGACGCCTTAATGGACGCCACAACAGACGCCTCGCCGGACGGCTCTGCAGGCGAACAGCTTGCGTCCGGCTGGCGAGGCATGAACGTGCGCACACAAAGCAACGAATGGGGCGATTTTCTGCTGCGCCGCATCGAATACGAACTGGACCACCGCCATGGAGAACATCGGTTGGCAGAACTGGCGGAGGCCGCGCCGGCGCTGGCCGCATTTCACCCGGCGCAGACTGACGGCCCGAGTCCGGATAGCATGCTGTTTCTCGATCTGGAAACGACCGGCCTCGGCAGCGGAACCGGCAATGTGCCGTTCATGACCGGCCTCGGCTATGCGGAAGGGGATCGGTTCATCGTCGAGCAGGCGCTGATCCGCCACCCGGCGGAGGAGCGGGCGATGCTCCACCATGTGCAGCGGAAGCTGGAGGAAAGACCTTATCTGATCACCTATAATGGCCGCACGTTCGACTGGCCGCTGCTCGCGGGGCGGTATATCATGAACGGCATGGGGCGAAGGACCGCGAATCCGCTGCATCTCGATTTTCTGCATCCTTCGCGCAGCCTATGGCGGAATACCCTCGCTTCGTGCCGTCTAAGTCAGGTCGAAGAGGAGCGGCTTGGCATCAGCCGCAAGGATGATGTACCCGGCTCGCTCGCGCCGGCTATCTATTTTCAGTTTCTGGCGGAC